>JAJXUF010000119.1 GCA_021783175.1 Pseudomonadota bacterium
CGAAATCTTTCCAAAGTTGCGTGCCGCGGGGTGGAAGGGTTACTGGATAGACGCCGCGTCGACGCTGCGCATGAGTAAGGACAGTGTCATCATCCTCGACCCGGTGAATCTGGACGTTATCCGCGCAGCCTTGGCCAGAGGCGTGAAAGACTTTATCGGTGGCAACTGCACCGTCAGCCTGATGCTCATGGCGTTGGGAGGGCTGTTTCAGCGCGACCTCGTCGAATGGATGACAGCCATGACCTACCAGGCAGCATCCGGCGCGGGCGCTCAGAACATGCGCGAATTACTCAAGCAGATGGGCTCCGCATACGATGCGGGCCAGCCTATGCTCGATGATCCTGCGTCTGCGATACTCGAAATCGATCGGGCGGTTGCGCAGCGTTTGCGCGATCCTTCATTGCCGACGGCAAATTTCGGTACCGCGCTCGCCGGCAGCCTGATTCCCTGGATAGACAAGGATCTTGGAAATGGCCAGAGCCGGGAAGAATGGAAGGGCCTGGCGGAAACCAACAAAATCCTGGGGCGCGAGGCGCATCCGATCCCGGTTGATGGCATCTGCGTGCGTATCGGCGCCATGCGTTGCCACAGCCAGGCGCTTACCATCAAGCTTAGGCAGGACCTGCCGCTGGATGAAATCGTAGGCATGTTGGCCACGGCAAATGACTGGGTTCGCGTTGTGCCGAACGAACGCGAACGCAGCGTGCGCGAACTCACCCCTGCTGCAGTCACCGGGTCACTTTCCGTACCGGTCGGACGCCTGCGTAAGCTCGCGATGGGTGGCCACTATCTGTCGGCTTTTACGGTTGGCGATCAGTTGCTTTGGGGCGCCGCAGAACCTCTGCGGCGCATGCTACGGATCGTTCTGGAGGCTTAACAGCCAGGCCGACTTTGCCGTGCATTGATACTGGCGCGGGACGTCTGCAGCGGCGCTGCGTGCCCACTGTGTCAGACCACATGGACGGATCGCAGGAAAGCGACTATACCGTAAATTAAGGATGATTCTAGCCACGACAGAAATCACTTGCCCTGCGCACGCGTCTTACCAGTCCTATCCACCGGCACCCGCGGCGGGCCCATTCGCCTGGTTTCCAACCTAATTAGCTGAAGCACGCCGTCGATTCTGGCGTACTTGCGCGGACGTGATGGAATGTGTATCGCGGGGGTTAAGACCGTGGAATCTCATGAGATTCAATTGTTTTTTTACCGCAAAAACGGGATGTTCCGGGGAAATGGGCGCACGTTGGCTGTTGGTGAAATAGTATTTGTCGGCTATAGTTACTTGATGTTTGTAAAGACTATTACTACTATGCGGATATAAGTCCAAGTAAAGAAAGCTATTGTTGAACAAAGCTTACAGCGGAATGAAGTTGGGGCAGTTGGGGGAGTGAACGCCATGCACCAAATGAAGTCGGGCGGGCTGTGGAAAACTGGAATTATCCTGGGGGCAGTCCTTTCAATGCTGCCTGCCTGGGCCTATGCCCTGGGCTTGGGAAGACTTGTTGTGCATTCCAGTCTGGATCAGCCCCTGGACGCCGAGGTCGACCTGATCAATCCGACTCCGCAGGAACTGCAGAGTCTCAGTCCATCTCTCGCATCGCGCTCGGATTTTGAGCAAGCGGGCATCGACCGCCCTGATTTTCTTACCGACATCAAGTACACCATTGCGCAACATCCGGACGGCACCTATTTCATCAAACTCACGAGCAGCAGCTCGATTCGCGAGCCGTTCATCCACACCTTGTTGCAGGTGGATTGGGCCGGCGGTCACCTCGTAAGGGAATATACTGCACTGCTCGATCCGCCGCGTTGGGTTGCCGGCACGCGCCCGGAAGTCGAGGCTCCGGCCGAAACCGAAACCGTGACGCAGGCGCCCGCGGCGCCCAGCCCGGAAGCCGTTGCGCCCGCGGCGCCGGAAGCGCCTGCACCGACTCAGACCGCATCGGCGCCGACCGAGACGGCAACGACGGCGCCGACCGAGACGGCAACGACGGCGCCGGTGACAACTGAGAGCGCGCCCAGCGAACAACCGCAGACGACTGAAACGGGTGAATTGCTGGGTCCGCCAACAAGCCAGACCACGACAGCCGCCGCACCCGAAGAGATGTCGCCGACCCCGTCGGCCGTGACGCCTTCCTCATGGGCCAGCGCAAGCCGCTACCAGGTCAAGAATGGCGACACGCTGTACGCGATCAGCAGGAAGCTCAATGCCGACCGCAACATCAGTGCGCAACAGGTAATGGTTGCGCTACTGCGCGCTAATCCGAAAGCATTCTTTGATCACAATATCAACAACCTCAAGACCGGCCGTATCCTGCGCCTGCCGAGCCGCAGTGCTGTCGAGGCCGTTTCACGGGCCGAGGCGACAAAAGAGGTTCACGTACAATATGACGCTTGGCAGGAATACAAGGTGAGGTTAGCGGCGGCAAGCCGCTCGGTCACAGTTCCCAGCGAGTCGCCGACAGTTGCCAAGCCGGCGTCTGGCGCCAAGGAAACTGCGCACAAGGCACAAACCGCGCCCAAGCAACCAAATAAGCCGGCGCAAGTTGCCGCAAAGAGCAAGCCGCAGGCAACGAGCAAGCCGCAGGTGGCCACGGCGGCTGTTGCCGCCACCCCTGTTGCGGGCGACCAGGATCTCCTGCGCATCGTGCGTGCCAATCTGGGTGAATCGTCCACCGGCGGGTCGGCCAAGGCAGCCGGACCGGTTTCGGCCAAGGCAGCGGCAGGGGGTGAGCGCCATGCTCTCACTAGCAAGGTCGCCACGCTTGAGGAACAAATCGAAGCCAAGCAGCTGGAGAATAAAGAGCTGAGCGATCGTGTCGGCAAGATGCAGAAACAGGTGAAGAATACCGAGCGTCTGATCGACATCGAAAACAAAGAACTGGCGGTTTCGCAGAATCAGGCTTCTAAACCTGCCGCGCCAGCGCCGCAGGCGGCGGCACCGACCCCGGCTCCCGCCAAAGTTGCACCCAAGCCTGTCGTTCGCCGGCCACCGGTCAGAAAGCCAATTATTCACCGTCCTGTGCCGGTTCCGGAGAGCCCCAGCTTGCTGGAGAGCATTATCGACAGCATAACCGGCAATATCTTTACCTTGGCGCTTCTGGGAGGGGTGGCAGTACTGGGTATCGGAATTCTGTCGGTTTACTACCTGCGCCGTCGACGTGCCAAGGCGGAATTCGAAGAAAGCATCCTTTCAGGTGGAAGCCTGAACACGGACGGGGCGAGCATCAGTGACAGCGGCAGCCAACCGGCTGCGAGCGATACATCTTTCCTGAGCGACTTTAGCCAGGGTGGGATGGGTAACATCCACACCGATGAAGTGGATCCGATAGCCGAGGCCGAAGTCTATCTCGCCTACGGGCGCGACGAACAGGCTGAGGAAATTCTCAAGGAAGCCGTCGTAAAGGACCCGCATCGTCTGGAGCTCAAGCAGAAATTGCTCGAAATCTACCATCAGCGCAATGACGTCGGCGCCTTCGAGACGCTGGCTGAAGAACTCTACGCGCAGGTCGAGGGTAAGGGCGGCAAGGTTTGGGAAAAAGTCGAGGAGATGGGCCGCAAGATCAGCCCCGGCAATCCGATGTTCCGCGGCGGTGCACCCGGCGCCAAAACCGCCGGCGTCGCAGCGGCCGCCAAACCGGCTGCCGCGCCCTTAGGTGCGCCTCGCACCACCGGGCCGCTGGCAGATGCGGCACCAGCAGCATTTGCCAAACCTGCAGCGCTTGAAGCCGAAATGTTGGCACCGGCAGGGACACGCCATGGCGGCGCACCGGATGCCGGCCTGAATTTCGATTTGGGCGCACCTGTAGCGGCGCGTGACGACGTCAATTTCGACATTGATATGGCAAGTGCAATGGCTTCTTCTGAGCCAGCTGCGCCGGCGGCGGAGGTGCATAGCACGCCGGCCGATAGCGGATTCGATCTCGATTTCAACCTCGAGGATTCGACGTCGACGGACGATTCCAACGTAATCAATTTTAACAACACGGGCGGGAGTACAAGCGAACCCTCCCTCGACTTTGGGACCGCCACCGTCGACACGCCGCAGGCTGATACAGGGCTGTCCTTTACCAGCGAGGCGGGGGGCGATACTCCGGTTCTGGAATTTGAGAGCGCCACGGAAAGCGGCGGTGCCAGTTCATCTGAGGACCAGTCTCAGTGGGATGAAACCGCCACCAAGCTGGACCTCGCCAAGGCCTATATCGACATGGGAGACGCCGACGGTGCGCGCAGCATCCTCGATGAGGTCATGTCGGAAGGCAATGAATCACAGAAAAACCAGGCGCGTGAGCTCGCTGCGCAGATCGCCTAGGGCACAATCAGTTCGCGCCCGAGGGCGGCAGTGCGATGGCCTCACGCCGTTCCAAAGTGATGAAGCTGTAGTCGTAGGGATTGCGTTCGTCGGCTAGATGATCTTCGCGCGCGGTTTCGCGCCACGCGCCTTCCGCAAAGTCCGGGAAGAAAGTGTCACCCTGGATTTGCGCATTGATTCTTGTCAGGTACAGACGATCTGCGTGCTCAAGTGTCTGTGCATAAATCGCTGCTCCACCGATTACGAAGATCTCCGGGTCGCCTGCGGCGCGCTGCAGCGCCTCTTCAATAGATCCTACTACCACGCACCCTGGGGCCTCATAGGCAGCTTGTCGACTGACGACGATGTTTACGCGATCGGGAAGGGGACGGCCGATGGATTCGTAGTTCTTGCGACCCATGATGATATGGTGGCCGGTGGTGAGAGTCCGGAAATGACGCAGGTCCGCAGGTAATTTCCATGGCAGGGTGTTATTCGCCCCGATCACCCGATTGTTCGCCATGGCCCAGATGAGCGAAATGCGCGAGCGCGAACCCGTCATACCGCGACCGCAGCCTTGATAGCGGGATGCGGGTCGTAGTTGAGTAGCTCAAAATCCTCATAGCGGAAATCGAACAAGGATTTGACGTCCGGATTCAGTCGCATGACCGGAAGCGGTCGCGGCTCGCGCGCAAGCTGCAGCCTAACCTGCTCGAGATGATTGCTGTACAGGTGGGCATCGCCCAGGGTGTGAATGAACTCACCAGGGTTCAATCCACTTACCTGGGCGATCATCAGGGTCAGCAAGGCGTAAGAAGCGATATTGAAAGGCACGCCGAGGAAAATGTCTGCGCTGCGCTGGTAGAGCTGGCAGGAAAGCTTGTTGTCGGCCACGTAGAACTGGAAAAACGCATGGCAGGGCGGCAGTGCCATGCGATCTATGTCAGCCACGTTCCAGGCGCTGACGATCAGCCTGCGCGAATTGGGGTTTTCCCGGATCTCACGCAGCAGCTGCCCGATCTGGTCAATGTGGCGGCCGTCTGGCGCAGGCCACGAGCGCCACTGATAGCCATAGATCGGCCCAAGCTCGCCGTGCGCGTCAGCCCATTCGTTCCATATCGTTACACCTCGATCCGTCAGATAGCGAACATTGGTCTCGCCTCTCAGGAACCACAGCAGCTCGTGAACGATGGATTTGAGGTGAACTTTCTTCGTTGTAAGCAGCGGAAAGCCGGTGGCCAGATCGAAGCGCATCTGGTAACCAAACACGCTCAGGGTGCCAGTGCCCGTCCGGTCTCCCTTTGAAGTGCCGTGGTCAAGCACATGGGCCATCAAATCGAGGTATTGGCGCATGTCATCCATTGTCCCATGAATTATGCTCGTAGAGATAGGACGGCATGCCTTCCAGCCGTGCGCGGCTTCACGTGGCGCAAGGGCAGCAACGGGGCGCACCGGGTCGGCACCGTTCGTCGGGCGGATTTGGCATTTGAGGCTTTTCCCAGTCCGCATCTGCTGAGACTGGGGATACACTTGGGTTAAACGGGGGCTGTACAGCCAGGTTCGTTCAAACGATGTCAAACGTCTCAGAGGGGAGAAGTATGGAAAAAGTTTTTTTCATGCGCCGGGTGCTTGATCTCCTCGGACAACCGGGGTTCCTGAATCGCATTGCGGCGATCACGCTGCGGACAATCGCCGGACTCGTTATTTTGCTGAGTCTTGTCGTGATCTTCAATGGTGGCAAGGTCATATTCAGCTTGCCGGCCAGCGGTATCCTGGGAGGCATTCTGTTCCAGGTATGTTTTATCCTGGCCATCTATTCGGTGGTGCATATTCTGATCATCCGTGCCAGCCAGATCGACCACATCAAGGCAGCCGAATTCAGCACCTTCCCGTTGGTGGCCCTGCTTGTAAAGGCATTTGGTGAAATGTTCAGTGCGTTTACAACGCTGGTAGCGATTGGCGGGGGCATATATGTCTGGTTTACGGGCAAGAACGTTGCCACCATTCTCAACCCGATGCACAAGTTCATTCCGTCATTTGGTGACACGACCTTCGTCGGAGGCATCCAGTTCATGGTTGGCGGAGTGCTCGTTGCCCTGGGTACGCTGGTAGTCTGCTATATGGCATCGGAGGCCATCGGAGTCCTGGCGGAAGGTAAGAGGCAGCTGGCCGGGAAGGAAAAGGAATTCACGACAGAAATGCAGGAACAGCCTTTAAGGCTGCGTTCAGGGACATAATTGCCGTTGTAATCTGACGCGTTTCCGCAGGGCGCCGATGTATCCGGGAGCGGCGCGCTGGTGGCGCTTTTGTACCGCACCTTGCGTGCGACCTAACCCGAAGTGGTCGCGCGGAGACCTGACAGAAAGCAAATGAGTGCCCCCAGTGCCATCCGCGTCCTAGTCGTCGATGATTCCCGGACTTCGCGGGACTATTATTCGAATCTTTTCCGCAAACACGGCTATCTTTGCGACACCGCCATCGATGTCGACGACGGCCTGCGCAAGCTCGGCGAATCCGTATTCGATCTAGTCGTTGTCGATTATTTCATGCCGGCAGGAAACGGCGATGTCCTGTGCCGTGCTATCCGCAACGATCAATCATTGAGTCACTTAACCGCCGCTATCCTCACGGCGTCATACTCGGACGACGTCATTCGCGCTTCTTTGGAGGCGGGTGCATCTGACTGTCTGTTCAAGGATGAGTCCGTGGAGCTGTTGCTGGCGCGTGTCGCGGCCATGGTGCATGCCGTCAAAGGGCGCAAGATTATAGAGCGCGAACGTCGTTACCTGGCCGGTATTCTTTCTTCACTGAGCGAAGGTGTCTACGGGGTCAATGAGCGCAATGAGGTCACGTTCATGAACCCGGCGGGGCTCCGGATTCTGGGATACGATGATGAACGCGAACTTATCGGGCGCGATCCGCACCAGGCTTTTCACTACGCCTTGGCCGACGGTCGCCCGAATCCGGCCGAAACCTGTTTCTTGCATCAGGCCTATGAGCTTGGAGACGCGCTACCAAACTGGGAGAGTGTGTTCTGGACACGGGACGGCCGGGCAATCTGGGTCGAGTGCAATGTCCTTCCGCTGGTTGCTGACGGCTTGCACGAAGGTTCAGTCGTCGCATTCCGTGATATTACGCAGCTGCGCGAACACATAGAGCAGCTGCACTGGCAGGCCTACCACGACAGCCTGACCAGGTTGCCGAACCGGCGCTATTTTCGCGAGGCGCTGGAGCGCGAGTACTATCGCTTAAAGCGCGCGGAAGAGTCGAGCGCTGTCATGTGCATCGATCTGGATCAGTTCAAGACGGTCAACGATATCGCAGGTCACGCCGCCGGCGACCAATTGCTTGCCGAAGTCGGGCGGATACTCGGTCGGCGCATACGGGCGGTGGACGTGCTTGCGCGTCTCGGTGGCGACGAGTTTGGCATCATATTGCAGAATGTCGGACGTGAGGGAATTCTGGCCATTGCCGAGTCTTTTCGGGCGCTGCTCTCCGAGTACACGTTCAAGCACGGCGGATTTGAGTTCGATGTCAGCGCCAGCGTGGGGGTTGCGCTGATGGACGCGCACTCGGAAAGTCCCGAGCAAGTGCTGATGTGGGCCGATTCGGCCAGCTATCGCTCTAAGAAGCGCGGGGGTAGCAGTGTGTCGCTGTACCAAAGCGGGGATGAAACCGATGCGGCCTGACGCGGTTACTCGCCGCCTTTGCGCATTTCGTTGAAAATTGCCCGAAAATCCCTTTCCCAGGTCGCAAAGTGCGGTTGCAGGGCAGGTTGGGGAAAGAAGCTGGCGAGTTCGTGCGGATCAGCCGCCAGAATGATCGTGTCATCACCTTCGGCATAAATCACGATTTGTAGCGGCAGGTAAGCCGTGATCGGCGCGTACTCCGCGGGAAGTTCCCGCATTTCTTTCGGCTTGCCGAAGAAAACCACGCGGTATTCGGCGGTCTTGTAACCGTTGGCCTTAAGGCCGAGGTCTACACGTTGTATGTGCGATATGGTGTAGCCGTGCGCGACGATACTGTCTTGTAATCGTGCCATGGCCTCGGGAAATGGACGGTTCACGCGCGCCATGAGAAGTTCATCGGCACGGGCGCCGGCAAACGCTGTCGCCAGCAGCACGAATAATATCGCCGAGTATGCGCGCGCCCTCAAAACGTGGCCTCCTCGATGATGTTGACATAGGTCTTGTACATTCGGTCGCACAGTACGTTGAGTTCAGAGTTGTTGAAAATGGCGCTTAGGCGTTTTGGGTTGATTGACATGACAAGCACCTTACCGTGGTCCTGTATGACGGTAACGCGGCAAGGCAGAAACAGGCCGACGCGCGGGTCGACCTGGAGCGCCTTGTTGAGAAATCCAAAATCGCACGAATACACAATGACCTGTTTCTTGTTTTCGCTGCCGGCTGGCACGAAGCCCTGGTCGAGATACTGGACACGGATGAGCCGCATGTTGGCTGCTTCGACGGCAGTCTTAAGCTTGTCCACCGTTTCAGCCACGCCGTAAGGCGATACCCGGATGATGTCCGGTTCTTGCGTCTTGGGCACTATGGCGGCTGCGGGTGGCGCGTGCGACTGGAAGCTGCGCACATAGGCGACAATGTCGTCGATGTCCTGCTCGCTTAAACCTTGCTTGAGAAAGGAACGCATGGGCGTGCCTTTGCGCCCGCGCACCAGGGTTGTCTTGATGACGCTGTTGGAGGCGGCTGCGAGATACCCGGGGTTGTTTAGGCCAGGGGCGAGAATCGGTTTGCTGCGCGGGCGCGACATGGTGACGCCCGTGCCCGCGCCACCTTCACCGTCGGCACCGTGGCAGCTTGCGCAGTGCGCGGAGAAGAGCTGCTTGCCATGCAAGGCGTTGCCCGGACGGCCCGCGGGAACCAGTGTCGGCTTCTTGTGATCGGTCCAGCCGCGAATGTAGAAGACTATGGCATTCACCTCGGCATTGCTGAGGTGCTTGAACGCCGGCATGACCCTGCCGGGACGTCCCAGCCGGATGGTGCGCCGCAGATAGGTATCGTCGATACTCGACTGAAACGACGGCAAGGCCAGCGGTACGCCAACTCCGCCCTGGCCGCGGTTGCCATGGCAGGCAGCGCAGTTCTCAGCATAAAGTTGTGCGCCGTCCGCCGCGGGAGCCGCTTTGGCAGCGAGCCACGGACACAGTGACAACGGAATCAGGACAGCCGCGAAGCGTGCGCAAAGACGGGCAATCGTCTTTTTTTTCATTGTTTTTGCATATAGGCT
>JAJXUF010000120.1 GCA_021783175.1 Pseudomonadota bacterium
CTTCCTGGGGTGGATAGGCGTGTTCCTCACCGGATCGGATACCTCCTCGAACGCGCTGTTCTGCAACCTGCAGGCCAACACCGCCCACCAGATCGGCGTCAGCGACACCTTGATGGTGGCAGCCAATTCGACCGGCGGTGTCACCGGCAAGATGATCTCGCCGCAGTCCATCGCGGTAGCCACCGCGGCGGTGGGCCTGGTCGGACATGAAGGCGACCTGTTCCGCTTCACGCTGAAACACAGCCTGATGCTGGCCGGAATCGTGGGCGTGATTACCACAGTGCAGGCTTATCTGTTACCGTGGATGATTCCATGATCTGAACAACGGTGCCAGCCGACCAGCTGGCACCAGCCCGGGAGGCAAACATGAACGCATTTCAGGAAGTCTACGAATGGGCTGAGCGGAAGATATGGAATACGCTGACAAAGAAGTTGCTGAGCTTCCTCTTCCTGTTCATGGTCGACCTCCTCTATCTGCTCACCTATTTCAGGGTGCGCCAGGATATACAAGGCACGCTGGCGATTAACGGCGTCGCCGATGCCACCGCGAATTCCATCATGGCGGACCTGAACTTCGGCCTGAAGGTGCTGGCCGCGCTGACGGTGGTCTCCCTCGTCTGGAATGTCCTCCAGATTCTCTACATGCGGCATTTGATCGTGCGTCCGGTCAAGACCATCACCGGCATCTTCGAGGAAATCAGCAAGGGCGAAGGCAACTTCTCGCGCGACCTTCCGCTCACCACCCACGACGAATTCAGGCAACTGGCCCGGAGCTATAATCTTTTCGCACACAAGATGCGCCAGATCATCGGCGAGGTGCGCAATGTGAGCGTGTCCATCGCGCGCGATGCGGTCCTGGTCAACGTGAATCTGGATGAAACGGCGACCAATGTGCGCCAACAGGCAACATTGACGGACAGCGTGTTCATTGCCAGCAACGAATCGACCAAGGCGATCGATGGCGTGTCGCAAAGCACCCAGATCATCGCCAATTCGACCAATGTCAATTTGAAGCAAGCTCGAATCTCGTTGAGCGAGATGCAGGATATTGCCGAGAAAATCAACTCCGTGGGCGAGAAGGTGCTGCACTTCAACCACACCGTCGACGATCTGTGGCATCGCTCCGAAAACGTCAATCAGTTCGCGACGCTGATCCGCAAAGTGGCGGACCAGACCAATCTGCTGGCACTGAATGCTGCCATCGAGGCGGCCAGGGCCGGCGAAGCCGGGCGCGGTTTTGCCGTCGTCGCCGACGAGGTCAGGAAGCTCGCAGAAAGCGTCAACAAGGCAGCCTCCGAGATCACCGGCAACGTTGCCGCCATGCTGGCCCAGGTAAAGAACACGCGCACCGAGAACGAGGAGATCAATGCCGACGTCCAGCATACGCGCGAAGTCGTGCGGCGGTCTTCCGGGCAGTTCCAGGTCATGGTGGGAGACTTCGAGCGCACCGGCGAGCAGTTGCTGCAAATCGCGTCGGCGATGGAGCAACTATCCGCGACGAATGCCCAGGTACATGAAAATGTGGTGGCCATACACGAGCTGTCGGCCAATGTCTCCGCCCACATGCTGGATTCGGGCAAACGCACGGCGGTGCTTTCCCAGTCCACCGAAGGCATACAGGAACTGGTTTCGCGTTTCAATATCGGCACCGGCGCCTTCGAAGCGGTCGTCGGGAAGACCCGTTTGTTCCGAGACAAACTCAAGAACGAACTTGGCGCAATGGCCAGCGCCGGACTGGATATTTTCGACAGGAACTATGTCCCTCTCGGCAAAGGCAAGCCGCAGAAGTATCGTGTGTCCTGGGGTGAAGAATACACGCGGCGTTGCCAGGCGCTGCTGGAAGAGGCATTGCACTACATTCCGGATTGCATATACGCTGTCGGCGTCAACACGGACGGTTACCTGTCGTCGCACAACCTGAAATTCTCCAAACCCCTCACCGGGGACGACGCGGTGGACATCGCCGGCAACCGCTGCAACCGGAAATTCGAGAACCCCGGAGAGTTGCGGGCGGCGAAGAACACAAAGCCGGTGCTGCTGCGCACCTATCTGCGCGACACGGGAGAGGTTCTGTGCGATATCGCCATGCCCATCGAGATCGATGGCCGCCTGTGGGGCAATGTCCGGGTCGGGATCGCTGCCGAGTCGCTGATCAGCGCGACTTGACGCACCGCGCGCCGGAACTGGATGAAAAGTATTTCACGTCAAGGATTTCATCCGCGGGAATAGTAATATTGGACGATCGTCAGGAGTCCTCCATGCCTGGTCCACACATCGATGAAGGGTTGTTTGCCGGGCTGCGGGAACTGGCGGAGTCGGCATTTCCGAAGCGCTGCCGGAATTGCGGCCAGGAATATCGGAGTGCGGCTGAATTCCTCGCCGCCACGCGGCCAGTGCGGGCAGATACGAGCGGCTTGAAGCAAAGCGTGGACGACGATGGCCAATTGATCGTGGACCTGTTCAGAAACTGTGTCTGCGGCTCGACTTTGCTTGAGAGTTTCTCGAATCGGCGCGATCTCAGCGAAGATGGCATCAAGCGTCGCCTGCGATTTCAGGACATGGTCGACAAATTGGTCGCAAAGGGATGCACGGCAGAGGCAGCTCGAAGTGAACTCCTGAAACTCATGCGCGGACAACCGAACGACCTGTTGCGTCTTGCAGCGCAGGAAAAGGCGGAAGGCAAGTAGGGATGTGCCACACGAAATCATTTGAGCTACAGGATCGTTGACAATTGTCGCTTTTAGGTCGGGAAGGGCTACAATTATGGAAGCGCGTGGATTCTTGCCGGCAGGTTCGTCCCGTAGAAGAAAAGACATGCACCGGAAGCCCATGTCTCGCCGATCGAGCGCCGCTTAACCTGCCTGACCGGATTAATGGCCTCCCAGTTTATTCGCAAGACCCGCCATCACATAACCCACTCTGTCTTAAGGAAAACGAAATTGGCAAACATCGGATCAGTATTGAAACAGGAAATCTCCCGACTGACGCGCAAGGAGTTGCGTAGCGAGACTCAAAGCCTGAAAAAAGCCTCGACGCAATATCGGGCCGAGATCGCCGCGCTGAAACGCCGCACAGCCGCCCTCGAACAACAGTTGTCGCGTCTCACAAAATCAATCTCGAATAGTGCGGCGGCAGAAGTGAATCCAGAAGTGACCCGCAAAGTGCGCTTCACTGCAAAGGGATTCAAATCCCTCAGGCAGCGCCTCGGATTGTCCGCAGCGGAAATTGGAACTTTACTGGAGGTATCGGGACCAACGATCTACAACTGGGAGGCAGGCAACTCCAGTCCCCGTGCCCGGCAGATGGAAAGGATCGTTGCGCTGAGAGGCATGGGCAAACGGGAAATCCGTGCCATACTGCAAAGCCATTCGGGGTAAGACCGAAATGGCGCATGACGGGCAGGCAGATCGAAGGCCATCACCGTCTGTCTATGGCAATCACCATGAGGTGCAGGCAAAACCAGCCCACGCGACCTTGTATTTGTAACTGATATCTCTGAGGAGTTGACTTTGCCTGACCACATGGACGAACATCGATACGAGGAGCACAAGGAGCGGACCGAAAAGACTTTGAAGAAAGTGGTCATTTTCGCTGCAGCGATTTTCGTAGTCATTGTTGTGGGTGCGTTCTTCGTTTGAGGTTTCCGGAGTACGCCGCCAACAAGATCAGCAAACAATCCCCGCTTCATTGAATCCCAATCTCAACGCCGTCAGATTGTCCGGAATCCCTGCAGGACTACACCCTCATGCAAATCGCTGCTGCAGATACCTGATGATATCGTCCGACTCATACATCCACTGAACATTGCCCTGGGCATCCGCGATCCGCAGGCAAGGTGTCTGGATCTTCCCGCCCCCCTGAAGCAGATCTGCCCGGATCGCGGGGTCATGCTGCGCGTCGCGCAGTTCTATCGGCAACGAGAGTCTTGCCATTTCCTTGCGCACCTTGATGCAGAACGGGCAGGTCTTGAAGTGGTAAAGCGCCAGGTTGGCGCATTCCCCGTCGATCTTCTGTTGCGCTTCGCCCGCACGCACGATCCCTTTGGGCATGGACAGTTTTGCCCATAGCAGCATGAAAGGATTCAGCACCAGCCGAAGTGCCTTGAAAAACATTTTTATCATATCTTTTCCTTGAGTATTCTGATCTTGCCGTGCAGGATTACCGCAAATGATCGGAGAGGATTTTACCGAATCGCTGGCCGCGTGCAGCGCGAACATGTCCCCGATTTCCGCAAGGTCTATGGAGCGCCAGTGTAGTGTTGCATGCCGTCCGGAACTGATGCCTGGAGTCGAAGCCACATTGCGGGTCGGGTTAGTTGTAGGTCAGGTTATGCTGCGCTAATCCGACCTGCGGAATACTGATCTTCAGTATGGTCTATGGGGCGCTAGGGCGCGATCACCAGTTCCGGCTCTTCATACAGCGACTTGATCACGACCTTGCGAATCTCCGGCCGGTCGGGGATCTGGAACAGCACCGGCGTCAGCATCTCCTCGAATATTCCCCTCAGGCTGCGGGCACCCACCTTGTACTCGAACGCCATCTCGGCAATCTGCAGGAAGGCCGCGTGCTCGATCTCCAGTTCGACGCCCTCTTCCCGGAGTGTTTCGCGAAACTGGTTATAGATCGAATTGCGCGGCTCGATCATGATCTTTACCAGCAGCTCCTTGGACAGGTTCTGGAGGTTGGCAACGACAGGCAGTCGTCCGGCAAACTCCGGGATCAGCCCGAACTTGAACAGGTCGTTCGGCTTCACGCGCGAATTCAATCGATCGAGGACTTTCTGGTTCTCGCCGCCGTCAACGGAAATGAAACCGAATGCGTGGCTTGTTGCAGTGATGCTCTCCAGGCCGACGAACGCTCCCGCGCAAATGAAAAGAATATTCGTCGTATCGAGCGTCTGTGTGCTGCCCACTCTGACGGAAGCCCCTTCCATGATCTTCAGGAGTGCATGCTGCACCCGTTCTCCGGACGTGCCACGCTGCTCTCCCTCGGAAGTCTTCAGCTTGTCGATCTCGTCGATAAAGACGATGCCGCGCTGGGCCATGGCGGTATCCCCTTCCGCCTTCTCCAGCAGGCGCTGCAGCAGCGCCTCGATCTCCTCGTTGACGTACTTGGATTGCGCCAGCGACGTGGCGTTGGCCGTAACGAAAGGCACCCGCGCGATCCGGGACAGGGTTTCGCAAAGCAAGGTCTTGCCGGTACCGGTCGGCCCGATTAGCAGGATGTTGCTCTTGGCGATCTCAACGCCCCCAAGTTGCCGTTTGCCGAACCTGCGGTTATGCGTATACAAGGCCACGGACAGGACCTTCTTCGCATCTTCCTGCCCGACGACATACTGGTTCAGGTAGCCGGCGATGGCACCGGGGGTAAGTTTCTTTGCTGCTGCCTGCTGCGCGTTCGAATCTTCCATACCATTCTTCCCTTTTGAACTGGCGAGTATTTCGTCAAGACGTCCCGGCACTCTACCCTGATGCCGGACTTGCCAGCAAATCCTGGAGCCTGCCCCAGGCTTCGCTGTTCGCTGCGCTGCTGGGGAGCTCTTCGGTGGTAAAACTCGCGGCATATGCGAACTCGACCCCGGACAACGGTTCTTGCACCGCTCTCAGTTTTTCCAGCACGGCAACATCCGCTTCTGAAGCATCATTGCGCCGTTGCCGGATGCGTTCACGTAAGGCGTGATCTTTGGCCTGCAATGTGGCAATGGCAAATGGCACCGACAGTCGCTTTGCGAGCAGTCGAAACTGTTCGCGTTCCTCCTGTTTGAGAAAAGCTGCATCCACGATCACGGGGAATCCCGCGGCCAATAGTTCGTTCGCCAGTTCGTGCAGGCGCGCGTAGGTTTTCAGGGTCGCCTCGGGACCGTAGATGCCTCCGGCACGCGGGCCGCTGCTTTCGAGCGCATCCAGACCGAAGAGGCGCTTGCGTTCGACATCGGAACGGATGCGTATGGCACCCATCTGCTGCAGTGCAAACTGGGAGAACGTGGTCTTGCCCGAACCGGGCAGGCCGTGCGTGATGATCAATACGGGACGGCGCCAGCCCAGGATTTGCCGCCCCAGCGCCAGGTAACCGCGGCACATCGCCAGTTCATCCGATCTTGCATGTTCGAATATCCCGTTTTGACCGGCCCGAATGGCACAGACCTTGGCGCGCACCGTGGCGCGATAGGCAAGATAGAAATGCAGCACGCCCGCGCCTGCGTAATCGCCGCTCGCCTCCAGGCAGGCATTCAGGAGGCGCCACGCATATTCGGGATGGCTGCGGTGCAAAAGATCCATCACCGTGAACGAGACCTCATCCATCACGTCTATCCAGCGCAATGAAGGATTGAACTCGATACAATCAAATAAAAAGGGGGAATCGCCGTCCAGCAGGATGTTTCCCATATGCAGGTCGCCGTGGCATTCGCGCACGAAGCCCAGCTTGCGGCGCTGCTCAAACCTTTCCTCGCATTCCGCGTATTCGGCCTCGGTGGCCGCATCCAGTCCGACGATGAGCGCCCTGTCCTTCTCTTCTGTCAGGTACGCGCGCAACTGCTCAAAGTTCTGCCTCGCCGCCGCGCCGATCGATGCGGCGGTCCCGAACCCCGAACCCATGTCCGCCGAGGGCAAGCCGGCATGAAACCGCGCGATGACGGCTGCAAGATTGTCGATGTGCTGCAGCGTCACCCTGCCGCGCACGAGCAGGGCGTCCATCAGCCTTTCGGGGGGAAAGCGGCGCATCCTGACGGCATATTCGATCGCGGGTTGCGCACCGATTTCAGGGTTGTCCTGGCTGCCCCCGACAGGAACCGTATCCAGGTAGATGTCGGGTGCAGTGCGCCGGTTGAGCCTGATCTCCTCGTCGCAGCAAAACCGCCGCGATTCCAGCGTCGAGTAATCCAGAAAACCCAGGTCGATCGCCTTCTTGATCTTGTATGCGAAATCCCCTGCCAGCAAAACCCAGGAGATATGCGTCTCGATCAGCTGTACGGATGACGGGATGACGGGATAGCGGTTCGGATCGCGCAGCGCGGCGACGAGCCTTTTCTGATTCGCGTAATTGCGTTGGGGAGCGCTCATGGGCTTTGCATTCCATCGAAACTGCCTTCGACCGATACGGCCATCTTACCAAACGCGGGTTCCGAAAGCAGGTTTGACGGGGTTATTCGAGCATTCAACTTCAGTCGCCCGCATGCTGCCCTCCCCGTCTCTTCGAACCGGCCCTAACTTTCCAGTTCAAACAGCGCGATGGACTCCACATGCGAAGTCTGCGGGAACATGTTCATCACGCCCGCCGCTTTCAGCGCGTAGCCCTTCACGTGCACCAGCACCTCGGCATCGCGCGCCAGCGTTGAAGGACTGCAGGAGACATACACAATGCGTCGGGGCGCGATCTCCGGCGTGATGGACTTCATGAGTTCGATGGCCCCGTCGCGCGGCGGATCGACCAGCCATTTGTCGAAGCCGCCGAGCTGGGCCAGCAGGGCTTCATTCATCTCGAACAGGTTCATCGCACGATATTCCGTGTTTCCCGACAAGCCGTTGTATTCGGCGTTTTGCCTGGCGCGCCTGACCAGTGCGTCGCTGCCTTCGACACCCAGTACCCGTGCAGCGCTTCTGCCGATGGGCAATGTGAAGTTGCCCAGACCGCAGAAGAAGTCGGCGATGCGTTCACCCGCTTGCGGCTTCAACAGACGCATGGCACGGCTGACCATCAGACGATTCATGTCGCTATTCACCTGGGTGAACTCAGTCGGCGCGAACGGCATGGTGATCGCGAATTCAGGCAGGCTGTAACTCAACGCGGGTGCATCCAGCGGATAGAACGGCACGACGGTTTCCGGCCCCTTGGTCTGTGTCCAGAACTGCACATGGTGCGTATCGGCGAATTCCCTGATCAGGGCTTCATCCGACGGCGTGAGCGCGGCAAGGATGCGCAGTACCAGCACGTCCACATGCTCGCCTACCGCCACTTCGATCTGCGGCAGGATATCGCGCACAGTGAATTTCTCGTTCAGTTCACCCAGCAGCGGCAACAGGGCGGCGATCTTGGGCGTCAGTATCTCGCAGTGCTGCATGTCCGCCACGTATTTTCCGTTCTGCTCGCGGAAGCCAACCAGTGTCTTGTCCTTCTTCAGCACATGGCGCACCGACAACCGCGCGCGCTGGCGATAGGCCCAGGCTTGCCCGTAGATCGGCGGCAGGACGACTTCGGGCTTGACCTTGCCGATGCGCTGCAGATTGTCCTCCAGCACGCGCTGCTTGACGGCCACCTGCGCACGCGGCTCCAGATGCTGCATGGAGCAACCGCCGCACACGCCGAATACCGGGCACTTAGGCTGCACGCGCATGAACGACTGCTTCAGGATCTGCTCGACCTTCGCCTGCTCATAGTTGTTCTTCTTGCGGTACGAGGAATAGGTCACGCGCTCGCCGGTCAGCGCACCCTCGATGAAGATGACCTTGCCGTCGGCATGCGCGATGCCGCGACCTTCGTGGTCGATGGATTCAATGATGACGGGGTTCATGCGGATTTCTTTTCAGGCCACTGCGACAGAAACTCTTTCCAGTGCGCTTCATCGGATTTTCCCAGCACGGAACGGATCAGTTCGCATTCCTTTTCGTAACGCGCCCTGGTGAATTGCCCGCGCATCAGCTGGAAGCGCGCGAACACCAGATACGTATTCACCACATCGGTCTCGCAGTAGTTGCGTATCTCGGCCAGCTTGCCTTGTTGGTATGCCTCCCATACCTTGCTGCCGTCCATCCCCAGTTTGCCGGGAAAGCCAATCAGCTTCGCCAGCTCGTCCAGCGGCGCATTGGCGCGTCCGGTGTACATCGCCAGCAAGTCCATCAGGTCGAGATGGCGCGAGTGGTAGCGGCTGATGTAGTTGTTCCACTTGAAGTCCTTGTCGTCCTCGCCCTGATCCCAGTAGCGCGGAGACTGGATGCCATGGATCAGTCCGCGATAGTGCAGCACCGGCAGGTCGAAACCGCTGCCGTTCCACGAAATGATCTGCGGGGTATATTTTTCGATGCCGTCGAAGAAACGCTGGATGATGCTGCCTTCGTCCTCGTCCATCTCGCCCAGTGTCCACACCTTGAAGTTCTCGCCTTCACGCAGCACACAGGAGATCGCCGCGACGCGCTGCAGGTGATGCGGCAGGAAATCGCTGCCTGTCTTCTGCCGGCGCATCTGGAAAGCCATCTCCGCCACTTCGGCATCGTTCACGCCGCTGTCCAGCTCATACAGGGCGCGCAGCCCGGCGATGTCGGGAATGGTTTCGATGTCGAAAACTAAAGTCGGGTTCATGGCGAGGATGTCAATTGCGGACGGGCTGCGATTTTAGCAAAACATTGCCGACTCCCGCCTCTTAAATACTGAGAAACAAGAGCGAAAATCCCAACATCAAGCCACAGAGATCACAGAGTACACAGAGAATAAGGTGTTTCACCTGAGCACGCCGCCTTGCCCGCAAGTCCAGCTGTCTCTTGCTCCAACGACCAACCTGCTCTGTGCTCTCTGTG
>JAJXUF010000121.1 GCA_021783175.1 Pseudomonadota bacterium
AGAAGCGCGGCATGGCAGCAGTCGACCTGTCGCTGCTGACCGACGGCCTGCAGGCCGAGCGCGAGCAGGGCATCACTATCGACGTGGCCTACCGCTATTTCGCCACGCCCAGGCGCAAATTCATCATCGGCGATACGCCGGGACACGAGCAGTACACCCGCAACATGGTGACCGCGGCCTCCACCGCCAACCTGGCCATCATCCTGATCGACGCGCGCAAGGGCGTGCTGACGCAGACGCGCCGCCACTCTTACCTGGCCAGTTTGCTGGGCGTCCCGCATGTGGTGCTGGCGGTGAACAAGATGGACATGGTGGACTACTCGCAGGCTCGTTTCGACCAGATCGTGGCCGAGTACAAGGCGTTTGCCGCGCAACTGGGATTGCACGATGTGCATTGCATTCCGCTGTCCGCGCTGAACGGCGATATGGTGGTGGATCGCGGCGATCGGCTGGATTGGTACCGGGGACCGGCACTGCTGGAACTGCTGGAGACGGTCGAGATCGACCACGACGTGAACACCAGCGATTTCCGCTTTCCGGTGCAATGGGTGTGCCGTCCGCAGACCGGTGAGCATCACGACTTCCGGGGATTTGCCGGCCGCATCGAAGCGGGTGAAGTCGCCGTGGGCGATGAAGTCACCATCCTGCCCTCGGGACGCACCACCCGTGTCAAGGAAATCGTGACGTACGACGGCACGCTGCAAACCGCTTTTGCCCCGCAGTCGGTGACCATTACGCTGGCAGATGAGATCGACATCTCGCGCGGCGACATGATTGTGCGCACCAGTGCGCATCCGCCCAAAGTGGACAAGGAATTCGAAGCGACCTTGTGCTGGTTGTCTGAAAGCCCGCTGGACAAGAACCGCAAATATCTCGTCAAGCACACCACGCGTACCGCAAAGTGCCTGTTCTCGCGCCTCGATTTCCGGGTGGACGTGAACACGCTGGAGCAGCATGCCGCGGACAAGCTGAACATGAACGATATCGCGCGCGTCGCAATCAAGACTCAGCAGCCTTTGGTGTTCGACAGTTACGGGATAGACCGGGCAACGGGCAGCTTCATCGTCATCGACGAGGCGACCAATAACACGGTGGCCGCAGGCATGATCGCGTAGTCCGAGGTGCGGCAGGTTCTGCGCTTGTGGTATCTTTCTCCCTATTCGAGTTAGATGTCCCGTTGAAGCCATGAGCCTGCTCTCCCTGATCGCCGCGTTGTTGCTGGAACAACTGCATCCGCTTTCATCCCGAAAATATCTCTACACATGGCTTGCCGGCTATGTGAATTTCTTCCAGCGCAACTTCAACGCGGGTGAGGTCAGGCAAGGGCGCATTGCCTGGATACTTGCCGTGGCCCTGCCTTTGATACTGGTCACTTCAATCCATTTTCTCCTGTTGAAGGTGCATCCTGTCTTTGCCTGGGCGTTCAGCGTGCTGGTGCTCTATCTCACGATGGGCTTTCGCCAATTCAGCCACTATTTCACCGATATCCATCTGGCATTGCGGGAAAAGCAACTGGACAAGGCGCGCGCGCTGCTCGGCGACTGGCTGGGAAAGTCCTGCGATGACTTGAGCTACGAAGAAGTCGCCCGTGTGACTATAGAGCAGGCCTTGCTGGCATCGCACCGCAATGTGTTCGGCGTCGTATTCTGGTTCGTCGTCTGCATGATGCTGGGATTGGGGCCGATCGGTGCGATCCTGTATCGCCTGACATTGTTCCTGTACAAGCGCTGGGGTACGCAGGATGAGGCGGACTTCGGGAAATATGGCGTGTTCGCCAGGCAGGCGTACCACATCATGGAATGGCTGCCGCTACGCCTCACAGCCAGCACCTTCGCCATCGTCGGCAATTTCGAGGATACCGCTTACTGCTGGCGCAATCAGGCACAAAACTGGACGGACCCGGAAGCCGGGGTGATCCTCGCCAGCGGCGCCGGCGCGCTCGGCGTGAGGCTGGGGCAGACCATCGTGCAAGACCAGCAACCCGTGTTTCGCCCGGAGCTCGGCATCGGGGACGAGGCGGATGCAGACTTCATGCAAAGTGCGATCGGGCTGGTGTGGCGAGCATTGGTGTTCTGGCTGTTCCTGCTCATGCTGCTGACGGTGGCGAATCTGCTGGGTTGATATCCGGTAGCGGCGGCAGCGCTAGCCGGACCAACGTTGCTGCATCGAATTTCTCCGGTAGGTCATCCCGAACCGGCATCGATCAAGCCCAAAAATTTTACTCAAAATTGACATTAATCCCTTATTCATTATTGATTATATGGATTATTTTTCGATAATTATTCTTGACGTATTCAGTCAACCAATGCGATTATTTCCCTGCCACACGATTTGCTTGGCTACGGTCACGAAGACTCGTGGTTTTCATTCGGGGCAGTAAAAATGCTGCGGTGGTATGCGTAAGTTTCTCTTAACCAATTGGGGGGTGCAATCGTGTCAACATCCATGATCTTCTTGCCGCTGGTCCTGTCGCCATTCATCGTGCTGTGCTTCATGATCTTCTTTACCGGGGACGCCAAGGAGTAACCGACTAGCGTTATCTTTACTCCATCAAGTAATGTTATTGGGGTCCTGACGCAAGTCAGGACTTTTTTTTCGGGCGCAAGGCGGGCGACTGGCACGGGGGGCACAGATATTTCTGGAGGGAAAGTGGTATGACGGATAACGCAGATAGCCCTTAACAAGGGCGGCTGAGCGTCTCTGGGGCTAGTGTGCAGTGATCTGTTGAAACAGCTTCAATCTCCGCAGGTCGATCTTCCCTGCTTCCGTTGCCTTGCGTATCGCACAGTCCGGTTCGTGCGAATGGCTGCAATTGGCGAAGCGGCACTGCCGTAGATAGGGCAGGAACTCGGGGAAACTTCTTTCTATCGCGGCGAAATCCAGATGATGCAGGCCGAACAGTTGCACGCCGGGGCAGTCGATAAGGTTACTGTTGGCGTTCAAATGATACAGCCGTGCGTGGGTGGTGGTGTGTTTACCGGAATCGAGTACGGTGGAGATTTCGCGCGTGGCGGCTTGCGCTTCCGGGATGAGTGCGTTGATGAGAGTGGATTTGCCCATGCCGGATTGCCCGACCAGCACGCTGGTGTGGCCCTGCAAATAGGGCAGCAACGGTGCTACATCCTGCTTGGCGGATAGTTCCAGCACGCGATAACCGATCTTTCCATAGGGAGCGAGCTGGGCGCGTGCCGCCGCGATTTGTGGCAGATCGCACTTGTTCAGCACGATGAGTGTGTCCAGGTTCTGGTCATGGGCGGCGACCAGGCAACGCGCCAGCAATTCATCATTGAACGAGGGTTCGGTGGCGACGACAACGATGATTTGGGTTACGTTGGCAGCGATGATTTTCTGCTTGTAGGCATCGGAGCGATACAACAGAGTGGTGCGCGGCACGATTCTTTCAATGACGGCCGAGCCTGTCCTGAGTGCAGTCGAAGGAGCGCTGGTGCGCTCGATCTCCACTGTGTCACCGCAAGCGACATCGCTCTTTTTGCCGCGTGGGACGCATTCAAGGATTTCGCCGCCGGGCAGTTCAGCCAGGTAGTGACGTCCGTAGGCGGCGATGATGAGGCCTTGAAGTTTCAAACAGGATTACCCATTAAGCAAAACCAATCGAGCCGTTCGTGGTGAGTTTGTCGAACCATGAATGGCGTGTTCGGAACGCTGTTCAACCCTTCGACAGGCTCGGGGCGAACGGAGATATAGAGCGCAGGGAGAACGATAAAGGAAATTACACTCAAAGTTTGAACAGCGCTTCCACTTTCGCGGCGCAGATGAAGTCATTCTCGGACAGGCCGCCGATGGCGTGGGTGGAATACTCCACGCCGCACTTGTTGTAGCCGACAGTCATGTCGGGGTGATGGTCTTCGCGGTGCGTCATCCAGGCCACCGCGTTGACGAAGGCGATCACCTGGTAATAATTCTTGAACTCGAAGGTTTTGCTGATGCGGTTGTCGTGCAGCTTCCAACCGTCGAGCTGTCCGAGCAGGTTCTTTGCTTCATCCTGGCTCAGCGGCGGCACTCCACCTTCGCAGGGCTTGCATTGCTTGTTGGTCAGATCGCAGGCTGTGGCCATGATTATCTCCTTACTTGAAGTGGTAGTAGTTCTGGTTCAGGTGCGCCGCAAGATCCTGCTCTTCCTGTGCGGAGAGGTTGGCGCCGACGAAGCCTGAACAGAATTTGATGCGCGGGATGAGCTGGTCGACGGTGCGCACAATGCGGTCGGGACGCGTGAAAATCGCGCTTCCGTCGCCTCCCATTTTGCCTTTATGACAGCTAGCGCACTCGTACTTGGCGAACAGCTTCTTTCCGTTGGCCGGATTGCCCGTGGCAAACGGGTCGGCATGTGCAGTGCCGGCGGCGAGCAACAGCAGGAATACGTACTTCTTCATTTTCGGGCTCCAATTTGTTGCAGATGCGCGATGCGTATCGGTGCGGGTGGATGGGATTCGTAAAAGATGGCGTACAGCGAATCGGGTGTCAGTGTCTTGGCGTTGTCCTGATACAGCTTGACCAACGCGTTGACGAGTTCTTTGGCGTCGGCCTGCTGGGCGGCGTAGGTATCGGCCTCGAACTCATGCTTGCGCGAATAGGCCGAGGCGATGGGATGCAGCAGGAAAGTGAACACCGGCAATGCCATGAAGAACAGCAACAATGCCAGCGCGGTGGATTCGCTGGAGATGCCGAGGCCCTGGTAGAACCAGTGCGCATGCAGCAATTGCGCCAGCAGCCAGAGGAAGCCCAGGCTGACGGCGAAGGTCAGGGCGATGCGCTTGATCACATGGCGATGCTTGAAATGCCCGAGTTCGTGTGCCAGCACGGCATCGATCTCATCCTGCGTGAGGCGCTGCAACAATGTGTCGAAGAACACGATGCGCTTGGTCTTGCCGAATCCGGTGAAATAGGCATTGCCGTGGGAGCTGCGCTTGCTGCCGTCCATCACGAACAGGCCGCTGGCGGCGAAGCCGCATCTGTCGAGCAGCGCCTTGATGCGCGCTTTTTGCGTTTCATCCTGCAGCGGCTCGAAGTCGTTGAACAGCGGCGCGATGTATGTCGGATAGATGAACAATAGCAAAAGATTGAATCCCACCCATACACCCCATACGTAGAGCCACCAAAATTCGCCCATGCGTTCCATGAGCCACAGCACGCCGAGCAGCAGCGGCAGGCCGAGTAAGGCGCCGAGCAGGATATTTTTGAGCGTGTCCAGCAGATAGAGCCTGAGCGTCATCTTGTTGAAGCCGAAGCGCGCTTCGATGCTGAACGTGCGATACAGGTCGAACGGCGACTCCAGCAAGGATTGCAGCAGCAATATCGCAACAATCAGGGCGGTACCCTGTATCAGGGGGCTGCTGAAAATGCCGGACGTCCAGGTGTACAGCCACTGGATGCCGCCACCGAGCGTGAAGCCGAGCAACAGCAAGGTTTCGAACAGGATGGTCAGCATGTCGAGATGGAGCAGGGCGCGCGTGTAGTCGGCGGCCTTCTGGTGCGCGGCAAGGTCAATCTTGTCGTGGAAGGCGGCGGGTACTTCGGCGCGATGCGCGGCGACATGACCGAGCTGGCGGTAGGCCAGCCAGAATTTGATGGCGACATTCGCAGCCAGCGCGAACAGGAACAGGGCGGTGAATTGGGTTGCGGTCATGGTCGTTGGATTGAGTGGCGCGGCTGTGCGACAATGCGCCGGACTTCGATTTAATAACTGTGGTGGATTATGGCACAAAATCAAAACAACCTTGTCTGGATAGACATGGAGATGACGGGGCTATTGCCCGATACGGACCGCATCATCGAGGTGGCGCTGGTGGTGACCGATGGCGATCTGAACACCGTTGCCGAGGCCCCCGTGCTGGTCGTGCACCAGCCGGACAGTGTGCTCGACGGCATGGACAACTGGAACAAGTCTACACACGGAAAATCCGGACTCATCGACAAGGTCAGGGCCTCGACACTGGACGATGCAATGGTGGAAGCGCAGATGATTGAGTTTCTCAAAGAGCATGTGCCGACGCGCACCTCGCCGATGTGCGGCAACTCCATCTGCCAGGACCGCCGCTTCCTTGCGCGCTGGATGCCCAAGCTGGAGGATTATTTCCACTACCGCAACCTGGACGTAAGCACGCTGAAAGAATTGGCGAAACGCTGGAAGCCGGAAGTGGCCAACGGGATAAAGAAGCACGGCAAGCATGAGGCGCTGGCGGACATTTATGAGTCCATCGCCGAAATGAAGCATTACCGCGAACACTTCATCAAATTGTAGAAATCCGGCTGGCTGTACGGGCAGGAGGCGGCGAGCGATGCGGCCGCGTTCATCACCTGGGCCGCTGCGTCAGAGTTTGGCGCCCGCGGCCTGCGCCAGCCGGCGGCTTAGCGCCAGTTCTTCAGCCTTCGGTTCCTCCAGCCAACCTTGCAGATTGTCCATCACCAGGTCGGTCAGTGCGTGCATCCAGTCGTTGCGCTCGTTGAGGCAGGGGATGTAATGGTATTCGCCCCCGCCCGCATGCTGGAAATCTTCCTTGCCTTCCAGTGCGATCTCTTCAAGCGTCTCCAGACAGTCGGCCACGAAACCGGGGCAGACTACATCCACCCGCATGGTCTGCAGGGCTCCCCATTCTTTCAGCGTCGCAGAGGTGTAAGGTTTGAGCCACTCCGCCCTGCCGAAGCGGGATTGAAAGCTGACCGCGTATTGCCCCTCTTTTAAGCCCAGCTCCTGCGCGAGCAGGCGGCCGGTTTTCTGGCACTCGCAGTGGTAGGGGTCGCCTTTGTCCAGCGTGAATTGCGGCAGTCCGTGGAAGCTCATCAGCAGCTTTTCCGGTGTGCCGTTTTTTGCCCAGTAGTCTTGTATATTGTTCGCCAGCGCCCTGATGTAGCCGGCGTTGTCGTGGAAGTGCTTGATGGTGCGCAGGGCGGGTGTATTGCGCATGCGCTGCAATTCATCGAACACGATGTCGTTGGCGGTTGCGGTGGTGCTGGCGGCGTATTGCGGATACATCGGCACGACGAGGATGCGCTGGCAGTTCTGCTCTTTGAGCTTGCGCAGCGCACCGGGTATCGAAGGATTGCCGTAGCGCATGGCGAACTCCACCACGAGCGGTGTCTTGGTACGCTGGCCCAGATATCCCTGCAGCAGCGTGGTTTGCTTCTCGGTATGGACGCGCAGCGGTGAGCCTTCCTTCATCCAGACGGTAGCATATTTGGCCGCAGATTTCTTCGGACGGGTGTTGAGAATGATGCCGTTGAGGATGAGCCACCAGATCGGCCGAGGGATCTCCACCACGCGCGGGTCGCTGAGGAATTCCTTGAGATAGGTGCGGACCGCCTGCGGCGTGGGCGCATCCGGGGTGCCAAGATTGACCAGCAGGATGCCGGTCTTTCGGGGTGTGTCGTGGGTATAGCTCGGTTCGGTCAGATAGGCCATCGTGAGTTCAATGTTGTGAGAGCGCGTTGCTCAATAGTTTGGCAGTGATGTCAACGATGGGAACCACACGCTCGTAATTCATGCGCTTTGGCCCCACCACGGCGAGTGTGCCGATGATCTGTCCATCGGCTGTATAGGGCGCGCTGACCACGCTGCATTCGTCCAGCCCGATCAGCCCTGATTCGTTGCCGACGAAGATATGCACGCCCGGGGCGTGGCGTCCTGCATCCAGCAGCTGGAGCAACTCGGTCTTCTGCTCGAAGATGTTGAACAGATTGCGCAACTGGTTCATGTTGGTGGCCAGATCGTTGATATGCAGCAGATTGCGTTCGCCGCTGATGACGTAATCCTCGTTTTTGCGGGAAATGGCCTCGTCGCTGGCAGCCATCGCCGCACTCATCAGGGCGGTCATGTCATGCTGCAGTTGGCGCAGTTCGTTTTGCACCCGCTGGTGGATATCGCCAAACGCGAGATTGGCATAGTGCTGGCTCAGGAAGTTGCCTGCCTCGGTCAGTTGGGCTTGGCTGTAATCCTTGTGCGTCACAAGTACGCGATTCTCGACCTCGCCGTCCGGCATCACAATGATCAGCAGTACGCGCTTCTCAGACAGGCGCAGGAATTCGATCTGGCGAACGGTGATGCTGGCGCGCCTGGGCGTTGCGACCACTCCGGCGAACTGGGTGAGTTCCGAAAGCAGATTGGATGCCTGGGTCAGCAGGCGCGTGGGATTGTTCGGTTGCAACTGGCTTTCGAGTTGCAGTACGCGTGCTTCAGACAACGGCTGCACCACCATGAGCGTATCGATGAACAAACGGTAGCCCAGAGCGGTTGGGACGCGCCCGGCAGAAGTGTGCGGACTGGAGACCAACCCCATCGTTTCCAGGTCGACCATCACGTTGCGGATGGTGGCGGGGCTGACTTCCAGGCCGGAAAACTGTTGCAGGGCACGCGAACCCACCGGCTGTCCATCGCTGATATAACGTTCCACCAGGGTCTTGAGCAGTACTTGAGCGCGTTCGTTGAGCATATGCGGATTCTAGCATCTTGGGAAAACGTGGCTGTTGACATGAGGGACTCTCCTCGATAAATTACCGACCAGTCAGTCAGTATTGAGATAAGCATGAGTAAACCATCTTTTCCTGCCGTGCCGGTGCGGCGACGGCGCAAGGAAGCGCGACCGGCCGAGCTGCTGGCGGCAGCGCTCGAGCTTTTTGTCGAGCGCGGGTTCGCGGCGACCAAACTGGACGAAGTCGCGGCACGCGCCGGCGTGTCGAAAGGCACGCTGTACCTGTATTTCGCCAGCAAAGAAGAGTTGTTCAAGGCGGTGATCCAGCAGGGCATCCTGCCGGTGCTGGCGCAGGGCGAAGAGATGCTGGCGCAGCATCAGGGCGATGCGCGCACACTGCTGCAGGATCTGATGCGTCGCTGGTGGGAATTGATGGGCAGTACGTCGTTGGCGGGCGTGCCCAAGCTGATGATTTCGGAAGCCGGGAACTTCCCGGATGTGGCGCGCTACTACCATGAAAACGTGATCCAGCGCATTCACGACTTGCTTGGCAACGTGCTCAAGGCAGGCATCAAAACGGGCGAGTTCCGCCCAGTCAGTATCGAATCAGCCATAGATGTGATCGTCTCGCCGCTGCTGATGCTGGCGATCTGGCAGTACTCGATGGCGCCATGCTCCTGCGGGGGGATGGAAGACCCCGAGGTCTACATAAACACTTATATCGATCTGCTGTTGAACGGCCTGACAATCAGGGAGCAAACATGATGAATAAAACGATGCTGGTTCTGGCAAGCGCTGCACTTCTCGTGGCATGCGGCAAGGAAGTTGCGCAGCCCGTCAATGTCGAGCGGCCCGCGCCAACCGTCGTGGTTGGGACCGAAGCCACAGATGGCGGCAACATGTATAGCGGCGAGGTGCATGCGCGCTATGAAGCGGTGCTGGGTTTTCGCATCGGCGGCAAGATCGTGGAACGTCTGGTGGATACGGGGGGGCTTGTCAAAAAGGGGCAAGTTCTGGCCCGGCT
>JAJXUF010000122.1 GCA_021783175.1 Pseudomonadota bacterium
TGACTTTGCAGCAGGCGACGGTTAGGCAGGTCGGTCAGTTCGTCGTACATGGCCATCCGGTGCAGCTTTTTTTCCTGCTGCTTGTGCGGGCTGCCGTCCAGATATTTGCCGACATAGTGGGTGATACTGCCCTGCGGATCGGTCAGGGCGACGATGCTGACGTGGTCGAGGTAGATGTCACCATTTTTGCGCCGGTTGGTGAATTCGCCTTGCCAGGTTTTTTGTTGCTGCAAGACGTGTTGCATGGTATCGCGGACGGATTGGGCAATTGCGCCGGAACGCAGAAAGGCGGGGGTTTTGTATTGCAGGTCGGCAGTGGTGTAACCTGTCCAGCGCGTAAAAGCGGCGTTGACGAACAGGATACGGTGTGCGACGTCGGTAACCAGTACCGCTTCATCGAGGGTATCCAAGGTTTTTAGCAAGATTGACGTTAAACCGGAATCACTGTTTTCTACGGGACCAGTAGCCTGTCGGACTTGATTTGCCATGCCCGTTGCAACCAGAAAACGATGGATGCAGGGCGTAAAACGCAGCGAATGGTCATTCCATTGGCAAGTTTTACAACGCCGCAGACGCGGTTTCTGGTTGCAACCCAAAGGGCAGGACGGCTGCGCGGCACATTGCATCGTTGCGAACCGCTTGTTGTGGGCAACACAACGTCGCATTTCGCGCCTTGCACTGCACCACGCAGCCATTCTGCGGGTACGACGAATCAAGTCCGACAGGCTCCTAGGCAATGAGAATGCGGCATGCTGATTCGCGGATGCCGCAGAAAGAGTTTGGGACGAAGGCAGGAAGGATGAAAGATAATTCAGCGCGATACGATCCTGAATCTCTGTTGAAACACCCGTATAACTGATAGGCGTTCCATCACTTGCCGTGGAAATGTGGATGGACGTTGTCGGGTCCATCATGACGCGGTCTACGTCGTTGCGCGCCATTATTGTGTTCAATAGCAGCAGGCTGACGTGAGACGTAACTGCCGTGAGATTTGTTGTTATTCCGCTGGTCAGGGCCAGCGCCTGCAACGTATTGAGCGTTCGCCCAAGCGAGATCTCCAAAAAAACGTATAAATCGTGCGATGCCTGCCCAGGTTGCATTCCATATGTGGAAGCTGCCGGGAGATCGGATACGGCAATGACCGGGGACGGCGCCGAAACCCCGTTCTGGGTTAGTGACAAAATGCAACTGTATCCCCTGGTGCTGCCATCGGCACCAGAAAAACACAGTGGCAATGAAATGACAACCGTACCATCTGGTGCAATCCGAAGCGGTGATAACGCCATCAACGGATTGCCGTGGCTATCCAGCAACGATAAGGCGAATCCGGAATTTATATCGAGTCCGGTTGTTGTGAGATAGGTTGGTTTTAATGCGACCGACGTTTGTGTAATTATATTCAAAGAAAGCGCATTTTGCGCTGGCTGGGTGGTGTTGCCTGACGCGATATTTGTCCCGCCTCCTCCGCAACCGGCAAGCTGTGTTGTGACGACGCCAGCGCCCAAAGTCGCTAAAAAGCGGACCAGACCGTAATTTGCAGAAATTTTTAACAGATCACGCCGTGAGTTTGAAAAACAAGGAGCAGTCAACATACAAAAACCCCATCCTCTGGCACGCACAATTATGTAGAGCTTACCGAACGCATATTACATATTAATGACTGGCGAATTCGAATCAACACCATGCCGGACCTCAAGTTTTGGATAAGAGGCTAAGCGTCATTTTAATTCATTGTCCAAAACTTTTACCGATGAGCCGAGTGTTTATCTAGTTCGTGTAATATATCAAGATATGCATTATATCTTGATGATAATATTTTATTTTCTTTCAGCACATTTCGGACTGCGCAATCCGGTTCATGGTGGTGGCGGCAATTGCTGAAGCGGCATTGGCCGAGGTAGGGGGCGAAATCTGGAAACAGTCCGTCCAATTGTTGGCTATTGATGTGATTCAGCCCGAATACCTGCATGCCGGGTGAGTCGATCAGATGGCTGTTGGCATCCATATGATGCAAGTGAGCACCTGTAGTGGTGTGCCGTCCGGAGTCCAGTGCATGTGAAATTTCGCCAATCCGGTTATTGCAACCGGGGATCAACGCATTGATCAAGCTTGATTTTCCCATGCCGGACTGCCCGACCAGCACCGTGATTTTATTTTCCAGCAACGGGTGAAGCGCAGCGAAGTCGCCATGTGCAGACACAGCGGCCAGATGGTTGACGAGTGGTTTGTAGGGCGAGAGTTTTTGCTGCAATTGCGTGAAGGGCGAGGAAAGGTCGTTTTTGTTCAGACAAAGGATGGTCGCAATGCCGGCGGCATTTGCTGCCACCAGACAACGGTTGAGCAACAGTTCGTGGCAGGCCGGTTCGGGAGCGACGACAATCATGACTTGATCGACATTGGCCGCAATCAATTTGCTGCGGTGGGCAACCGAGCGGTAGAGCAGGTTGCGTCGGGGCAACACCCGTTCAATCACGGCTTGCGTCTGACTGCTTTGCGTCAATGTGACGATATCTCCACAGGCGACGACCAGACGTTTGCCACGACCAACGCACTGCCATGATTGATGCTCGGCTTCTACCAGATACTGATGTCCGGAGCTGGCGGTGACCAAACCGGTCATGATGTCGGGTTTGCTCATGTGATTAATGATTTCAGGTGGTAGATGAGCTCCAGTGCTGCCCGGGGGGTAAGGGTATCTGGCTGTGTTTCTGTCAGTAGTGATAACGCCGGGTGCGGGGTTGCAGGTTGCTGGATGGGGGGTGCAAATAAATCCGGCTGTAAATCCGGCCGTAAATTCGCTTGAAGGTTGATTGGTATATGACTGCGTTCGAGTTCGGCCAGTTTGCGTTCGGCAGTGCTGATGATCGTGGCTGGAACACCGGCCAATTGCGCGACATGCAATCCGTAGCTGCGGCTCGCAGCTCCTGGTTTTATGTGGTGAACAAAAACAATTGATTGTTTATATTCAATGGCCTCTACATGAATATTTATAATGTGCTTTAATTTTTTTGGTAGTTCGGTGAGTTCAATGTAATGTGTGGCGAACAATGTCATGGCGCGGGTATTGGCGGCCAGATGTTCGGCTACCGCCCAGGCGAGCGCCAACCCATCGAAGGTGGCGGTGCCACGTCCGATTTCGTCGAGCAAAACCAGACTGTTCGCCGTTGCATGGCGCAGAATATGCGCGGTTTCCTGCATTTCCACCATGAAGGTTGAGCGTCCGCCTGCCAGGTCATCGGCACTGCCAATACGGGTAAAGATTTGGTCTATATCACCAATGCGCGCCTGACCGGCCGGTACAGGGCTGCCGCAGCAGGCCAGGAGGACAATCAGTGCCGTTTGTCGCATATAGGTCGATTTTCCACCCATATTGGGGCCGGTAATCAACAGCATCTGGCGCTGATGCGACAAATCAATATCATTGGGAATGAAAGCATCGACTCGCGCTTCGACCACCGGATGGCGGCCAGCCTGAACGTTGATGATAGCGTCGTCACTGTATTCAACCGGACAGAAGTTCAGTGTTTCAGCCCGCTCGGCCAGGGCAGACAAAACATCAAGTTGCGCCAGTGCGCGCGCAACGCCTTGCAGATGCGGTACGTCCGGGCGTAATACATCAAGCAGTTGGATAAACAGTTCCTTTTCTCTTGCCAGCGCGCGGGACGCTGCCAGGAGGGCGCGTTCTTCGAAACTTTTCAGTTCCGGCGTCACAAAGCGTTCGGCATTTTTCAATGTCTGGCGGCGGATATAATCCGTCGGCGCGTGTTGCGCCTGGGTCTGGCTGAGTTCGATGTAATAACCATGTACGCGATTGTATTCGATGCGCAGACTGGCAATGCCAGTACGCTCACGTTCACGTGCTTCCATCTCCAGCAAGGTCGCAGCGCTGTTGTGTTGCAGATGGCGCCATTCGTCCAGCGCGCTGTCATATCCATCGGCAATGACTCCGCCCTCGCGCAGGTTGAGTGCGGGTTGCGCAAACAAGGCTCGGTTCAGCAGCGTCAATATATCTGGCTTGGGAAGGCATTGTTGCACGAGTTGCTGTGTCAGCGAGGCAGAGAATTCTTGCAGCAGAACGAGAATCTCATCCACAACCAGCAGGCTGTCGCGCAAGGCCGATAAATCACGGGGACGGGCATTGCCCAACGCAATACGGGATGCAATGCGTTCGATATCGGCCAACTTGCGCAGACTGGCATGCAGAGGTTCGCGGCTCATTGGCCGGGTGCGTAATTCTGCAATGCTTGTCTGACGATTGATCAGAATATGCCGTACCCGCAAGGGATGGTGTAACCAGTGACGCAAGGTGCGTGAACCCATGCTGTTGGCGCAGTTGTCCAGCAAGGAAAACAGCGTTGGCGACGCTTCTCCCTGCAAGGTCTGGCTGATTTCGAGGTTGCGTTGTGTCGCAGCGTCCATGCCCACGTATTCGGTGGTATGGCACCAATTCAGATGCTGGATATGCGGCAGGCGGCCACATTGGGTTTGTCGGGCGTAATCCAGCAAGATGGCGGCAGCACGGACGGCGGCGGTTGGCAATGTGTCGAGACGGTTATCCGGGCATTGCTGCTGTAACTGATCGGAGAGCGATTGGTCAAGAAAAGCATTGTGCGGCAAAAGGTGCAGGGCAGCGCGAAACAGATTGTCGGGCAAACCATGCTGTTCCGGTAACAGGATTTCAGCAGGCAACAATCGTTCTACCCAACCGGCCACATCCGCCATATCGCAGACAGACAATGAAAACTCACCTGCGGCAAGATTCAGCCAGGAAAGACCGACCGTATCCTGTTCGGGAAACAGCGCCATCAGCAAACTGTCTTGTCGCTCTTCCAGCAACGCATGATCAGTCAGCGTGCCGGGCGTGATAATACGGGTTACCGCACGTTCAACGGGACCTTTGCTGGTGGCCGGATCACCTAGTTGTTCGCAGATGGCAACGGATACGCCTTGTTTGACCAGTCGTGCCAGATAGCCGTCTGCCGCATGAAATGGAACACCGGCCATGGCAATCGGTTGCCCCGCCGATTGCCCGCGCGTGGTAAGGGTAATGCCCAACAATTTCGCAGCACGCTGCGCATCGTCATAAAACAGCTCATAAAAATCTCCCATGCGATAAAAAAGCAACTTGTCTGCGTGTTGCGCCTTAATCCGCAGATATTGCTGCATCATCGGCGTGTGCTGGGGAACAGGGTTCAGGTCGCTCACGGGCTTGGCTGGTTGGAAATGGATAAAACCCGTATTGTAACGTGTTGCCGGGTTTACAGGCGTATTTGTCGCGCCATCAGATTGTTATGGGCGGCGGATTTTGTGCCATGCAAGTGCAGAATCGCCTGACTGGTGTTGCTGGTGATGGTATCGGTCAGGACGTACCAGCAGATGGCATGATCGTGCTCCTGTCCGAATCGGGTGGAATTGCCCGGAACCGGAGGGACACGGCGCAGCGCAGCAGTCAGGGGTCGAAGACGGCCGCATGGACGCCAGACTGCTTTGGGTGCAGGTGTCCGAAATAAAACCACACATTTCGGACAAGTGGGCTTGTCATCAGTCCGGAAAACATGTACAAATATCGGACAGGATAAAACCATGTCTAATCTCAAATCCATCATCACTGCGCAAATCGATGCCGCCGACCCAGGCCATGTCTGGGTGCCGACCGATTTCGCGCAACTCGGTAACCGCGACGCCATAGATAAGACCCTGCAACGCATGGTTCAGGCCGGTGATTTGCGCCGCATTGACCGGGGTCTCTACGACAAGCCGACGCTCAACCGGCTGACGAAGCGACCCACTACTCCGGACTATCGTGCCGTGGTCGAGGCCATCGTCCGCCGCGATCAGTTGCGCCTGCTGGTGGATGGCATGACCGCCGCCAACGATCTCGGCTTGACCGATGCCGTGCCGGCCCGTGTCACCATCCATACCGATGCCCGCCGTCGCGCCATCCAGCTCGACAAGCTGACCATCGACTTCAAGCAAACCGCACCCAGCCGTCTCTACTGGGCAGGACGTCCCGCCATGCGTGTCGTGCAGGCGCTGCATTGGCTGAAAGACACCTTGGTTTCTGATCGCGACCGTATCCTGCGCCGATTGGCTCAAGTGTTGGCAGACCCAACCCACGGTGCCGCGATCCGCCAGGACCTGATCGATGGCTTTGGCGCACTGCCCGCGTGGATGCAAAGCCTGGTTCGTGAACTGCCCGGCTGTGATCAGCAGCTTGCAGCAGCCAAGACACCACAACCGCATAATGGCACGAAGCAGTCAGCGACCCGACGCCGCTCGGCCAAACACCTGGAGGTCACCGGTTGAACCCGTCCTTCCACGATGTCATTGCTGCCAGTGACGCCGAGCGGCGCGACCTGTTCCTCGGAACTGCCGCCCGACTGGGCACAGCAGTCCAGAATGTCGAAAAAGACTTCTGGGTTTGCTGGACGCTCGATGCGCTGTTCAACGGCCTTGCGGTTGGCGGCCCCCGTCTGCTGTTCAAGGGTGGCACCTCGCTTTCCAAGGCCTTCGATCTGATCTCCCGGTTCTCCGAAGACATCGACATCACGGTCTTCCGTGACGATCTGGGGCAGGCGGCCGATGTGGCGGAGCTGACTGCCCTGAGCGGCAAGCAACGCCGCGCGCGTCTTGACGCCATTCGCACCGCTTGCCAAGCCTATATCGTGGGGTCGCTGACGGCACAGTTCACGCAGCTCGCTGCATCCGTCATTCAGGAAGCCCGCTTCCGGCTGGAGCTCGACACAGAGGATAAGGATAGACAGACATTGCTGTTCTGGTATCCCGCCGTCACCGCTACTGGCGGCGACTACGTGCGCTCCGCAGTCAAGATCGAGGCAGGTGCGAAGTCGGCATTGGATCCGCACGTTGTAACTACGGTCACGCCGTATGTGGCGCAGGATCTTCCCGATCTGAACCTGACTGTGGCTAATGTCACCACCGTGAAACCCGAGCGCACCTTCTGGGACAAGATCATTATCCTGCACGGCCTGCGGCAGTGGCATGATCGCCGTGGCGAGTTGCGGCACGGTGGACAGCGCGTCTCGCGCCATTACTACGACGTGCATCAACTGATGCAGGCCGCATCAGCACACGAATGGCAGGCCGATCGTGCGCTCGCGTTCGACTGCGCACAGCATGCGCGGCTGTTCTTCGGCAGCGTGGACCTGGGGCTCAATACCGCAATACCCGGCACATTCACGCTGACACCCAGCGCGGCGATGCGGGATGCGCTCGCCAGGGATTATGCGGCCATGTCCGGAATGATCTTCGGCGAGATCCCGGCGCTCGATGCGGTACTCGCCAGCGCGGAGAGATTCGAACAGATCGTCAACGGCGCCACAACAGCCGCGTCGCTTGCTCACGAGGAACGGCGTTAATGGCAGGCTACCTTGAAGTTGGCCGAAGACCGAGGAGGCTCAATCACGTCTTACCACTCCTCGGCGGCCAATTGGCTTTTTTGGAAAGCTGCTTTTTCAGAAGTCCGGAGAGCCGAGCGGAATACGAATGATATCTCGACAAAAAACACAAAAGAAACTAGCGAAGTTGGCCGAGAAGGAAGCGGCCAAGAAGCGAGACGGTGATCAATAAATGACGATACTTAAGGTCAAGCGATAGCCGCTTTGAGCGCTTCCATGTGCAAGGGGTCCTTTTCTTCGAGAAGCTCCATGAGATCGTTGACGGCCCCTTCTATGTCGCAGATCAAGTTATTGTTCTCTGCGATGCGTTCGATGTTGTTGGCATGGCTGAAATAGTGCAACACCTTCAAGATGCGCTTCGTCTTCTCCGGGCCAAAGATGCGGTCGGCGCGGGCATCGACCGGGGTGTCTCTGTCGCCAGGATATTTTGCGAAAGTGTATAGCTCGACAAACCGTCGAACCGCATTGGGCAAAAGCATCAGCACTTTGAAATCAGTCTTGTCGGCGGCTTTGTGGAAATCATTGAGCACGTCAAACAGGAAGTGATATTCGGACGAATACCGGAACATGGACTGCGGCATGTTGCCAAGGCTCGATTCATTAGGGGCAACGCGCTTGACCAAGTAATGCTTGGCCGCCGTTTTGTTCGAAGGGCTGAGTTCTCTCAACAAGGAGAAGAATTCGAAGTTGTGCGTAGAGAAGAACACCTGCTTGAAGTGCGACTTCCAGTCTTTCCCGTCTTTGTGGAAGAACGTCTCTTTGATCATCGCGGTAACTTGGAAGATGTGGTTGCTGTCGAGGCTTGAAATAGGGTCGTCGACGTAGACGATCGCCTCATCAAGTTTTTTCAGTTCTCGCAGCTTGGTCAGGAAGAACGAGAAGGCGATGGCCGTCTTTTCGCCCTCGCTCAGATGCTTGGCGAGTTTGCCGTCACGTCGGATAAGTTGGAAGCGCTCTTGGTCGCCGACCTTGATCACCGCGATTTGCACGCTCTCGCTGCCAAGCAGCGTCTCGATCTGCTTGTTAATCTCTTCGCGGCCTCTTTGGGCTTGGCTGATGATCGCTTTGAGTCGACGAATTTCTGTGTCGAGTTGCTCGGAGCACCAGTTGTATTTTTTCTGGCAGCGTGCAAAGCGCTTCTGACCGGCCTCGTAACCGGCGAGGTCGACTTTCTTTGCGAACTCTTGGGCGAAGTGAAGTTTGAGCCGGCTTATCGCGGCGGTCTTCTCGGTTGAAAAGTTGCTGGTTACCTTGTTGTTGTCGCCGATCACCTCGTTCAATGCATCGACAGCCTTAGAGACGGTCGTGGCTTTAGCAGGATCGATCGCCTGCGGCGCAAGGGCTGCGAACGGGGATTGGATTTTCTTTCGCAGGTCATCTGCGAGGCTTTGAACCTCGGCATTGAAAGCGTCGATGGCTGTTTGCGTATTTGCCTGCGCCGCCGAAAAGCGGGTGCGAAACTGTGCGTAAAGCTCAACTTCCTTGCGCTGCGCCATCGACAACTTGGCTGATTCGACTTTGGCAAGAAGGGCTTGAACCTTCTGCTTGTGGTTCGCGAGGTCCTTTGAGAAGTGGGCCTTGATGCTGGCCATGCGATGCGCGCCCAAATCGCCGCCGCAAAATTCGCATGCAGTCTTGCCATCGTGGAGAGGAAGGCCCGACTCAACCCAACTTTCGATCAGTGGGTTCTTGACCAAGTGTTCGATCGTGCTGGCAAGGTTCGGTGTCTTGGCGAGGAGGACCGTTGCCTGAGTATGCAAATCGTCAATCGCGGGGGGCAAAACCACCTTGGGCACTGGCGTTAGCTGGTCTTGGTCAGAGCTTCGTGCCAACTTCAAGTCGGCCTCTAATGCGGAGGCCCCAAGCTCATAGTCTTCAAGGCCAAGCCCGACGGTCTGCAGTTCTCTGTCGAGTTGGGTGGAGACGAAGAAGCTCACCAGCGACACCGTGGAT
>JAJXUF010000123.1 GCA_021783175.1 Pseudomonadota bacterium
CAATGCGCGCACGCACAAGATCGGAGTAAGGTTCATCGAAGCGCTTGATGCGATAAAGTTCGCAGCGCTTACGTGTAATGCCAGAGAACCCGTAAATGGCATAGCGGTCACCAAGTATCTCCAGCGCCTCGCATAACAGCACCAGCGCCTCGCGCTCGGCGTCGTTGATCCAGCCTTTGGTGGAGCCACTCATGTCCACCATGAACATCACGGCAATATTCCGCTCGAGCTTGTGAAGTTTGGTCAGGACGCGCTCGCTCATTTCCCGTCCGTGACGCATATCGGCATAGGCCTCGACAAGTGCATCGAAATCTATGTTGTCGCCGTTTATCTGTTTTTTCAGAAGCCGCTCCTCACCGCGCAGCGCTTCAAATGTCTTGCGCATACTGGTTATGGCGGCGGTATATTTTTGTCGCGTGCGGGGTACGAATGTGTCGTCAGCGGGATGGACGTCGACCTCACGCAGTACGCACCAGTGCTTGCGGTAGTGCTGGCGGCGATAGTCCCACTCGTTATAAAGAAAGGCGCCTTCTTCGTGGTAGGTGCCCTTCCAGACATCTTCAGGATTCTTCTCCTGGTTATCGCGCCGGTAGCCGCCGTCGCCGGCGGCTACGAGGTAGTCATCGGGGATTTCGCCGAGGTCCTGGATTATCGAGTTCATGAGGGCCTTGACGTCATCAGGTGGTGCGACCACTTGCCCGTCAACGCTCAGCTGGTAGTGAAAGCCGTCGGGACGATCCAAATCAGGTTCGGGCTCAAGGCGGAAGGGATTGCTGTCGTCCTTTGATGCAGCATCAGCTTCGAAACGGTTGTCGCGCTGGTGTTTTTCTTCGAGCAGACGGGCAAGTGCTGAGCGAAACTGGATTTTCTCACGGGCAACCCGCTGAGCCATGGCCTGTTCCACCTGCGCGGGCTGCAGCACTCCCTGGTAACACTGAGGCGCAGGCAATTCTTTGGCATATAACGCTTGCAGGACGTCAATGCTCGTAAGTACGGTGGCGTCAGGCGCGACAAGTGGGGCAACGATTTCTCTCCACGAATCCGGATAGGCTTGTTGTCCAAGATTTTCCCGCAGACGCAGCAAGTCGCGGTGCAGACCCGGCAGATCGGCCGCAAGACGGGCATCGAGGCGTATTACTTCCAACGCGTGGAAAAGTTGCATCGCCCTGTCAGGGTCGGGATAGCGGGCAAATGCTTCCGACAGATTGACGCGAAAGGTGCCGTACCATGTCTGCGCCCATTGGTGGACCGCCATGGCTTTGTACAGGCTGAAGTTATCATCCTTGTTGCGGAAGCTCGCAACGCTTGGCGGCAAGAACAGCGTGTTCGTGTCGGTGTAGGTCTTATCGTTCGCCTCAAGCTTCAGTGGTCGGCCGGAAAGGCCGCGCACGAAGAGTTCCAATACGACCGCTACATTGTCGAATGCGACACCGCTTACGCGTGTGCGAACAGTGGCCGCATAAGCTGCGATGTCGCGGAAGACCGCGGTCGCCGGGTAGAGGCCCATCTTGTCGTACATGTCCATGGCCTGGATGATCCAGGCTTCCATGTCGCTCTCATCCAGTAGGCGTAACGCTTCCGGTGCCTGCGCGGCAAACTGATAGGCCAGCTCGGCGTTGGTTTTGGCAATAATTCCAACCCAGCGCATTACAAAATCCTGTTGCGCACGCTGGAAATCCTGGAGCTGTCCGGCCAGCCCGGTCGCGGTCCGCCGCGAGGAAAGTACCGGATCCAGAATCTCGTCCAGCCTTTCTTCAAGTTCTGTCGCGGTGAATGGTGCCAGGGAGGTCATGGATTCATGCCAGAAAGGCCGGTTGCAGCGCCCATTGCGTCGCAATCAGAACAATGACGCACTCAACTCGTTGACTGCCGTCAACATCTCGGCGTCATCCGTCAGAGCCTCCGCAATGGCGCCGCGACACGCCCGCCGTGGCTCGATGCCGGCCGCCATCAACTTGGCAGCGTGTACCAGCAAGCGTGTGCTGGCGCCTTCATCCAGGCCGTTGCCCTTAAGATTGCGCGTCATCCCGGCGAATTTTACCAATCTGGCGGCGGTATCCTGGTCGATGCCTGATTCATGCACGATGATGCGCCGTTCGAGCTCCGCGGCGGGATAGTCGAATTCAATGGCTACAAAGCGTTGACGCGTGCTTTGCTTCAGGTCCTTGAGCACACTTTGATATCCGGGGTTGTAGGAGATTGCCAGACAGAAATCCGGTGTTGCCTGCAGAAGTTCGCCGGTCTTTTCTATTGGAAGAACGCGCCGATCGTCAGCCAGAGGATGGATTACCACCGTGGTATCTTTCCGTGCCTCGACGATCTCGTCCAGGTAGCAGATTGCCCCGATGCGAACGGAGCGTGCCAGCGGGCCATCAACCCAGACGGTTTCCCCAGCAGTGATGAGATAGCGGCCAACAAGGTCGGAAGCTGTGAGGTCGTCATGGCAGGAGACGGTGATGAGCGGACGGCCGAGGCGCCACGCCATATGTTCCATGAAGCGGGTTTTGCCGCAGCCGGTCGGTCCTTTCAGCAGGACCGGAATCTGGTTGCGATAGGCCGCCTCGAACAGAACGATCTCTTCACCCTGAGCTTCGTAGTAGGGTTCGCTGCGCACCAGGTATTCCTCGGTTCTCAATTCACGCGCTTTCACATATTCCCCTAAATTCTTAGATGGTATAGGCCGGTTGCGCAGTGTCCGGGCGATCGGCGATAAATTCGTTCCAAAGAAGGTCAGTATGCCAAAAAATGGCGCCGGACGAAAAATATGGCATCTTTTCTGAAAATCCGAAGAGATGCGCACGTGACGGAGGCTAGTCAATGGCAGGTGTAGTCGCGACAAACGAGACCATCCTGGTCATAGGCGGGGGCATAAGCGGCATGACCGCCGCCCTCGAAGCCGCGGAATGCGGCAAAGGCGTCGTATTGGTGGAGAGGAACCCGTCGCTCGGCGGGCGTGTCAGCCAACTGTATAAATATTTCCGAAAGCTGTGTCACCCGACCTGTGGCATGGAAATCAACTTGCGCCGAATCAAGGCGAATAAGCGCGTGCGCGTGCTGACGCTTGCGTCAGTGCAGAAGATCGAAGGCAAGGCCGGCGATTACACCGTTGCCGTTAATCTCAAGCCGCGTTACGTGAATGAAAACTGTACCGCCGTGGCGCCTGCGCCGATGCCGTCGCCACGGAGATCGACAATCCGTTTAACTACAAGCTTAACAAGATGAAGGCGGCATATCTGCCGTTCAGCATGGCATTTCCGCAGCGCTACGTGATCGATTCGTCGATCATCGGCACCGCCGATGCCGACAGGGCCAAAGCCGCGTGCAAATACGACGCTGTAGATCTTGGCATGAAGGAAGAAACTATCACCCTGAAGGCCGGCGCCATAGCATTGGCTACGCCGAAGGCGGGGAGCTGCCGCGCATGCGATGAATGCACGCGACATCGCATTGTCCGAAAAACACAACCCGGGACAGGATATCGTGGCCACTTGCGCTGCCTGTTGGCTCGGTGCCAAGGAAACTCATGAGCGGCTATCCGCGTCCGAACAGTTGCTTGTGGATACCAAGGAAGCGCTCAAGGAGGCGGGCCTCCATATGGATTACAAGGGGGAGGTCAACATCTCTCGACAACCCGGTTTCCATGGGTGGTGATGGTCGGAAATAACGCCAACGCAGTTGGTTGACCAGAAATCGACGTGGCCCATCCCGTCGTGAATCCTCCCGCCACCCTCCGGTGGCGGGAGCGAAAGGCGGGCTAATGGCCTTTGGCTACGAGAAACTTATAGCGGCCGTCTGCATGACTGCTTTCGATCAGGGTGTTGCCGGTTTGCTTGCTCCACGCCTGAACATCTTTTATCGCACCGGGGTCGGTCGCGATCATCTCAATGCGGTCACCGAGATTGATGCCGCCGATTGCCTTTGACAGCCGCAAAATCGGAAGTGGGCAATTCAGACCGCTGCAATCAAGACTGGTGGTATTCATCTGACGTCTCCTTGGTTTGTGCTGTGAAAAAATGCGGACGCTTGTCGGGTCCGCCTTTACCCGCTCCTGCCCATCACCGCGCGCTGATAGCGGTCAAGCAGTGCCGGATCCTCTATAGATCCATGATGGTGAACCTGGCGCCAGCGACCAGCATGCTCGCGGAAAATGCGGCTGGTGCGGATGGCCAGTTCAATCCGTGTATCTTCCAGATGGAAAAAGCCCCTTTCCCGACCAACTGCGTACAGCAGTTCGGGTGTCTCGTGCAGCGTATAATCATAAAACTCCACATACACTGTCGCTGGCCCATGGAATATGCGCGCGTATGTGTCGCGTATCGCCGGCCAGCCCCGACGCACACCCCCGAGGGGGTTATTCATGACGACTTCATCTGTACACAACCAGTTCTGTTCCATGGCAATCAGGTCGCGATGATTAAAGGCGCGATAGAACTCAACCAGAGCCTTCTGTCCGTTGCTTATAGCGCCACTCGTTTCGCCGCCGGTCACAGGGACTTGTATCGGACTAGTCATTAAGTTCTCCAGTCTTTGCGTTAATACCCATCAAAAACGTTCGTACATGTGCTTCTGCGGCAGCCCGAAGATCGTCATGGAGATAACCTGGATCGCGCACAACCGTGCGCATCAGACTGAGACCAAGCAGACCAGAAAAGAAATCGCGCGCAAAAAGTCTGGGGTTGCCCATTCTGAAACGACCTTCTCGCTGACCTTCCTCGACCTCATAAGCCACGTAATCAATGATGCGTTGGAAATGTTCCTCGACAAGCTGCGGGGCCCCCTCGTCCTGCTCTAATGCGGCATACAGGATAAGACGCAGCCATGCAGGCTCCTTCTCAGTTTGCTCGAGCACCCAAACGCAGATGCGTCGCAATATGTCCGCGACGTCATATTCGGGCGCGTAATAGAGGATCTGCTCGACTTCCGTAAAGTGCCTGCGGGCGCACAGTTCATCGAGAATGGCCGCGTAAAGTTCACGCTTCGTCGGGAAGTGTTGAAACACCAAAGCATCGCTCGTTCCCACGCCTTCGGCGATGTCCTTGACGCGAGTCGCACGAAAACCCTGATGGGCAAAAAGCTCAATGGCTTTCTGAACTATGAGATCGCGGCGTTGCGCGGCCGTCAGTCTTTGTCGGCGTTTCTTAGTCATAACTTACTTTGTAATGACTAAGTAACAGACTGTCAAGCGGCAGGTGGGGTCGTCGTGTTATGTTAAATCAACGGAAGATGCAATTCTCTAACAAATCAATCTATTAACAAGGAGTTTGGTCGTCACTGCGATCGCCGGCCGCGGTTAACTCTCGTCTCTGTCCTTGCGCGATGAGGCCTTTACCTTCGAGGGTACCGGCTCCTGAGGGTCGTCCTCATCCATGAGAATTTGATAGGCGGGTCCTTCAAGGTCATCGAACTGACCGGACTTGACCGCCCAAATCAGGGTGAACGCGTCAAATGCCACGAGAACGATAGCAATTGGAATAAGCAAAAAAACGATATCCATTTATTCTTCGACCTCAAAACAATCTCTCATGCGTCCATTCGACCGAATCCTTGCAGCAGCGTTCCCGACTTCAGTTCTCGACAAGACAAAACCGGGGCGTGTAATGCTACGCGCTTTGCGACCCGGCGTCTTTATCCGTTTGCCTATCAACCAAGCGCAGGGCGTTGAGAACCACCATTAGTGAGCTTGCTGACATGCCCAGCGCGGCGACCCAAGGGGGCACATATCCCATTGCAGCCGCAGGCACCGCCACGATGTTGTAGGCAACCGCCCGCGCGAAATTCTGTCGAATGATGCGCATTGTCTTGCGTGCCATGTGCACACCGATAAGTAGCACTTTAAGGTGGCCTGACAACAAAATCATATCCGCTGACGCAGCAGCAACCTGTGCTCCCCCACCCATGGCAATCGACACATGTGCGCCAGCCATCGCCGCCGCATCATTAATGCCATCACCCACCATCGCAACGCAGGCATTTTGCGCCTGCAAGCTCCGTACCCGTTCTAATTTGTCCTGCGGCCGCAAACCATAGGCGAAATCATCAATTCCCACCGCATCCGCCACGTAACTCGCCGCCTCCTTGTTGTCTCCGGTAAGCAGCAACACCGACTTGCCAGCAGCCTTCAAGGCCGCCACCAGCTCTTTGGCATCTGCGCGAATCTCGTCGCCAACAACAAATGCGGCAAGCACCTCCTTTACCGTGGCCAACAAGACGACGGTATGTCCATGCTGGGTCAGCATCTCTAGTTGGCTCACCGTCGCAGCGCGACCCGTTAAATCGGCGACAAAACGGGGTGTGCCAATGAAGTACTTGGTGTCGCCAACGCGCCCTTGAAGACCAGCACCCGGCTCGTTCACTACATCGCTGGCCGACAATTTATGCCCAGTCGTCATCGCGCCCACCAGTGCGCGGCCCACGGGATGTTCAGAGTAACGTTCCAGAGCGGCCGCAATCTCCAGACACGCCCCCGCTTGCACCTGCGAAAAAGTATTAATCTGAATCAACTTGGGACGTCCGACGGTGAGCGTGCCGGTCTTGTCAAAGACAAAGTGCGTCACTTTGGCCAGCGTTTCGAGGGCGTGGCCGCGTGTGGTCAGCAAACCCCGCCGCGTCAGGCTGCCGGTTGCCGCAGTGATTGCAGTCGGCGTGGCAAGAGAAAGGGCGCAGGGGCAGGTGACAACCAGTACCGCAATAAGTATCGGCAACCAGCTATTTGGCGCGGCATGCCACCAATACAGAGTGACGATGGCAGCGAGCAGAAGTACACCCGACACGAACCAGGATGCAGCACGATCCGCAAAGCGCGCGACATCAGGTTTTTCACTTTGTGCACGATCGAGAAGCCGCAACATGCCAGACAAGATCATGTCGGCGCCAACTTTTTCCACGTCCATCTGCAGCGGGCTTTCGATATTGATGCTTCCACCGACTAGCCCGGCACCGGCCTGCTTCCCAATTGGAAGGCTCTCGCCGCTCAATAAAGACTCGTCTACGGTGCTTTTCCCGGCAACCACGCGGCCATCTGCCGGTATTGTATCGCCCGGACGAACCAAGACCCGGTCACCGGTGGCCAGCTCGGACACCGGTACCGACTCTTCCCGCCAGCCTTCGCCCTCGGCCACCATCCTGGTAGCCATTGCAGGTACAAGGTGTACCAGTGCCTCAGAAGACTCTGCTGCGCGCTTGCGCGCGTTGAGCTCAAAATAGCGGCCAGCCAAAAGAAAGAAGACAAACATGACGACCGAGTCGTAATAGACTTCGCCGCGTCCAGTCACAGTCGCCCACACGCTGCCGCCAAACGCGATCGCAATGCCCAAAGAGACCGGCACATCCATACCAGCGCGCCCATGCATCAGATCTCGCCAGGCTGAACGGAAAAATACCTGCGCAGAATAAAGCAGGACAGGCAATGTCAGCAGTAGACTTATCCAGCGAAAAAAGCTCTTGTATCGCAAACTGATGCCGTGCACCGCACCAACATAGAGAGCAACCGCCAGTACCATTACTTGCATGCCGAAGGCGGCCGCCACGCCCAGGCGACGCAGGCGGTCCCTGCGTTCTGCCTCAAGCAACCGTTGCGCGTGGTCCGGGTTGTAAGGATGTGCGCGGTAGCCAATATGGCTGACCGCAACCAGGATTTCGCTCAATTTAATGCGCGTATTGTCCCAGCGAACTCGTGCACGGTGGGTAGCATAATTCACCTGGACAGACAGCACGCCCGGAAGTCTGGCAATGTGCCGCTCGTTCAGCCAAACACAAGCGGCGCATGTTATGCCCTCGAGAATCAGCGCAGCATCGCGGATTTCAGCGGTTTCAGCGCGCACGAAGCTGTGTTGCACTTTTGGATCATCGTAGACCAGGATTTGGCGCAGGAACGCAGGTACCGCCTCCTGGCCCGTAACGGCCTTCTCAGTTCTGAAACGGTAATAATCTCCGAGGCCACCCTCGATAATAGCCCGCGCCACAGCCTCACAGCCCGGACAACACATTTGCCGCGCCAAACCGTCGATATTGACGCTGAATTGTGACCCAAATGGTACGGGTAAGCCGCAATGAAAGCAGGGCTGCGGATGATTGCTAGCGTCGATCGCCAGAGAATTTGCGCTCATGAATTACATGTACCTGGTATTCGCGCCGGATCTGCTAAATGTCCGACCAAGCGGTTAGATCGGAATCCATCCCGGGTCATCCAAATAGCTGCGGCAAGTTCAACTCTGTGTCATACTTATTGCACTTATTCTAGTACTAGACGCTAGGCGTGCTTTCGGGGCGCGAGGTCGTCGATTTGATTCGCTATGTCTACCGATCCTACGATTCCTCCATTTGATTCGGCAAAATTCAAACTCGCATGTCGCGATTGTACGCTGTTCGAGCTTTGCCTGCCGGTGGGTATCGACGACAGTGATCTCGACCTGCTTGAACGAATTATCAAACGTCGCCGGCCTGTCCAGCGAGGCGAATACCTCTTCCAGATGGGTCAGCGCTTCGAGTCGATCTATGCTGTCCGCTCCGGTTCCGTCAAAACCTACACTCTGACTGAGGATGGCCGTGAACAGGTAACAGGTTTTCATTTGCCGGGAGAACTCGTTGGACTCGATGCAATCAGCCGCGACCAGCACACTTGTACAGCCAAGGCATTGGAGACCACCAGTGTCTGCGAAGTTCCTTACGTCCAGCTTGAGGGTCTTTGGACCGCGATCCCAAGTCTGCCGCGTCAGCTTGTGCGTATCATGAGCAAGGAAGTGTTGCACGATCAGACCCTGATGATGCTGCTCGGCAAAAAAACCGCGGAGGAACGTCTCGCATCGTACCTTCTTAGCGTTTCGACACGTTTGGGTCAGCGCGGATTCTCGTATCAAGAGTTCAACTTGAGCATGTCGCGCAACGATATCGGCAACTATCTCGGGCTGGCGGTCGAAACCGTAAGTCGACTGTTTACCCGCTTCCAGGACGACAACATTCTTACCGTGCAGCGCAGAAACGTCCGCATCCATGACCTCGACGCCTTGCGCCGCATTGCCAGCTACCAAGAGCTTCCACCCGCGCGGCAACATCCTGACTGATATTTCCGCGAGCCGGTCCGTAAACATCGCCGCGTGCCTGCGGCATCGCATCTTTGTTGCCACCCAATTACCCTAGTAATTTGCCCTGATTGTCGGCGTAACCCCACGTTTTTCACGCACTTTTGGGGCAATTGACGCGGTCCTCGCTTTACGCGAGACTGGGAGAAAAACATAAACTTAGTCTAAATATTGACCATCACGCACCGCGAGGAAAACCATGTTACTCACACACGTATGGGGCCTCATGGCCCATCCCAAGCAGGAGTGGCAGTCGATCCGAGATGAAAAGTGCACCGTCCGCAAGT
>JAJXUF010000124.1 GCA_021783175.1 Pseudomonadota bacterium
GGCGACGTCCTCGTATTTCTTCCCGGTGCCAAGGAGATACGCCGTACCCAGGCGCTGCTTGCGCAGTCGGACACACAGCGAAAACTCGACATTCTTCCGCTTTATGGGGATCTGCCCTGGGAGCAGCAGGACCGCGCCATACGTCCTGGCGGAGAACATGATCGGCGTCGCGTGGTATTGGCCACGCCAATTGCAGAAACCAGCCTGACCATCGAGGGCGTTCGCGTCGTCATCGACGCGGGCTATGTGCGGGTACCGCAGTTGGATGCGAAGAGCGGTTTGTCGCGTCTCATTACGCAGCGCATATCACGCGCGTCGAGCGAACAGCGCGCCGGCCGAGCAGGACGTACCGCACCCGGGGTGTGTTATCGCCTGTGGAGCGAAAATACCCAGCGGGGTCTTATTCCGCAGGCGATTCCCGAGATCCGCGGCGCCGATCTTGCGCCGCTGGCGCTCGAGCTCGCTGCATGGGGAGTGCGGGATGTTGCAAGCCTTTCCTGGCTTGATTCACCTCCGGCAGCGGCGCTGGCGCAGGCGCAGGAGCTGCTGCGTCAGCTCGATGCCGTAGATGTGGACGGACGCATCACAGGCGCCGGCAGGGAGATGGTGCAATTGCCGCTGCATCCGCGGCTCGGCCATATGCTGCGGGTCGGAGCCAAGATGCGGCACGTCGCGCTTGCCTGCGACCTAGCCGCTCTCGTATCTGAGCGCGACATACTGATCGGTGAAGCGCGTCGTTCATGCGATATTGAGTTGCGATTGGATGCGCTGCGACAGTATCGGCGGCTTGGCCACAATGCGGTTCAGGACAGACTTGTAGATGCTAACGCTTGTGCGCGCGTCGATCAGGCCGCTCGGCAATACCGCAGGCTTGTGGCGGCTGCGGAGGAAGATCACGTGACGGGTAGGCAAGACGTCGGGCGGTTGCTGGCGCTCGCCTATCCCGATCGTATCGCGATGCAGCGGTCCGGCAATGAGCCGCGTTATCTCTTGGCGAACGGGCGTGGTACCCGCCTGCCGCCATGGGAGATGCGTCTGCGCCATCCGCTGCTCGCGGTGGCAAGCGCCGACGCGGATGCGCCGGAACGCGGCGGGACAGCTAGTAGTTCGGCTGCGGGAGGGGCCGGAGGAGGGGAAGGATTTATCTATCTCGCAGCGCCTCTCGCCATGGCGGATCTCGAAGAGCTTTTTGCGAATCGATTGCAGACAACTGATGTGGTGCGTTGGGACGTGCAGCAGGAGGCTGTGATCGCGCGCCGCGAGCGCAGGCTGGGAGCGCTGTTGCTTGACAGCACACCGCTTGCGCATGCGTCTGCGGAAAAGATGCGCAGCGCCATGTTGGATGGTGTAAGCCGGCTCGGTTTGAAGGCCTTGCCCTGGGATGATGCAGCACGGCAGTGGCAGGCGCGTGTGCTCTGTATGCGCGCCTGGTTTCCGCAGGAGAACTGGCCGGATGTTTCCGATGCCGCGCTGGTGGCATCACTCGATGACTGGTTGGGCCCTTATCTGGATGGCATAACGCGGCGTGATCACTTGGCCCGCCTCGATCTCGGCCAGGCGCTGAAGGCGCAGCTTGATTGGAATCAAACCAAGCAGCTCGATCAGGATGCGCCAACTCATCTTGAGGTGCCAAGCGGTTCCCGACTCAGGCTTGAGTATGCGCCCGGCGCTTCACCGGTACTGGCAGTAAAGCTGCAGGAAATGTTCGGACTCGCCGACACGCCGCGGGTTGCGCGCGGACGCGTTGCTGTGACTCTGCATCTGCTTTCCCCTGCGCGACGTCCCATTCAAGTTACTCAGGATCTGCGCGGCTTTTGGGACCGCACCTATGCGGAGGTAAAGAAGGAACTAAAGGGCCGCTATCCGAAGCATCCGTGGCCGGAAGATCCCTGGAATGCTGATCCCACGGCGCGTCGCGCGCGCAAGCGCTGATTTGCGATGTCCGCTGCGCAGCTATGCGCATCAATAATGCAATCTAGTCGCGTATCAGTTGTTCACACCAGGCTTCGATCGTTCTGCGCATGGCGTCGGGTGCCTCGGTCGGTATCCAGTGATGCGAGTCGAGCGTTACAATTCGACAATCCTTAAGCGATTCCAAGGAACGCCGGGTGCGACCAAGCTCGCCGAAGCGGGCTCCGGTCGAAAGTAATGCCAGGGCCGGGGCCTGGATGTCGGCAAGCGGCGGCAGTGGCCCTGTTACCGCCAACAAATCGCTGAAATAGCTGGTGCTCGGCAGGTAGCGCAAATCTTCCAATGGGGATGCATAGCGGCGAGTGAGGGACTCGGAATTACCTTCGGTCGCCATGGCGGCACGAGTGCTGCGATCCAATTCTTCCAAATCGATTGTCGGTAGTTGGCGCCGGTAGATGCCCAGCCGGTTGAGTGCGCGTAATGTTCCCGCCAATGCGGAGATGGCCGGTCGCAGTTTGCGCGCAGCCTTAAGGGACCCGGTAAGAGCCTCGGGAAGCATGGGTTCGATAAGAACCATGCCCTGGACGCGTTGCGGAAAGTGGGCAGCAAAATGCAGGGCAATGTTCGCGCCTAGGCAATGGCCGATAAGCACGGCTGTCGCATGGCGTTCGGCATCAAGAATTGCTGCAATATCATCGCACCAGATGTCCATTCCGATCGGACGGCGCATGACCGAACCGGCATGGCCGCGCAGGTCGAGGCGAACGGTGTCCCAGGAATTGCGCAGGCTTGTGTTGCGCAGGAATTCGCTCCAGCGAGTCAGGTTGCTTGCCATGCCATGTAGCAAGACAATCAGGTGCGGTGACGGAGCTGGGCTGTGCCAGCTGCGATAGGTAATGGTTGCGCCGTCGGGCCGCTGCAGGATGCGAGGTTCGTCAGGGTCGTTCGACATATTTAAATGCAGGCCCTTATTTTGCAGACAACAGGATCATGCGAACTCCCGGGAATGTTCTCCCATATTATTCCGCGCGCAGCCGATACCGGGCAAATTGCCAAGAAAACTGACTTGCTTCCGGTATGCTGCTGGTTGTCGTATGCTGCCTAGATTCTAGTCGCCCTTACTCCCGGCAGATCGCGCAGCAGGAACTGGTCCGACCAGGACAGACCTGTGAGAGCCCCGGGTCGAGCGTAAATGCGCACGTACTTTACGGTCGCGGTTTGTCCGCCGCAAACTGGTTTCATTGAGAGGTGATTTCTTTGGAAAGCAAGATTGCCGATGAATGGCTGCAGGCGCTGGCGGCTACCGCCAATGCCAAGGATTTTGCGGCACATATGGATCTTGTTTCGCCCCAGGTTGCAGTGTTCGGCGTACCGGGTTTTGAAGTCATTGGATATTCGGACTGGGCAGCACAGTGCAAGCACGAATTCGAGAATAACGTGCTCAAGCGTGTGGCGTACAATGGACTGCGGGTGATAGCGATGACGCCAGGTAGCGTAATGTTCAAAACCTTGGAAACGGTTGAAGGAACCGACGGATCGCTCAATGTCAATGGAGTGGAGATCGTGATTCGCAAGGAAGAGGATGGCAAATGGCGGGTGACTCAGGAACGCATTCTTGCATCAGACGAAATGGAGTTTGACAGGCGTGCACACGGCGACCAGTGAAGCTCGGCAAAGCCGGTTCGGTACTTGCCACCGCAATAACAACAAAATGCAAAAAATTCAACGCCTTAAAATACATCTGGAGCGCTAAATTCACTGCCATAACAGTTAATCGCCCAGACGAAATGCAGGGTCGCTTGCGGCGCGGCCCATGGTGCGTTTGTGGCATAATGTCTGGCTAGCCCCCCTTTTTTTCCCTGCATGAATACAGGAAGACTTTTGAAATGACAAGACTGGCAACTGTCGGGCGCGTATTGCGAATTATCGGACTGGCTACGCTTTGCACCACTTCGGTGGCGCATGCCGCAAACGCCGTGCCCTCCTCGAAAACCTATCCGCCGCCGATCAAGATGGCAATCAAGCAGGGCATGCATGTCGTTAGGAGCTTCCCCGCTGTCTCCGGTCTTCGGGGTTGGCTGCTGATGCGAGACGGAAGCTACACAATTGTCTTCACGACTCCCGACCAGAAAACGATGATTATCGGCATGCTCACAGATGAGACTGGCGCTAATCTGACCGCCACCTATGGCCAGAAGTTCATCCCCAAACCGGACTATGCGAAACTCTTTTCGGATCTGCAGTCGACGGGCTATATCACGGAAGGTGAGACCAAGCATCCGAAAAGTGTGATTTACGTGTTTTTCGATGCCAACTGCATTTTCTGCCACCTAACGTGGAAGGCGCTGCAGCCATACGAAAAGGTTGGTCTGCAAGTTCGCTGGGTACCGGTCGCCTTTCTGAAACCCACATCCACGGGTAAAGCCGCTGCAATCATGCAAGCGAAGGATCCGGCTGCGGCGTTGGGCAACAATGAATCTCGCTTCAACACCGCCACCGAGGATGGTGGTATAGATCCGCTTAACCAACCTGCGAAATCGAGTATTGCGCATATCGTTGCTAACGGGAAGCTCATGAGTCGATTTGGTGCGAACGGCACGCCCCTTCTCGTATGGAAGGACAAAAAAGGTGCGGTCCAGACCCTCGATGGCCTGCCAAAACTCTCGAATTTGCCACGGATAACGGGCTTGCCGGAACAGGTCATTAATGATCCCGCTCTTGCCAGATTCAAATAGCTGGGGGCGCCGCGGTCTGCGGTTTGCCGCACCCGGCGCAAGGCAGTCCTCGCATGCCATCGGTCATGTCGCGCGTGCGTATAGGATTGTCCAGTTCCGGGCATGGACTCACCCCCCATGCCGGGTACGATATTGCGACATCGCTACTCGGAGTAGAACTTTTCAACCAATTTGTGATCCATGTGAATGGACGGTATGTAGCAGGTGACATCGTCGCGTGATGGCCGTGGCCTGCACGCACCTATTTTTTACCAATTTGGAGGTTTCTGGATGTCGATTGATCGTCGCTCGTTCAAGATTGGCATAATCGCGGGAGTATTTCTGTTAATTGGCGTTGCCATCGGCGCGGTCTTCATGTTGCGCCTAGACGGATCCGCCTCGGCAACCAATGCCGCGCTTGCGGCCAGCGCGCCCCAGACGCCGCCTATTGGCAATATTTCCGCGGGTCCCAATTTCGTTCCGATTGTCAAGGAAGCTTTGCCCGCTGTGGTCAATATTTCGACGACCCGCGTAATCAAGACCCAGGGCCAGAATATGGGATCACCTTTCCCGGATGATCCGTTTTTCCGCCAGTTTTTCGGGGACCAGTTCTTTCATAATTTCCATGTTCCGCGCGAACGCCGGGAAAGCGCTCTTGGTTCTGGCGTTATCGTAAATTCGAATGGCTACATCATTACCAATAACCACGTTATTGCGAAAGCTGACACGATCAAAGTGATTCTCGGCAACAACCGTGAATATAAGGCGAAGGTTGTCGGTACGGATCCGAAAACCGATATTGCCGTCATTAAGATCGATGCCAAGAATCTGCCGGTAATCCCCTGGGGGGATTCGAGCAATCTGCAAGTCGGCGAATATGTTCTTGCGATGGGTAATCCGTTTGGCCTTAACCAGACGGTAACGATGGGTATCGTCAGCGCGGTCGGACGTGCAAACGTGGGTATCGAGGATTATGAGGATTTCATCCAGACCGATGCTGCGATCAACCCAGGCAATTCGGGCGGCGCGCTGGTGAATACCAAGGGACAATTAATTGGTATCAACACCGCGATATTCACCCGCAGCGGCGGATACATGGGAATAGGCTTCGCCATCCCGAGCAACATGGCGCGCGATGTCATGAATCAATTGATCGAGCATGGCCGCGTGATCCGCGGCTGGCTTGGCGTCTCCATCCAGGAAGTCACACCCGATCTTGCTAAGAACTTCGGACTCAAGGAGCCACGTGGTGCGCTGGTTGGCGAGGTCATCCAGCATAGCCCTGCAGCCAGTGCCGGCATCAAGACGGGCGACGTGATTATCGGTTACGACGGTAACGCGGTCGACACGCCGACGACGTTGCGCAATCTCGTTGCGGACACACCGGTCGGCAAGGAAGTCGAGGTCAAGCTGATCCGGGACAAGAGGATCATGTCTATCAAGGTGAAGATCGCCGAGCAGACCAAGCAGGTGGTTGAAGCCAGCCGTCAATCCGAGACGACGCAGGGCAGTTCGAACACCATGCTCTCGGGGTTGACCGTGCAGAACCTCACGCCGCAAATTGCCGGGCAGCTTAACCTTCCTGCGCAATCACCGGGTGTGGTGGTAACGGATGTTGATCCGTCGAGTCCGGCCGCGGCCGTGGGGCTGCAATCCGGTGACGTGATAACGCAGATCAACCGCAAACCGGTGCGCAACATGGCAGACTACCGGCGCATCACGTCGCATCTTGGGAAGAACGAAAGTGTCCTGCTGCTGATTACGCGCGGCGGCGCGAATATGTTCATCGTGATAAGTCCCTAAAGCGGCGAAAGGAACGTGATGCGATGAAACCCGGCGACAGTGTTGGCATGACGACGGAGCGCTCTACGCCTGCGACTGGCATGCGGATATTGGTAGCGCTTCTGACACTGCTCGTCGGGGGATGCAGTACCGTGCAGGTGGGACGGGATTTTGATGTCCGGACCTTTGAGGCCAAGGTGGAGAGAGGGCGCACCACCGAGGCCCAGGTCCGGCAATGGCTAGGCCCTCCGAGCAGTACAGGCGTCGACGTGCAGGTGAATGGACAGCGGCTCAATCGGTGGTTGTACTACTACGGCGCGGGCAAGTTACCGAACATGAGCGGCGCCCATCTCAAGATGCTTGAGGTGGACTTCGATCTGCGCGGTATAGTCAGCGCTTACAACTGGTCCGATTGATTCCACCCAGGAAGAGTGATCTCACCGTAACGAACCACGATCCACTGACTGCGTAGCGGCTGCAATTTCTTTCAGTCGTTCCGACAAACGTGCCGCGTCCACCGGATAGGGCAGTGCGTCGGCAATGCGGAAGCGGCTGCGCAGCTTTTCAAACTGATGTGCATGCTCGCGATCGTAGAATACGATTACCTGTGTCTGCGGCGAGCGCTGGATGACCGCAAGCAGCGACTCGAGACTGCTGGTTCGATCTCGAAAATCGGACTGAAAATTGAATTCCGCGACGATGACTTCAGGCGCCGATTGTTTCAACAGAGCCAGCGCCTTGCGTACCGATGTGACGGTCGCGACTTCAAAGCCCGCTTGCCGGTAAAGATCGGCAAAATTCGGATAACCACCAAGCTCGATAATTGCCAGTAATCTCTTTTTGGCGGATGTGTCAGTCATTAGAAATCTGTTTCATTGCCATTCCCGCTTCGTGCACTTGTCATGCGCAGCGCGTTCACCGAATCCGGCCGTCTTTTGCGGCAACAACCCATGCGGCAGTTACTGCAGAACGCTAGCGATTGCATTAACCAACTGGTGGCCCAGCAGTACATGACATGTTCACGCCGGCCCTAGGTCGGAGTATTCAATTGCATGTTTGTGCGACTATATCACTAAGAAATATTGTGAACACCTACGTTGCGCTACGAAAAGGAATAGGTCGCACCAGGCTCGCAGCCACCGGGAAAAGAGCACTGGCCGTACCGGTAACAGCATGAAACCGGAATACGATAGCAATGCGAACGACCATGACGCGCGGTCTAGAGTAGCAACCGGCGTAGGCGATCGATCGTATTAGTCGCGGGAAATTACGTCAGAAAAAGGACGTCGGTTGATTGCCGCAAACAGTAACTCAAGACCACGACGCACTCCTAGATATTGCAGTTGAGGCGCAGCCAAACCGGAGAACGCGGGGCCTGGCTCGATGTTGCAAAAGCATTTGCGTTGCCGATGTTTCGCTTGCTGCTTATTCGTGCGGCGCACATGGCTATCGACGCAAGGGCGGGCCCGTATGCTGCGGCTGTCAGTGCGCTGCACACGCTGAAGCATCAGGCGACAATCGTTCAACTCGCTCAATGCCTCCTTCGGCTGTGGTCGCACGGGCATGGCCGTGGACGATCGTGAGCAGCCAAAGTGGTGTTGGTTACGATCAGGCAACAGCCGCCTGCGGCATGGGCTCATCGAAGAAATACCACAGCAGTCGGGCGAAGACATCGGGCGCGATGGCGGTGTGGAGATTCTTTGTCTCGATGAGCTTGAGGCGCAGATTTTGACGGACACGTGTGTCTTCTGACAGATCGAATATGATATCTATCTTATCCCCCATCTTAAGCACGTCGGCAGGATCCCGAAATACGGGAACTTTGCTGTGGGCAAAACCGAGTGCCACAGCCGAGTCCGGCTGATCGTGGGCGACTGCGACTATTTCGACAGGAATGCGGTCCGCGTGAATTTTCTCGAGAAAGTGTTCGGCAAAAGTCTCACCCATTGCTCCCAAGCCTAGTAGTGCAATCCGGATCTTTTTATTCATGTTTTCCCTCTTGTAATAGGTCCAGGTAAAGACGGCTCTTTTAATTATGTCCTTTTTGGACAGTTGCCGGCCTGGCGCAAATCCACCGCGCAACGAACTTCATCGCCAGTGGCCAGTAGGTCCAGTATAGATGAGTGAAACTGATGGACGCGGCGGGAAAGGCAGGTGATCACGCGAGACATCTGTTATCTACTACCGCTCGTCGGCGCTTGGTGATCACCTACGGGAATCGGCACCAGGCGAAGTCGTAGCTCGAACGGTTGCATCGCGTGGCAACCGCCGATGACTGATTCACTGATAGTTTCCTGGGCCCTAACATGCTCGAGTTGTGATTCCCAGACGCACGCAGCCATCGTATCGTTGAAGTACCCGGGCGTAATCATTGGCGGCTCGCGGCGTAATCGGCAAGGCGAGGCGCCGCCTTGATCAGTTGGACGCGTTGCTCTTGGGTATGCTCAGGGGTCGGTGACAGACGACCGACACAAGCAGCCGATTCAAAAGGGGGACTTTGCGTCTGCATTGAGCCGAACCCAACGCTGATCGCCTATCTTGTGACTGGGTGTGGGCATTGTCGGGCCACTGGCGGCAGATGAGGCTGCAGCTGTTGTTTGATTCGGAGCAGGTGCCCGCGCCTGCACCTGACCATTACAGCGCCTGTCGTTCCTGAATTAGCCGGTTCGCCGCCTGCGTCAGTTGATTGAATGGCACGGCCCCAACAAGAATCTGCTGGCCGAAAAGATAAGTTGGCGTCGCGCGTATGTGTAGGCGTGCGGCCTGCAGTAGGTTCTGTTGTAGCCGTTGCTCGAATTCCGGTTCTGACCAAGCTGCTTGGGCTAGATCTGCCGGCAAGCCAGCTTCCAGTGCGATATCTTTAAGGACTTCCCGGTCGCCGATGTTTTGTCCGCGCACAAAATAGGCGTGGAAAAGAGCCTCGTGCAGCGTGTAGAAGATGTCACGTCCC
>JAJXUF010000125.1 GCA_021783175.1 Pseudomonadota bacterium
GTAGCATCTTCTTCAACTGCTGAAATGTTGAACAGCAGTCTGGGGCGATCTGTTTGACGATACTGTTTCGATGGCGGCAAGGCGGCGATTCCCAGCGTGCCCATCCCCATAACAACGCGGGGTAACGAGTTCCTAGTTCCCGCTCGCAGCGCTATCGGATTTTTCTAATACTAGGTGAAAATCAAGATGGAGAACGCGCGTGACTAAGTCGAGTCCAGTGATCGCGTCGGAGGTTGCCCCAAGAGCCAGCCATCCAACTATCCAGAGCCGTTTGCCGCCCGCGTCGCAGGCAGGCAGAAGCAGGCCCTAGGTGACGTGTTCGGGCTTGGGACGTTTGGCGTAAATCGCACCACGTTAAAACCCGGCGCAATTGCAGCCTTACGTCATTGGCATTCTATCCAAGATGAGTTTATCTACATCCTTTCAGGCCACCCCACGCTCATTACAGACTCTGGAGCAACAACGCTCCAACCCGGCATGTGCATTGGGTTCAAGGGAGGGGACCCTGATGGACATCACCTTGTGAACAAATCAATGGAGGATGTCGTGTATCTGGAGATCGGCGATCGTCTACTAGGCGATACTGGCACGTATCCGGACGATGCTCTGGAAGCCATCAGGGGAACTGATGGCGAGTGGCAGTTCCGGCACGAAGATGGGTCGTCATACTAACGGTCCAGGTCCCTCCCACCCGGCGAACGTTCCCTGATGCGCGCTTAAGCTCAGATATGAAAAAAATCACACCGAAAAAGGGAGCTCGGCAGACATAATTTATCAACGGCTGAAATGCCAAAAAACAGTGTTCAGCTAGGCCCCACGGACATTTTTCCTTGATGGCTGCACTGGGCAAATGTTTGCTGGTGGTTGATTCGTACCATGATATGCTGCCACACAAACAAATAAGAAACGGTGGAGCATACGATGGCAAGTGCCAGCGTTGATGAGATCTTTTCTGAGCGGGATCTACCCGCCGCCCTAGATGCCCTGCTAGACATAGACCGTCTGGTTGTTGAGGCAGAGACTTCTTCTCAGCTGCTTAGGCAAAGCGTAGATCGCCTAACTGGGGTTCGTGGCATTTCCGGCGCGGCGGTATGGACGCCCCAGGTGGGCGCCCACGATGTATTGAGGCCGGCCTTTGCATCGGGCCCGGGCGTGTTGGGGCACCTGGACGGTAGCGAGGTCAGAGTGGACGAGTCGCCTCTGGGCCAAGGTCCCGCTGGGCAAGCTTGGCGGTCCGGTCGGGTGCGCGTAATTGCCGACTGCCGTACCGCCCCGGAGATGATGCCTTGGCGGGCCGTGGTGCAGGCAAGCGGTATGATCGCCATTGCCAGCTTGCCGCTCATAGCCCGCGGCGGGGCCAAGGGCATTTTGAGCCTCTATAGTCATACGCCGGGTTTCTTCGGCACCGCCTTTCCCCCGATTTGGCTTGACCACTTGGCTAACATTCTGGGTTTGGCGCTTGATCACTTGCAACGACGCGAGAGCGAAGATGCGCAACGACAGCGCATTCAACGCGTGCAGGCGTTGTATCAGGCCCTTCTGGCTGAAGACGAGCTTACGCTCAGCGGGTTGGACGAAAGCCATTTGCTTAGCGAGGCGTGTCGACGGCTGGTCGCCAGCGGGCTCTTCCATACTGCCTGGATCGGGCAGCCAATAGTGCGCGCTGGGGAGTTTAAGGAATTGCGGCGCTTGGCGGCCTCGGGTGTGGGAAACCTTGACTTGCTTGACGTCCATCTTGGTCTCCCTGGTTCCGGCCAGGAACACGATTTCCCCTGTCAGCGGGCTTGGAGGAGTGCTTGTGTCGAAGTCCAACGAAACTGGCCCGCAAGTTTCATAAGCGCGCCCATGCGCCAACTCTATGATCGCTACAACTGGCAGATGTTGATAGCCCTACCGTTACGGCGCGGCGGTATACCTTGGGCGGTGTGCGAAGTTGCCGCGGGAGAGGAGGGAGAGTTTAGTGAGGAAATACTCCATCTGCTAACCCGCATCGCGAGCTTGATCGGTCATGCCCTAGACGAGATCGACCTAAAGCATCGTCTCGAAGACGCGCGACGCGATGCCCTGCATCTGGCTCACCATGACGCCTTGACTGGCCTACCCAACCGTCTTGCCATCGAAGAATACCTGCCGCACGCCTTGGCCCGTACCGAGCGGAATGAAGCCCTGCTTGGTGTTGGCATGCTGGACTTGGACGATTTCAAGCCAATCAATGACAAGTTCGGACACGAGGCCGGAGATGAGTTGCTAAAAACCCTGGCGATGCGCGTACGGAGCGCCTTGCGCGAAACAGATTACGTCGCTCGTTTAGGTGGGGATGAATTTGCATTGGTGTTCGAGGGCATTGAGTCCTGGGACAGTCTGGAGCGGGCGCTAACTAGGCTGCAACAAGCCATCGAAGCACCCATGGCCTTGCCAGATGGTACCTATGTCGCCATGCGGGCGAGCTTGGGATATACGATGTATCCGCTCGACGAAGCTGAGGCCGACACTCTTTTACGTCACGCCGATGTTGCTCTTTATCAGGTGAAGGCAGACAAGATCCGCCGGGTCGCGTGGCACCGCCACTATGAAGCCGCCTGGGATGTTCGCCTGACTGAACGACTGCGCCAGCAATATGGCGTTTCCAGCCTGATCGAACGCGGGTTGGAAGTACATTATCAGCCCGTCATAGATCTAAGAAGTGGGCGCATCATCAAGTTGGAGGCTTTGGCGCGCCTGCGCAGCGACGGCCGTTTGTTGAGCCCCATCGAGTTTCTTGCCGATTTGCTGCCCTCGGAACTGCGCCGTCTTAGTCTAGCGGTATGCGATCGGGCGCTCGAACAGAGCCGGGCCTGGAACGAACTCGGCACTGGGATCAAGGTGGCGGTGAATTTCCTGCCGGAACATCTGATGGACCCTCTTCTGAGCAGGGAGATCCGGGATTTGCTCCACCGCCATCGTGTGGTGCCGGGGACACTGGTTCTGGAAGTGCTGGAACAAGGAGATTTTCTGTCTCTGGCTTCGGCGCGCGAACGCCTGCAGGATTTTAAGGCTCTGGGCGTCAGCCTCTCGCTTGATGACCTCGGGAGCGCCTATGCCAGCTTGCTACGTCTCAAGGAATTGCCGTTTGACGAGGTCAAGCTCGATCAGGCCTTTATACACGGCATCGGCCGTCGCCCCCGCGATCTGCGTTTCGTCGTAAGCATCATGACTTTGGCCCGTGCCCTTGAGGTAGATTTTGTGGTGGAGGGTGTGGAAGATCCTGAGGTGCTGGAGGCACTACGCATTCTCGATGTTCCAGCCGTGCAGGGGTTCGCCCTTTCGGCGGCGGTTCCTGCTGCCGATATCCCCGCGCTACTGGCTCACCAATGGCCGACAAACCTCCCACCAGAGATCAAACCAGGTCACAACCTGGCAGCCTATGCCGCGATGATGCAGTGGTCGGACGTCACCCTCGGGATGTTGGAACTGTCGCCCGAACGCCTCGACGCCGAGGTGGTGGGAGATTACGCCAACTGCCCCATGCATGCAGTCTTCTCTCACGATGAACGCCTCAACCATTTGCATCGAGAGCAGCATCTCCTTGGGGCTGAGTTGGCGCGTTGCAGAGATCGTCAGGGTTTGGCGCAAGGAATCAGACGCCTAAGAAAACTAACCCAGGACATGCTGCTGCGCATAGAGGCAGGAATTTCCGAGGCAGCGTAACTGCGTCGCCGAAAGCTTACCCCAGGGTATCGGCCTTGGCACCTCTACAGTGACAGCGGAAAATGCCAATGAGAAATTTTTCAATACTGACAGGGGTACATGTCACGTAGCAAAGTTAAATAGCAAGAATCGGGTCGCAGGTATGGCGAGCGGTATTCATAATCGATTCGCGTCATATGGAATCGAACCCGGACATGCACAAGATTATCGAACCAACGATCCTGTATTTTGGGACGCCAGTGGCACTGATCAGCACCGAAAATGAGACTATACGGCCAACCTTGCGCCTATCTCGTCCGCATTTTGGCTTGGCTGGCGATGTATGCTTGGCATCGCAGCGTCCTCCAAGACGTACCAAAATTTGATGCACACCAAGGAATGCGTGATCAATCTGCCTTCCGTCGCGGAGGTTGTGGAAGTTGACCGCCTCGCGCTCACGACGGGAGCTCAGCCCGTTCCGGAGCGCAAACTGCGTCGCGGCTATCGATATGATCCTGACAAGTTTGTGGTGGACGGACTGACTCAAACACCTTCCGAGATTGTGGCCCCGCCCAGGGTCAAGGAGTGTCCCATCCAGCTTGAAGGGGTGGTGGAAGAGGTACACGTGGTCGCATCGAATACCGATGACCTGCGCGGTTTCGTTGTGTGTTTCGAAACGCGCATCCTGAGGGGGTATGCAGAAGAAACGCTGCTCGCGAGCGGGGAAGGGAACCGGGTTGACCCGAACAAGTGGCGGCCGCTGATTATGAGCTCTCAAAAATTTTACGGGCTGGGGCCAGAGTTGCACACATCCATGCAGGCGACCATACCGGAAAGGGCCTACTACACCTCTGACATCGACCGAGCGCGGGGCGTTCGCTCATAAAAGGGGGCACAGCTGGCCGGATGCCATGTCAGATTACGATCGCATTGCCCAAGCAATCGCATACATCACCCAGAACGCAAGCAGCCAGCCCACGCTGAATGCTATAGCGGCACATTTGCACCTGAGCCCTTTTCACTTCCAGAGATTGTTTTGCCGGTGGGCCGGCGTCACGCCGAAGCGCTATCTGCAGATTCTGACAGTGGAGCGTGCCAAGCGACTTTTGGCCGAGTCGCGTCCGGTGCTCGATGTTGCCGATGCTGTTGGACTCAGTAGCGGATCCCGCTTGTATGACCACTTCGTCCATCTAGAGGCTGTAACTCCCGGGGAATTCAAGGTGGCGGGCCAAGGCATGACGATAGACTTTGGTATGCATGACACGCCCTTTGGTCCTGTCTTTATCGCGGTCACTGAGAGAGGGATATGCGGTCTAGAATTTGTGGAAGGCGGTGTCATTGAGAGTGCCCGCGCCCGCCTGACACAGAGGTGGCCGCATGCCTGTGCCCGAGAAAACCCAAAGCGCATACGCGCGATAGCCGGTACCATATTCAGCGGCAATGTCACGCCTGATCGGCCGCTATCGCTCCTTGTTTCCGGCACGAATCTCCAGATCAGCGTGTGGAAGGCGCTCCTGCAAATACCTAGCGGCCACCTCGCAAGCTATGCCGAGATCGCAACAGCCATTGGTCGGCCCCGCGCGGCGCGTGCGGTGGGACAGGCTGTGGGCGACAATCCGGTCGCATTCGTGATTCCCTGCCATCGTGTCATCCGCCAGAGCGGAGCCTTAGGCGGCTACCGTTGGGGCGAAATACGCAAGCATGCGATCCATGCCTGGGAGGCGGCGAGACGGGATGCGCAGTAGTGCTGTGCTTCAGCCACACGCGGCCCGCTCACTCGATCTGACTGAGCAGCGTGCAGCCAGTAGGCAAGATGGTGGCAAACTTCTCCGGGGGGAATTGCAGACAAACCGTGTGTCCCGCCAGAGACCCCGGTATCTTGCCAGTTACTACGGTTCGCCCATCGTGGGGCTGTTGGAGTGCAAGTCTTGTAGCCCGTGCTTTTCTCAATGAGCACAAAAGAAAAAGCCCGGTCCGAGAGGAAACCAGGCGAAATGTCTTAAGGAGGATACTACGCACTGAAGTTATCGGGCATCCGGGGCTAGTCTTTAGGAGACCAACTATGTTTCCGACGAGCGGCTGGTTGATGGCGAAAAAGAACCCGACTCGTGGCCGGGCAAGAAATCCAACAGAGGGTGCCCGCCTCGGAGTTACATGCGGGCACTTGGACTCTAGTTGCGATCTTTGACCGTCGGATGGCGGCGGCTTGTTTGCCTAGATTGACGGCACGCTTAAGATGACGGCCGGCACTTCTACGGATGTGGTTTAGCGTTATGCCAAGCGCTTATTCGTTCCTTGGACATGTCGGCCTGTATTCGCTGGCGATATAAGAGATAGGCCTGAATCAATTTGCGACGTTGCCGGGATGCGCCCGGAACAGCCCGAAAGTCACTGATGGGCGCATAGGGTTCTGCTTTATCGCCAGAGCGAAAGAATTTGAAGGCGCTGCCATTGAGCGCGAAACGCAAGCAGCCCATTTCAACCTTGGCGGGATTCGGGCTCATTCTGATGTTGTACCAGGATGTCCCGGGTTTGCACTGCCCCGTTTGTTCGTCAGTCAAATACCAGAGAACATCGCCGCCGGCACCTTCAAGGGGACGAAAAAAATATTCGTCGCGTGTGCGGCCGAAAAAATGAGGGCAAGAAGGAACGCCACGTACGCCATCAACATATATTAAATCTATTGTTTTCGCCGAAACAGTCAGGATAGGACATGTTGGCAAAGGACATTTCTTGCTGATCTTCGCCCAGATCGCAACGTACCCGGTTTAAAGCCGGGAAAAAATCCACGCGGCGCGCAACTTTCAACCGCGGCGAAAACCTATGTGGCGCCGCTGGCGCGTCCCAGTGGCGTCGACTTGGTCCCTTGAGTGGGGTTCGCCCCAGCCCCTCGCCCGTTTCTTGGCCCCCGGCTCGCAGCGGGAGCCTTAACGATTTGTGATTCGACGGTACGGCGGTGGCAATGAGGGCTAAGGCATATTGATAACACCGCGGCATTCTGCACGGCATTCATGAAAGGAAAAGGTGACATGAATTACTGCAAATTTGGCCCACGACATCTGACTTCCCTGGGGCTAGCTCTGTTCCTCTCAGCTGCGGGTACGAGCGCCCTGGCAGCTACCACCCCGGTGAGCAAACGGGAGGCGGCGACCATCGCAATCCAAGCCCATCCCGGTAAGGTGGAGCGCGAGAGCCTCACGAGGTTGCCCAACGGGCAGTCCGCCTACAAGGTCGAAATCCGGGATACACAGGGCACGGTCGCCACGGTTGTGGTGGACGCACGTACAGGTGAGGTTCTGAACGGCGGCGCCATGGCCGATCCTGCCGGCAGCGCCCCTGCACAGCCTGGGGTCGCGCCGCCGCAATAACGCGCAATTACATCTGGCACGCTGCCGAACCGCCCCCGGCCCACCAGCCACGTTCGGCGACATGGGGCCGTCGGATAAGAGCAGGTCGGCAGCAAATAACCGGCCACCCACTTCTCTGGAGTCATTCTCCTCTAAGGAACGGTAAATGAATCAAAGCCCTACCTGTCGTTCTGGCATCCGGTGCCGCCGGCTGGCGATCGCATTCGGCCTATCTCTAGCCGCCTACAGCGTCGCAGGCCAGGCTGCAGATCCCGTGTTCAGCGTTGTGGGCGCGTTGACGCTCGACGAGCCGAGCCAGACTGGCATGGTCATGAACACTTATCACTTCGGCCTGAACCGCGGTGGCCCCGGATATTCGGCAACCCTGACCAATACTGGCTTGTTTGGAGCGGGCCCCATAGGCATGACATTGCTCAGCCCGTCTATGAAGTTGCTGGGCAGCCAGATCGGCTCGGGCACTTTCGGTTTCTCAGCCAACGAGCCCGGTAACTACACCCGTGTAGTTGCCGGTAAGCCCGCAACTCCGGCCGATCTCGATGTCTATGCAGCCCAGGTGGCTGCTGTTCCCGAACCGGCCGAGTCACTGCTCATCATGGCGGGGCTTGGATCGCTGAGTCTGATAGGTCGCCGTGGCAGATCTAGGGCAGCTCCCATTCGAAGGCTGTAACGGGTGAAGTCTGATACCAACAGGGGCGGCTTGGCCGCCGCTTGTCGTTGTACCCGGCCCAAGCGAGCGTGTGTCCCGGCCGGTCTTGTGAAGTTTGGTGCTCTTATTTCTGACACCGCAATGAACGTACCACCTTCATCACGCCCTATAGAAGGGTACCTCTTTGGGCTTTTACGGTTTTGTGATCCACAAGCAAAAGTGCAGTCAGATTGCTCCGGGCAGAATACCCCTGCCTTGCCATGGTGGCAAAGGCGATGGCCAGGAGAAAATCCCATGCGACAACCAGACACGAAGTTCTCAGCAACCCCCCGTGGAAACATTGTTCTTCTCCCGCCGGGCTTCACACACCAGCCCGATGGTACTGTGGATGTGCGTCCGCAACCGTTGCCAACATTGAGCGACCATGGACTGCCGCCGGGCCAAGATTTTGCAAGCATCAAGGGCGACCCTTCGCTGCATGAAACCGCACCGGACAGGAATAGGTATGTCTCACGCATAGATCGGAAAATTAGCTTGATTCTGGACATCTGCGAGTGGCTTCTCACTTCCACCGACTCTCATTCGGTCTACCTGGGATTCAATAGCTCCGAAGTGCGCACTGAATCCGTTTTGCACCCCTTCAGCTATGAGATCCATGATGCGGACCGGCTAATCGACGAAGATTACCTGTTGAGCCATTTCACGCAAATTCCATTCGATGCCAAGATGGATGCCATCTCTTGGGTACAAAATCGAATCAACGAGGGGCCGATGCGGCGCTATTACGTCGGGCCCGGTGGGTCGCGCCCAGACACCAATGCCCATCTGGCTTGTCCGGCATTGTCGCCGAGTTTGATCTGTGACATCGTCCACCAACTCCCGCGCTTGCGCGAGGTCGATGACTACTATCTGCGCAATGCAGCCATCTCTTTGGGGCAGGGCATCGTCCGCGCAACGTTCAATTGCGATGGAACCTATGTAATCCCGTTTTCGAATTTCAACGACTTCGTCGCGCGCTACTTCGACACACCCCACTAGTCCCCCCGAAAATTTGGATCGCCCCCGTTTTCCCGAACCGGACGGCAATAGCTTTTGTGCTTGTAGATTTCGAGGCATGGTTGTCACAAAGGCAATAGGGGGCATCGGCATCATTGCGCCGATGCCCTGCAGCGCCAACGACGGGAGACAAACCTCTGTCGTGAAACTTTCCAATACCGAAATGATCGAAAAATTTCGCCGGAATCATGACATCAGCGCCGAACCCTCAGGCACGGAATTTGATGCCCAAGCAGCAGTGCACATCTCGTAGGGGGCTCTTATTCTGCTGAGGCTCAACGCCCAGCTGGCCCGGCGCGTGCAGCTGGTGCACTTCTCACGTTATCGCGGCGACAATCCCGGGGACCGCAAGGCCTTCGCAAAAACGCTGCGCGCCTTGGTAGATAAGATGCCCATCACCGGCGAACTCAATCTGCAGCGCTGGACGGGCAGCTTCGCAGACTGTTTGAGGGTGAAGGACACTCGATGAGCTGGTGGCGGTTTGAGGGGAACAATTTGTTGGCCCCCCCAGGATCGTCTGGCGATGCGGCGAGATTCAAGATTGACGACGGGAACAGAATCAAGGCGGCCTGGGTAGCGTAGTAAATCGAGTCTGCCGTTGTAAGCAGCGGTG
>JAJXUF010000126.1 GCA_021783175.1 Pseudomonadota bacterium
ATGCTGTTGTGCCGCTTCCGTTTCGACGAGCGCTTATTGCTCAACATGGTCACCGATTACAACAAGGACAGGATGATGTCGCAGGCGCATGCCGCCATCCTGATGTCGGGACAGCCCGCCGAAGCCCTGGTTCTCTGAGCGCTAAGGTGAGAGCCATGCGAAACAAGAGCGTAGTGAACGAAGCCCGCGAGATACAGATATCGGTTGAACTTATCGAATTGGGCGCACGCCTTCAGTTGTTGCAGGAAGAGACGGGGCTGAGCCGGGAACGTCTTTTGCGGCTCTACAAGGAGGTCAAGGGGGAATCGCCTTCCAAGGGTATGCTGCCGTACTCGACGGACTGGTTCATGAGCTGGTTGCCCAATATTCATTCTTCCTTGTTCATGGGCATCCACCAGTATCTGCTGAAAAATGCGAGTGTTTCCGGCGTCGAGGCTTTGATCAAGAGTTACCGTTTGTACCTTGAGCAGGTGACGGTCACCACGGGAGAACAGGTGTTGAGCATTACGCGCGCGTGGTTCCTGATTCGCTTTTTCGAGGCCAAAATGCTGCAACTGACGGAATGCAAAGAGTGTGGCGGTCATTTCGTTGTGCACACCAACGAACTTTGCGAGAGCTACAACTGCGGCATTTGCCGTCCGCCTTCACGTGCGGGGAAAACGAAAAAAGCCGCACAAAGCGAAGCTGCCGTCGCCTAAAGTTATTACATCAAACGCCGCTACTACTGACGAGTGGGTATCATCAGCAGTGGCGGCGTTGTTGCGTCCTGAATCGCCGAGAAGCTGAAATGCCGGCGATTAGGCACCCTGTTCTATATGATGGGAAGGCTGCCTAAATGCTACGATGCCATCGTAATAGGAAAAAGTGTCGATTCAAGGGGGCAAATTATGCTGGTGATTGTTGGGTATTTAGTGGTTTTGGGTTCGGTGTTCGGCGGTTTTGCCTTGGCTGGGGGACATCTTGCCGCATTATTGCAGCCGCTGGAGTTGCTGATGATCGCGGGGGGGGCGGGTGGCGCCTTCTTCGTTGGCAATAGCATGAAGGCCATCAAGGCGACGTTTAAAGATTTGCCTACTATATTCAAAGGCTCCAAGTACAACAAAGAAAGTTACATGGAGCTGATGGCGCTGATGTACGAGTTGCTCGGCAAAGTGCGCAAAGAAGGTCTGATGTCCATCGAAGGCGATGTCGAAAATCCGCACGAGAGCCCCGTGTTCGCCAAATACCCGAAAATTTTAGCCGACCATCACGTGGTCGAATTCATGACCGATTACCTGCGCATCATGGTCAGCGGGAACCTGAATGCCATGGAGATCGAGAACCTGATGGATGTGGAGATCGAGACGCATCACCACGAGGCAATGGTGTCGTCGCACGTGATCGCCAAAGTGGGCGACGGCATGCCGGCGTTCGGTATCGTTGCAGCGGTGATGGGCGTGGTGCACACCATGGAATCGGTGGGCATTCCGCCAGCCGAACTGGGCATGTTGATCGCGCATGCTCTGGTGGGAACCTTCCTCGGGATTTTGCTGGCCTATGGTTTCGTCGGTCCGCTGGCCGGCCTGCTGGAGCAGAAGGCCGAAGAGGGCAGCAAGATGTTGCAGGCCATCAAGGTCGTCCTGTTGGCCAATCTTAACGGCTACGCACCCGCCATGGCAGTGGAGTTCGGGCGCAAGGCGCTCAATTCGACCGAACGCCCCGGCTTCATCGAACTGGAAGCGCACGTCAAACAAAAACGCTAGTCGCTACCAATAATCCAGTCGATAGAACCGAACCATGTCCAACGAAGATAAACGACCCATCGTCATCAAACGCATCAAGAAAGTGGTGGGTGGCGCCCACGGCGGCGCATGGAAGATCGCCTACGCCGACTTCGTGACGGCGATGATGGCGTTCTTCCTGCTGATGTGGCTGCTGGGATCCACTACCAAAGGCGATCTCAACGGCATCTCCGAATATTTCAAAACACCGCTGAAAGTGGCCTTGATGGGCGGCACAGGGAGCGGCGACAGCTCCAGTATCATCAAAGGCGGGGGGCAGGATCTCACGCGCAGCGAGGGCCAGGTCAAATCGGGCGAGTTGCCGCCGGAAAAAAAGATCATCAACCTCAAGGCGACAAGGGAAGAATTTCTGCGCCTGGAACGAAAAAAGGAGCTCGAAAAACTCAAGGACCTGAAAGCCAACCTTGAAAAAATGATCGACGCAGATACCAAGCTGAAAAAATTCAAGGACCAGATATTGCTCGACCTGACTTCCGAAGGCCTGCGCGTTCAGATCGTGGACGAGAAGAACCGTCCCATGTTCAAGAGCGGCAGCGCGGAGCTGGAACCCTATACCAAGGATATCTTGCGCGCGATCGGCAATGTACTGAACGAAATGCCGAACAAGATCAGCCTGTCCGGGCATACCGATGCGCAGCCGTATGTGACTGCGGACGGGCGTTACAGCAACTGGGAGCTGTCGGCGGATCGCGGCAATGCTTCCCGACGCGAGCTGATCAAAGGCGGGCTGGCCGACGACAAGATCGTGCGCGTGGTCGGTCTGTCGTCAGCCGTGCTGTTCGATAAAACGCAGCCGCTGAACCCCATCAATCGCCGGATCAGCATCATCGTGATGAACAAAAAAGCCGAAGAGGCCGCCCTGAAAGATGGTGGCAGCGTGGATATCGATGCTGAAACCGGGGATCCGCTAGATGCGCTTCAACCCGATGCGGCATCCGGAGTGGCGGGCGCCGTTTCTGCCCCGGCGGCTGCGACCGCTCAAGGATTGGCGGAATCGGCAGTAAGTCCAGGTCAGCCGCCTGCTCTGCGCTAAAGAATAATAACCTTATGCCGCTATGGAAAATACGGCATATATAACAGAGCAGGGAAATCAGGGTAAATGAAATGAGAAAGTGGTGGAGCGGGCTTTCACTAAAAAGCAAATTGCAGATCCCTATCCAGCTGGTCCTGATCGTCGTACTGACGATGGTGCAAATGACCGCATTGGACAGGTTCGAGGCGCATGTGCTGGAAAGCGCGCGCGAAAAGGCAGTCGTTTCGGCGGACGGGGTAATCAACGGACTCAATTTGTTGATGCTCAACGGCATCATCAGCCAGGAAGACCAGCGCACCCTGCTGGTTAAAAAGATGGGCGCTTCCGAACATGTGCTGGAGTTGCGGGTCATCCGCAACAAGCCGGTGCAGGATCAATTCGGCCCCGGCATGCCGTCGGAGCAAGCGGTGGACGATCTGGATCGGCTGGCACTGTCCTCTGCAAAACAGCAGCAGGAATTGCTGGAAAAGAACGGCGTGCGCGCATTGCGAGTAGTCGTCCCTTTCATCGCCAGCAAAGAATTCCGCGGAACAAACTGCCTGACGTGCCATACGGTGCCGGAAGGCACGGTGAACGGTGCGGCCAGCATCACGCTGGATATCGCTGGCGAATATGCGGTGGTGAAGCGCGTCAGTCTGACGCTATGGGGGGTGCAGATCGTTCTGCAAATCGCCTTGTATTTCATCATCGGCTGGCTGATCGGTCTGGTGACCAAACCCGCGAAAGAGCTGCAAAAAGCCATGCAGACCATGCAGGCGGATGGAGACCTGTCCAAGCGCGTAGTCGTGCACAGCGAGGATGAAATCGGCCAGACATCCAAAGCCTTCAATGACCTGGCCAACGGCTTCCATGTGATCGTCACCCAGGTTGACGGCCATGCCCATCAGGTTGCAGATGCCGCGCGCTCGCTTGCGCAGGATGCGGAGCAACTTGCGCAAAGCATGCAACAGCAAAGCGATGCGGCAGATTCCACATCGAAGGCGGTGGAACAAGTCAGCGCCAGTATCGCCCAAGTTGCGGAAGGCACCGACCAGGTGGCCAGGCTTTCAAACGACAGCCTGGAACGCGCCAACCGGGGGCAGCAAAGCCTGCAAGACATGATGCGGGAGCTGGAGCGTGTGGAAAGCTCGGTGCAGGAGATCGCCACCGATGTGGGCAAGTTCGTCAACAACACCCAGAGCATCACCAGCATGACGCAACAAGTGCGCGAGATCGCGGAGCAAACCAACCTGCTCGCGCTGAATGCGGCAATCGAGGCGGCGCGAGCGGGCGAGCAGGGCCGCGGCTTCGCAGTGGTCGCCGATGAGGTGCGCAAGCTGGCGGAGAAATCCGCGCAATCCGCGCTGCAGATCGATGAAGTCACCCAGGCTCTTGGCGTGCAGTCGGGGCAGGTCGAAAAGACCGTGCAGCGGGGCCTGGCTGCTTTGCAAGGCAGCCAGGCGCACATCAGGGAGGTTACAGCCGTTCTGGTGGAAGCCAATGCATCCGTGGACGGTGTGAATAGCGGCCTGGCGAATATTTCCGGCTCTATCAACAAACAGCGCGATGCCAGCCGGGAGATCACCCGCAACGTCGACCAGATCGCCCATATGGCTGGCAGTAGCAACGAGATAGTCAAGCGCACCGTCAATGCCGTGAAATCGATGGAAGCGCTGGCGGAAAATTTGAACAAGACCATCGGACGTTTCAAGGTTTGATGGATACCGATGACGGAAGACCAAGCTATAAAAGGTAAACAAAATGAGCGAATGGTGGAGCAGTCTCTCAATCAAGAATAAATTGCAGATTCCCATCCAGCTGATACTGCTGGTGGTGATGATTGCCGCCCAACGCTGGGCGTTCGACCGTTATGAAATGCGCGTGCTGGAAGATGCCAGGAATCGTGCGGTGATACCGGCGGACGGCGTATTCAACGGCCTGAACATGATGATGTTGAACGGGACTATTTCGGATGTCGAACAGCGGAAACTGTTCGTCAAGAAGATGGCTGCATCCAGCAAAGTGGAAGACTTGCGCGTCATACGCGGCAATCCGGTACAGACGCAGTTCGGTCCGGGCGCGACCGAGGAGCAGGCCAAAGACGAGTTGGATCGTGCGGCATTGAGTAGCGGTACGCAGCAAAATGAAATTACCGAAAAAGACGGCAAGCGTACCTTGCGCGTGGTTCAACCGATCGCCGCCTCAAAGGACTTTCGCGGTACCGGAACGAACTGCCTGCAATGCCATACGGTGGAAGACGGTGCTGTGATGGGTGCAGTGACCGTGAGTCTCGATATGACCGGCGAATACGAGGCAATGAGCAAAGCCAGTGCGATGTTGTGGATCGGACAGGCCCTGGTGCAATTGGTATTGTTCTTCGTCATTGGCTGGTTGATTAATCAGGTGACGCGCCCGACGCGGGAATTGCAGCAGATCATGCTGGCGATGCAGACCGACGGTAATTTGTCCCGGCGTGTCTCGGTGCACAGCAAAGACGAGGTCGGCCAGACTGCCGTGGCGTTCAATGCCCTGATCGATAGTTTTTCCGCCATCATCCGGCAAGTGCTGGACGGCGTGGACAGGATCAACAAGACCACCAGCCACATCGCCGCGGCTTCATCGGAAGTGGCGGACGGTTCGCGAGCGCAAAGCGATGCGGTTTCATCTACCGCCGCGGCAGTGGAGGCGGTTACGGTGAGTATCAATTCGGTCGCCGAGAACACCAATGAGGTGCGCGGACTGTCTGAGAAAAGTCTGCAGCAGACCGAGCAGGGCAATCGCAGCGTAGAAGAGATGGTGCACGAGATACAAAGCATCGAAAATGCAGTGCAACAGATCGCATCGGCCGCCGGCGAGTTTGTCGAAAGTGCCCGCACCATTGCCAGCATGACGCAGCAAGTGAAAGACATTGCCAACCAGACCAATTTGCTGGCATTGAACGCCGCCATCGAGGCGGCCCGTGCCGGCGAGCAGGGTCGCGGCTTCGCCGTGGTGGCGGACGAGGTGCGCAAGCTGGCGGAGAAATCCGCGCAGTCGGCCAGCGAGATCGACAAGGTGACCAGCAAGCTGGATGAGAAGTCGTCGCGGGTGGAGCAGGCCATTGCATCCGGCGTGCAGTCCCTGCAAACCACGCACAAGCATGTCGAATTGATGGCTGTCGTGTTGAACGAGGCTGGTGCGGCCGTGAAGGAGTCGAACGTGGGGATCGGCGAAATCGCCGTATCTGTAGGCGAGCAAGGTGCTGCAAGCAACGAGATCACGCACCATATCGAACAGATTGCCAGGATGGCCGAGAAAAACCATGCTGCAATCGAACAAACGACACATGACATTGGCGATCTGGAACGCATGGGCGTCGAACTGCAGAGTGCAGTCTCGCGTTTCAAAGTGTAGAAGAAAGATCGGGGCCAATACATGTCTGCAGGACATTGTGCATCAGGAAAAATCGGCGAGAGAGCTGCAAAAAGCAGCCAGCCAGGTTAAGGCGGAGGCGTCAGCCTCAGTGCGAAATCATGCAAAACAAGAATGCTTATGTTTCGCAAAAGGAAGTGCCGTTCCCGGCAGGGACGGTATTGGTCTCCAAGACCGATACCAAGGGCATCATCACCTATTGCAATCAGGCATTCGTGAATATCTCCGGCTACTCGCGCGAGGAGTTGCTAGGCAAAAGCCACAACATCGTGCGTCATCCCGATATGCCGCCGCAGGCTTTCAAGTGGCTGTGGGATGAGATCAAGGCAGGACGGCCCTGGCGCGGGATCGTCAAGAACCGCTGCAAGGACGGTAATCATTATTGGGTGCGCGCCACCGTTGCGCCATTCATCGAGCAGGGCAAGATTACGGGATATGTCTCGATACGCAGGGCGCCGAGCCGCGAGCAGGTGGCCGAGGCGGAGGCGTTGTACCGGGAGCTGAAGCGAACCGGCGCGCAGGCCGTTTCGCGGTACGAGCGTTACAAATTCAAGAATTGGTCGCTGATCGCAAAGCTGCAGTTCCTGATACAGACGACGCTTTTGATCGTGCTATCCGCGGCGCAATTCTTCGTTTCCGCCAACATGCGCGAAGAATCGAAGACGCAGGCAACGGAAAAGGGCGCGCAGATCGCCAACGAGATCATTGACGGATTCAACATGTTGATGGTGACGGGGCAGATCGGGGATGTCGGCAACCGCGAACTTCTCATCCGCAAGTTCGGCAGCGGAGTGAACATCAAATCGGCGCAGATACTGCGCTCAAAGCCGGTGATCGACCTTTACGGCGCCGGGCTGCCGCAAGAGCGCGTCCAGGACGATGCACAGCGTCAGGCGCTCGATACCCGGAAACCGGTTGTGATATTCGGCCGGGACGATCAGGGCGCCCAATACCTGCGCGTCGTCACCCCTTATATGGCGAGCAAGGATTTTCACGGCACCGATTGCACCGGTTGCCATCAGGCCCAGGAAGGGGCGGTTCTCGGCGCATCGGACGTGGTGGTCGACTTGAAGCCGGATTACGACCGCATCAGGCATATGGAGATTCAGACCATCTCGGGCCAGATCGCACTGCATGTGTTCCTGTTCTTCTATATTGGTTTCTGCGTAAGACGCTATGTGCGCCGGCCGGCCGACATGGTCAGGGCCGAATTCAGGCACATCATGGAAGGCAACCTGGATAACGAGCTCGACATTTCAACACGGGACGAAATGGGTGTGTTGTTATGCGAGATCCAGACCATGCAATCCTACTTGCGCACCATGATGGATGAGATTGTCTCTTCGGTGAAGAATATGCGGGAACACATCGGGGGCGTGGATGCCAAGGTGACCGGAGTGGCGAACAACGCAATGACGGAACAGGACCATATCCAGCAGATCGCAGCTACCATGGAGCAGTTCAGCCAGTCCGTTGCCGAAGTGGCCAATATGGCGGCAGATTCGCTTGATGATGTCAAAACGATGCGGCAGATCGTCGACGAAAACAGCCGCAACATGGAACTCAGCATCGTGGCGACCGGCAAGGTGGCCAGCACCGTCCAGTCATCCAGCAAGACCATCGCCGATCTGGGCGAGTCTATCCAGCGCATCGGTGCGATCGCCAACACCATCAAGGAGATCGCCGACCAGACCAACCTGCTGGCCTTGAATGCGGCCATCGAAGCGGCGCGCGCCGGCGAGCAGGGACGCGGTTTTGCGGTGGTAGCCGACGAAGTGCGCAAACTGGCGGAACGTACGGCAGCCAGCACCAAGGATATCGCCCGGACCATCGCCGAGATCAATGCGGTTTCCGATACCGCCGTGAAATCGATGCAAGTCGCGGTGACGGAGGTCGAGGACGGTATCATGCTGATACGCGAGAACGGCGAGGGCTTGAAGCAGATCAAGAGCGCCACGGAAAATGTGTCGGGGCGCGTCGATCATATCGCAACCGCTTCCAAGGAGCAGTCGGCCGCGGGCGAAAGCGTGGCGCAGAGCCTGGAACGTATCGCTGCGTTGGTGGACAATAATACCCATTCCGCACAAGAGGCCAAATCTGCCACTGAAGAATTGGCAAAATCTGCCGATGAACTGAGCAAGGCGGGATATCCGTTAACGAAATGTGCTGTGGGCAAATGAAATCGGGGAAGCAGGGGCATCCGCCCCGGTTATCCGGAGGAGAGATACATGTCTGATCTGTTAAAGAACATCGATGCCCGTACCAAGCTGGCGGGTACCAACAAGCTGGAGATCCTGATGTTCACGCTCGGGTTGGACAAGCGCACTGCGCGCGAGGAGACCTACGGTATCAACGTGTTCAAGGTGCGCGAGGTGATGCGCATCCCGCCCATCACCCGTGCGCCGGACATGCCGGAGGCGGTGGAGGGCATGGTGAGCCTGCGCGGGGCGCTGGTGCCGGTGATCGATCTGGCGAAGTACGCCGGCATCGAGACGGACGAGAAGGCCGATATCATGATCGTCACCGAGTACAACGGCCACACGCAGGGATTCCTGGTGAAGGGCGTGGACAACATCCTGCGACTGGACTGGTCGGCGATGCGCGTGCCGCCGGCGATGCTGGTGGCGCAGATGGGCGGCCTGGTGACCGCGATCACCGAACTGAAGGATGGCCGGCTGGTGATGATGATGGACGTGGAGAAAGTGCTGTCGGAGACCGGCCACTTCGACGAAGACGAGATGATCTTCAAGAGCGTGAAGCCGATAGGCAAGGATCGCACAGTGTTCTACGCCGACGATTCTTCCGTCGCAAGGCACCAGATCCAGCGCACGCTGGATGCGATGGGAGTCAAGTCCATCGCGGCCATCAACGGGCGTCAGGCATGGCTGGAACTGACCAAGATGGCCGATTACGCCGTAGCCTCTCATACCTCGATGAAAGACCTGGTGCAGGTCATCCTGACCGACGTGGAAATGCCGGAGATGGACGGATACATGCTGACGCGCAAGATCAAGTCGGACAAACGTTTTGCCGGGATCCCGGTATTGATGCATTCGTCCTTGTCCAGTACTTCCAACCAGCAGCTCGGCAAAGCGGTG
>JAJXUF010000001.1 GCA_021783175.1 Pseudomonadota bacterium
ACCATTTAACTTTTCAGTGCGGGAGGAATGACAATGGGTGCAGTACGCGGGTGCAACATTCCTGAGGAATTATCGTACAACGTCGAAAACAATGCCTGGGCGCGCAAGGAAAATGACGGCACGATTACAGTCGGTGTAACGTCCTACGCCTGTTCTCTGGCCGGTGAAATTGTGTCCTACACACCGAAAAAAGTCGGTAAATCGATCGAAAAAGACAAGTCCTGCGCCACCGTCGAGTCGGGCAAATGGGTGGGGCCGGTAAAGTCCCCGGTGGCGGGAGAGGTGATTGCGGTGAACGATGGTGTTGCTGCCAAACCGGGACTTATTAATAAGGATCCGTACGGCGAAGGCTGGATTGTGCGGCTCAAGCCCAGCAACTGGAGCGGTGACTCGGCGTCCCTCCAGACCGGTGCAGGCGCTCTCAGTGCTTTCGAAAGCAAGATGCAGGCCGACGGTTTCAAGGGCTGCTGACGGCAGTCGCAGCGCCAACCGAACTCCGCCGATCCAGGAGTAAAGGGCAATGAAGGACTGGCTGGATATTGTTGCGCAGGTGGAGGCCATGGAGGACCTTCCTCTCGATAGCGGACTAGTGGCCGAGCTGCATGGGCACTGGACCAGGCTCGACACGATTACGCGTGGCCATATCAACTTCTACACGCCCACTTTCAAATCCTTTCAGACCTCCGAAATATCGGGTTGCGGCAAGAATGCCTGGCCGGCGGTGTCAATCACCGGAGGCGACTGCAAACTGCAGTGCGATCATTGCAAGGCGAAGATCCTGGAGCCCATGATTGCTGCGCGCACGCCGGAAGCGTTGTGGCGCGTGGTCAATGAGATTGTGGCCGATGGCGCCGGTGGCATGCTGCTGACCGGCGGTTCCAATCACCGCAATGAGGTCGAATACGGGGCATACTACCCAACCATTCGCCGCATCAAGGACAGTTTTCCGCAATTCAAGATTGCTCTGCATACCGCGCTGGTCGATGCGGATGTCGCGCGGCGCATGGCCGATGCCGGAATCGATGCCGCAATGATGGACGTAATCGGTGCGCAGGAGACAATCACGCAGGTCTATCACCTGCGCCGCAAGGTGGATGATTTCGAGCGCACCCTCGAGGCGCTGGTCGCGACACCGATGAAGGTCGTACCGCACATCGTCATCGGACTGCACTACGGGAAGCTGCTGGGAGAATGGAACGCGCTGGAAATAATCCGCCGCCATCGTCCGGATGCGGTCGTGCTGGTTGTGGTCATGCCATTTTACGCAACAGAGCGGCGCCCTTATGCCACACCGGATCCAACTGAGGTAGGGCGATTCTTCATGAAAGCGCGCGAGGTTCTGCTGGACATTCCACTGTTGCTGGGCTGCGCGCGTCCAAGCGGGCAAACCAAGATGCTAATTGATGCCTACGCCGTGATGGCAGGAATCAACGGTATGGCGCACCCATCCGATGGCATGGTGGAGCTCGCGGCGCGCCTGGAACGCAAGGTGCGCGTCACACCGGCCTGCTGTTCGATTGCCGTTGGCGACGAAGTGATGGCCACGACCGATGCCGGCGACGGACTGGAGCTTGACCTCGATGCGATCATCGCGCACGAGCGTGAACGTCAGCGCGGCAATGCGCGTGCCGGCACCTTCACCAATATCAAGGTTGTCGGCGCTGAAGCCAAAGGCGGCGGTTGCCACAATGCGCCCAAGCGGCCTCTGGTGGCGGACACATGAGTGCCGACCGGGCGTGCTGGCGCGTTATCGACTTCGGCCCGCGTTCCGCAGCTGAATATGTGGCAACCAACCGCGCGCTGCTTGAGGCACGTCAGCAGGGAATTTCCCCCAACACGCTGTCCTTTCTGAGTTTCAGCGAACCGGCGGCGCTCGTCGGTTTTCATCAAAGCGTTGATCAGGAACTGCGGCGTGATTACTGCGAAACCAATGGAATAACCATCCAGCGGCGCGTAAGCGGCGGGGGCGCGTTGTACGTTGACAGTACGGTGCTGGGCTGGGAGCTTTATCTCGATCGCAAGACAGTGGGTTCGCACGACATGCTGGAAATTGCACGTCGCATTTGTGAGACCGCTGCGCGTGGCATATGTGAACTTGGCGTCGATGCGCGCTTTCGTCCGCGCAACGACATCGAGGTGGGTGGCCGCAAGATAGCCGGCACCGGCGGCATCTACGACGGCGATGTATTTCTCTACCATGGCTCGCTGCTCGTGGATTTCGATATCGAGCGCATGTTGCGCGTGCTCAAGATTCCGGCGGAAAAACTCAAGGATAAGGCGATCGCCTCGGCGCGTGAGCGCGTTGCTAATCTGAAAGAACTGTTGGGTGAGGTCCCGCCGACAGAGCATGTGATCGATGTCATGACGCGGGCTTTCGCCAGCGAGTTCGGCGTCGCTTTCGAGCGTGCCGCAGGCATGAATGCCGACGAGGAACGTCTCTTCCGTATTGCGCTGGCGGAGGTGGACTCACCGGAGTGGGTGGAGCAGGTCAGCCGCCCGATGTCGGAATCGCGCACAGTGGAGGGTATGCACCGCTCGGCTGGAGGATTGATGCGCGCAGCGCTGGCCGTCGATCTATCCAAGGAGCGCATCAAGCAGGTTTGGTTTACGGGCGATTTTTTCGTCAATCCGCGACGTATGGTCGCAGATCTTGAGGCAGCACTGCGCGACTCGCCCCTGCACGAGTATCGCGCAACCGTAGGCGCGTTCTTTGACCGCTACCCGGTGGAAATGCTGCTGTTGCGGCGCGAAGACTTCGCGGCGGCGGTGGAAGCGGCGATCAACTCTCTTGCCGCTGCAGAAAGTGCCGAACGCTCCGATGACGCGGCTGCATCCTGAATCATGAGCCAGACTCTTTCAAAGTCTTGCGCGGTGGATGTGCTTGTAGTGGGGCTTGGACCTGGGGGCGGCGCGGCCGCAAAGCACGCAGCTGCCGGTGGTGCCGGCGTTTTGGCGATCGATCGCAAGCAACGCATCGGGGAGCCGGTGCAGTGCGCGGAATTCATTCCCATGCCTCTGGGGCGCTACGCCCAGGATGACGGTGTGCTGCTACAACAGATACAAGGAATGAGGAGTTTCCTTCCGTCCGGTGCGGTGCAGCAGTCGGATTTTCCGGGCCTGATGGTGGATCGTGCGCAGTTTGATCGCGCCTTGGCCGAGCGGGCGCGAGAAGCCGGGGCGGAAATCGCAACCGCAACCCGAATCGTTGCGCTTGATGTGCGCGCGCAACTAGCTACGCTCGAGCGGCCCGACCGCGGCCGGGTGGAAGTGCGTTACCAGATTCTAATAGCCGCTGATGGTCCGCATTCCCCTGTCGCGCACCTGGCGCGATTGCCGGCGTTGCCTATCGTGCACACCCGGCAGTACACGGTGAATCTGAGTCAGCCTTATGCAGACACGGATATTTGGCTTTCGGATGAGTTTCCAGGGGGCTACGCCTGGCTCTTTCCAAAAGGCTGTCTTGCCAACCTCGGCGTCGGTGCCGATCGCCGGTTCGAAAGCGATCTGAAAGCACCGCTCGATCGTTTGCACAGCGAGCTGGTAGCTAGGGGGCTGGTAGGGGGAGAGGTGCTTTATCGTACTGGAGGCGCCATTCCAGTCGGAGGTATGCGGCCCAACCTGGTTTTCGGAAACGTTTTGTTCGTCGGCGATGCCGCAGGCCTAACACATCCGATTACCGGGGGTGGAATTGCTGCAGCAGTGGCATCAGGCGAAAGCGCAGGTCGCCATGCAGCGCAATTCGTGCGCAGCGGTCGCAGTTCCGGGCTTGCTGGATACGACGAGGACATGCGTGATCAGTTCGAGGCCACGCTGCAGCGCGCCCTGGCACGGCGGCGCGATCTTGAAAATCTTTGGCACACGCCGCGCGCCAGTGATGATATGAACATGCGTCGGGGATGGATTGCCTTTCAAGAGTATTTCGCCAATTAGATGTTGTTGCGGCGCAGTGTTGGCGCCGGAAGAAAGTCTACGAAACGGGAGTGCAAGGAGACCAAGATGAGTGTTCAGCCAGAAGGCGTTGCGCCGGTCACATTCTACCGTCCAAATTATCATGTCAAGACACCGCACATGCGCTCGCCGGAATATGTTCAGATGTCGACCGCAGCGGCTATTACGCTTGGACTGATTCCCGGGAACATGCACCGCACGGGTTGCACCCATTGCCTGAATCTTCTGGTGACCTACCCGGAAGGCTGCCGCGCAAACTGTGCCTACTGCGGGCTAGCGCGCCATCGCGAAGAGGCGCGCGACTACGCCGATCGCAACTTCATTCGTGTCGACTGGCCAGCGGTGAGCTATGACGAAGTGATCGAGCGCGTCAAGGCGAACTCCGACAAGGGGCAGTTTGAACGCATGTGCATTTCGATGATCACGCATCCGGATTCCGATGGTGACACGCGCGTGCTGCTCGAGCGCTGGGCGCGTGAGGTGCCGCATATCCCGGTGTCGATCCTGTCGAATCCGACGACCATGGAGAAGCAGGACCTGATCGAACTGCGCGATCTCGGTGCCGACATATTCACCGTAGCGCTCGATGCCGTGACGCCGGAAATTTTCGATCGCACGCGCGGTAAGGGCGTGGACAGTCCACACAAATGGGCAAAGTACTGGCAGGCAATTGAATGGGCTGCCGAAGTGTTCGGGGCGGAAAAGTTCGGCGCACATCTGATTTGTGGCATGGGCGAAACCGAAAAGGAGATTCTTGACGTGGCACAGCGCATCACCGATCTCGGCGGGCACAACCACATGTTTGCCTTCTTTCCCGAACGCGGCTCGCTCATGGAAGACTGGGAAGCAGCGCCACGCGACCAGTGGCGTCGTGTGCAGCTCGGGCGCTTCATCATCGATTACGCCGGCGGCCACATTTCACAGATGCGTTTTGATGGCGAGGGGCGGGTGACTGATTTCGGCTTGCCGGAAGCGGAGCTCGCCGAACTGATCGAGTCAGGAAAGCCTTTTCAGACCTCCGGCTGTCCTGGAAAAAGCGACGAAGAGGTTTCCGCCTGTAATCGCCCTTACGGTGACTCCAGTCCTTCTGACATCCGCTCGTTTCCATTCGCACTCAATCGGCAGGATGTGGCGATCGTGAAACGGCAGATGGATGGGGAAGACATCGGTACGTTTTAGTACTGCTCTCTCGCGCGCACCGGGTAATCGCGCCAAGTTACCTTGCTGAACTGGCAAGATCACCATTTCCTGGCGCGCCATTCGAAGAATTCATCGCGTCGGAAATTGTCAAGGCGCAGGTCAATGCCGGAAGTAGACGGAAGCTTTACCGCTTTCGTGATGACCGGGGACTGGAAGTGGATTTTGTGGTCCCGGGACGCGGTGCTTGAACTTATCGAGTGCCAGGTTGCGTGTATAGTGCAGCCGTCTACGGCCGCATCACTCCAGTGATTCCTTGATGCGGCAGAAGACAGGCGCCGAAAATTAACTGACACGGAAATGTTTTGCGTCGACCAGGCACCCGGATTGAAGCCAGCGATTGAAGGGATCACTCGGCTAGTCGGTCACTTGTTTGGCGAGATCTCCTGGAAACGCGTCGAAGCGTGTTGCCACGATTCTGGCGCCAAGGATGAAGCAGGGCACAGGTTCACCGGATTTCATGTGCGGGTGCTTGCGCTTCGGCCATGCTGCTCGATAGTCGTCCGAGCTAATCGGGACTTGTTCGGGCACCCGCGTCGGAATGGTGCGATCCAGCAGCAGGCGCTTCTGTCGCCCGCCGCCACTTGCCGGCAGCGCAATGGGCATTGTCCTGTATCGCGGTCAACCGGTTGGCGCGGTTCGAGTGGAATATGGTGCGCACCTGAAACACATCTCAATCAGGTCAGCGGATATTGGGGTCCAATGACAAGGATGTGGTTGCCGTCCAGACGCGCACTCGGATCTGGTTAATCGACCCGTATTATGTTCGGTAAGCAACCCGGGCTTTGGCAGCAAATGCCAGATGTGGGTGGCGTACTTTGAGCTGGTATTGCCACTGGAGCAGGGCGTGTTTCATCCAAAGAAGATCGCCGTTTGTGAGGTTCCAATTCTCGAGTTTGCCGTCATGTCGCACCTTCCTTGACATTTCCCGACCGCGAAGAGTAGTGTGCCCAAAGGATGAGGAGCGGTCGCGGGACCAGTGTCACCAAACACAAGAAGATTTGGCCCACGATCAGGAACTGGAACACGGCAAGATCGATCCAGAACGGTCGCCGGTTTTCCGGAAGAAAGGAAAGTCTTTGTAAGGAGGGCCCTGGCATGTGCGCGCAGGTTGTGGCAAGGAGCGCAGTTCTTCAGGATGTTCATCTGTTTTTTCCGTTCACGATCACAGGAAGTTGTTACGGCGCGCTCACATTAGGGAGCACAAAGGCGTGCTTTGCACGTCGAGTCACGATTCTGTCGTGCCGCCATTGGGCTGGTGCTTGTGCGTCAGGTAGTACCAGCCGCGACGCGAATGACATGAGCCAAGGCCCCTTGGCAACGAAAATCAAACCGTCCGCCAGTTTTCGTGCTCTTCTCCGGTCTCAATGCAGTGCACTACACCGCGGGTCTTGCGCCCGTTCCGGTAATTTACACCATATCAATGATACAACTCCCGCGCTTCTGGCGAGGGTGTATGAAGATGGGGCTACAGAGTTCAGTCACACATGAAACGAAGACCCCTATACGCGGACGCGTTTCAAGACCTTCGTTTCAACCGCCTGCGCGGTTGTCCGATGTGCATTTTCGCTCCGTCGTTCCCGCAGCGCAATCCGCTTATTGACTGTAATCCGTTTTGATGCATTTTTTGCAATTTATTATTGGGATTATCTTATTCTGCAAGAAGAACGAGTTAAGAGGTGTCAGAGGATGACGTCCGCTAGCAAAAGGAAATTCTTAATGATTCCTTTTTTTGGGAGAGGGAGCGTATGGATAACAAGAATATTCATAGATTACTGCGCTTCGTCCGAATCGGTGTAGTGATCCTTGCTCCGGCATTCACGCCAAACGTTTTCGCGGACTGTGGTCCGTTGATTTTTGACTGGGAAATCAATCAAACAACACCCACCAGCAGTACAGTACCGGTAACTGATCCCATTCCATGGTTAGATCAAGATAGTTTTTGGTACGACGCCAGCCTGCTCAACGTCTATCAAACATACCAGCTGAATGCTGGCAAGTGCGTTGGGGTTTTGGTCCGCGGTGAGGAAGATGGTCCGGCTATTAACTACGTATATCAATATTTGGATTCAGGGGATTATGGATACTTCTGGTCCGACGGCTACATAGCGAAGACAGTTAACGGTACAGCCATCGCTCCCTATTTCAATCAAACCGAAGCGGACAGCGTGCTGGCGCAGTATCCGAAAAACGACTCTGGCGCCGTTGCCAGTACTGCCAATTGGCTAAAAGCGAATATTGGTCGGCTGGATTACGTCTTCATGGATTTCGAGTTCGACGATCACTTGTTCAACGGTGAATTACCGCAGGACGCCGATGTCCAGAGCGTTGCGCAGCAGATTCGTGCAGTTTTTCCAAACGCCATGATCGGCAATTACGGAGACTTCCCCGGCACCCAGGATCTCAGTGAGTTGTACCCAAGTCGGATAGATCGAACCAATTATTGGGCATTTGACAGTCTGGGAATTCAAAGCGATCGCAACGCAGCTTATCTTAACAGTGGCTTGAATGTTGCTATGCCGTCGCTCTATCCCTATTCCTTCGATATGGTTCACGCCTCTAGCGTCTGGGACAATTTTGAGGGCAGGAACTACGTCTCTCCGAATCAACGAAGTGCATTGTTCTGGGCGCCGCTAGAAAAGCTATCTACTGCCGAACGGGCGCTTCCGGTGGGCAACCAGCTGATTCCGTGGGTTACGGACTTCGTTCAATGGAGTGGTTATAACCTCGATCCTGGCCAGGCTCCCACGATCGACGACAACAAGGCGTCCGTGATGCACTACCGACTGCGCGGAGCCAACGGATATTACGTATTTATTTCTACCATGCCTATGGACACTTACCGCTTAGCGATATACGACGCCTGGACCTCGCTCGATCCATTGTTCAACCGGACCGGAGCACAACGAATCCTGAACCTCGCTACGAACAAAATTGGCGGTATCGAATGGTCGGGAGTTGTCAAAAACAATCGTGTCTGGGCGCTCGTAAGCAACCTTAACACCATCTCGCAAACAGTTGACTGGTCTGCCACGCCCCAATTACCGGCGGAGTCGCCAGTTGTCGCGCCCGATACTCATCTGTTGCTTCAATATCGGACGAGCTATTTGGACAACAATGACATGCAAGAATACGTAACAGGAAACACAATGAATAATCAGGGTGCCAATAGCTGGAGCGGTCCGGATGCCTCTGCATTCATGGCCAGTGCAACATCGGGTGTCGGGAACGTGTCTTCGCAGGTCGTCATTTCTGAAGGGTCACCGCCAGCGGTAGCCTGGTACAGTTCGGCCAACCCCGGTTTCACGTCTACCGATCAGGTCGTTTATTCCGCATGGTTGAACGAAAGCGCGGGCTCAATCGGATTTGCGCCCGTCAACATAGACGGAACCAGCCCGGCTGGCGTGCCTGACGGCGCCCATCAGGGTCCCTGGATTGGCTTTAATGGTTCGGCGTTGGAACTTCACTGCGGAACTGACAATGATGTTATCTACCAAGCCGCCAACTTCTCGCCTTTACCGAACAAATGGTATGAAGTTCAATTAGTGATCGATCAATCCAGTGCCGGTCTTGCGACCGCGTTGGTAAGGGACGCTACAGACGGACAGACCGACTTCACTCGCATCATGTTCCACAATGTGGGGGTAACGGGAGAAGCAGAACGTCTCTGGCAAGTACCGCTGGGGTTGGGAATCAGTAACAATCCTGCCGTCTTCGACGGCTGGCTGATAAGCTCTTCTGCTGCGGGTAACGCATTGGACAATCTCAACACTGGATACTATGTTCCGCGCCTTGACGACAACTTCGAACATTACGTGGTTGGCGTGACCAACAATCTTCAGCCCACGCCAGAAATTCAATGGTACGGGCCTAGCACCAACGGTCCGGCCGAGTGGACAGTTTCCGCTCCCGAGGGGACCGGAGATTCTTCCTCATTGGCGGCTAGCCCCACCCCTGGGGCTCATTCGCCCAAGGCGTGGTGGACAACCGAACGTCCTGACTACTCAAGTCGCGAGGCCGTCGTCTATTCCGCGGAACTTTACGGAACGAGCGGAGTAGGTTTCGAAGCGGTAAATACCACCGGAACCGCGGCAACCCAGCTTACCGCCAATAATCAAACCGGATTCTACGCAAGCATCAATTGGGGAAAACTGCGGTTCCGTGCTTCGCGCGATTACGGAGATGTCTACCAAGCCACCAACTTTACAGCGCAAGCTGGTAAGTGGTATGACATCCAGGTCCAGATAGATCCGACTCAGACTATTGCCGGAAGTCCTCCTGGCGACTATGGCGTTGCGCGTGTCTGGCTAAAAGATATTACTGACAACACACCGCCGGTCCTTCTCACTTTCGATGATCTGTCCACGACCAACACCGTCGAATCACTCACAGAGCTGCCGATGTTTCTTACGGCGAATCTCAGCAACCCGACATTGTGGAACGGTTGGGAGGTGTACGGTTACAACGGCAAGGTTCAGATCGACGAACTACGTTCATTTTTATTTCCGTACACTGACTTCGAGGCGAACAACCAATATATTGATTTCAATATAACGAATAGCGAATGAGGAGGCCGTCCGCATTGATCCACGGAAAATGACTTTTCACAACGATAGAGGCACCACAACAGCGCATAATTTCATAGCCATACAGCGCGAGCTCTTGCAGCATCGGCGAAATACCAGTGGCGCTTTTGCGGTCCCGCGATCGGCCTTCTAGGAAATGGTGCTTCCGATTCATCTTAATTGTTTGACGGCCTCGTTGCCGGGCTTTAACAGTTCAATTGCTATCCTGTTTTGAAGCCGATCTATATTCTTCACGGATACCAGAACTGCTGTTACGTTGAAACAATTGTATTATCAGTATCCGACGATCTGTGCATTTCTGTGTCAAATAGCTCCGTCCAGTGCATTTCGAAAAACAATGAACAAATCTGACCGAAAGTTTGCCCTAGGAGGATTCATATGAATATTGATTTCTATCGTAACAAAAATTGGCTAGGCACTATTTTTTGCCTGCTTGCCTTGATGTTCATTGCGAACGCCGCGGTAGCCGGCGACATATATCCCGAGGACTTTCCCAAATGCAATCCCTCGTCGGGAGACGACACTGCCTGTTGGCAGGACGCCGTTAACGCCGCGACGAGCCCTTCGCCGCCATACTATTTTGGAACTGTCGCTGGTTCGGCCGGGAAAGTGTATACGATAAAGAACACAGTTAAGATCTGTAATGTCACCGGCGGCATGATCGATGGTCATGGCGCCGTGCTACAGTGGGCAGGACCATTGGGTGTGCCAATGTTCCTGGTCATTAACGCTACTCAATTGAAAATCGCCAATCTGACTATTGTTTCCAATCCAACCGCTCCTCTCTATTCGGCGTTTGAGTTCACCAGCGCGCGCGTAGGCAATGATACTTGTGTAGGCACGACTGCTATTCCATCGTCAAAGGATTCGATCGATCATGTGATCGTTGATGGAACCAGTACTAATGGATTGACGTACGGAGTGCGTTTCAGCAACAGATTTCACGATGACGCCAATAACGACATGTCGACGATCATGAACAGCACCTTCTACAACGTCATGGCGGCCGCAGTGTCGGTCGAGCATTCTCAATCCCAAGAGCACCAGCTGATTGATGTAAACGGTTATGGAGCGGCTGGCAATAACGGCTGTTTTGTGAGTGCCACAACGGGCTTTATTTCGACTACTGGCGGATTTGAAGCGAACTGGGGAAAGGCGGACTTCTGCCTGGATGGAGCCTATGGACCATTCAACATCATCGGCGTGAACAGTGAGGGAAGCAACCGCTTGTTGCTGGCTGGTAATCCAGGCGACGCAACGGGGTTTCCGGTCACGGTCAACATCTTGGGGGGTCGCTTTGCTGTCAACGGGCTAAACTCCGACGGATCTTTGATCAGTTTCAACCGCTTGGGCCCGCTGACCGTACGTGGGCTCCGTGTTGATGGCGTGCCGCCGAACGGGGCGCAACCCAATATATCGTTTGAACCAGGACAAATTGAATCATCCACCTCAGGTTCGGCGATCATTGACGGCGTTTCGTTCTATATACCTGCCTCCAATGAGTGGCCCACCTTCATAGTCAAGAGCTTTGCGAGCCTGAACGCGCAGGGAAATCTGTGCGACGACGGAACCAGCATGGTAGCGTGTAAATCACCAGTCAGAAATTGAAATGCGAAAACCTGGGGCCCGGTGCCGGCCAGCAAGCGCCGTGTGAGTGACGGATTGCTTTCGGCATTTTCGGGCCGCCAGCCTAGGGTGACTGAGGGTGGTACCAGACCGCCGTGGGAGTCTTGTTTGGCGCGATTTCGCGCAGAATTGGGATGAGGGGATTTGCGCGGTTGACTGTGGCGATGATTATTCGTAGAGTAAGTTGCGCGTGGCATGCAGTTCCGTGCAAGTGCGAACCGCGTCTTCCCGAAAACATACAACTCCAATGGGACCTCCAATGTCGAATCTCAAGAAAGTGCTTATCGGAGCGCTGATGCTCCTGCCCCTGGTCGTTTCGACGTCAGTAAGTGCTGACGATAATGGCGGCCAAAAGCTTGTCGAACCGGTGACGCTGATTTTCAATTTTCAGGTGAGCGGCCAGTTGACCGGTACTACAAGCGCAGGTTCGCCGATTTACACCGTAGGGGGTCCGGGTTATGCGCCGCCTGCGATCTACCCCGATGGCCAGGTGTCAGACGACATCGATCCCGGCCGCAAGGGGGTTGAGCTCGCCAATGCGCAGATCACCTTCACTGGCCAGATGACAGACCCCATTGTGCCGTTCACGTGCTTGCCCGGAAGCTGCACGCTTACATTCCCTGACGGATCGGTACTGCAATCGAACGCCGGCGTGGCGCTCGAGGGTCGCGCCATCAATCTTTGGGGACCGGTCATCAAAAGCCCGAGTTACGACCCCACCAAGGGAATCATTCCCATCCGCATTCTGGGTTGCGGCGGATTGAAGGAAGTTGCCGGCAAGGGACGGTGGGCGGGCATGGTCGGTTCCATCTGCTTTAACGGCACGCTCAATTTCAACGAGTCGAATCCGACGAGCTTGACCGGTTCCTCAAAATGCACAATCACCCTGCATACGCCGGCTAATCCGCAGATGATTCCGTGATCTGAGCCGCGGGCCGGATTGCCGGTCCGGCCCGCGGCTTGCAGTCGAGCCTCTGTTGTAAATTCCTATGCGTTACTTTCGGTAACGCGCGTATCAACCTGGAGTTCTGCCGCGCTCGGCAATGAAACCAGGATTTCCGCAAAAGCGCATATGCAGTTTGCCGCAAGACGTTCGCCGGCAATCACTGCGGGTCGCGGCGACGCAGCGATTACTTGACATGCCATCGGGTTGGGTATGAGATGTCATTGTCAGGATACGATACACCAACCGCACTTGCGGGGCCCGATTCAGCGATGCGCATGCGAACTGCGTTGCGGCTGTGGGTGCCGAGATTCACAGCCGTCTTCACTGTTTTCTTCACACTGACGCTTCTTGTTGCGCCGGCGGTTCGCGCGCAGGAATACGGGGCGGCAGTTCCTTCGAATGTGCAACCCTATTCCGCCGCCGAGCTCGACCAGATGCTCGCGCCCATTGCGCTTTATCCCGACAGCCTGCTTGGACCGATCCTGATTGCCTCGACATATCCACTGGAAGTGGTCGAAGCGCATCGCTGGCTGCAAGACCCCTACAATGCCTCCTTGCGCGGAGACGCGCTTGCGGCGGCGCTTCAGCAGCAGACCTGGGACCCAAGCGTAAAAACGCTGGTAGCCTATCCTCAGATTCTGGAGATGATGGACAACAACCTCGACTGGACCGAGCGTCTGGGCGATGCTTTTTTGGCGCAGCAGGATGATGTCATGGATGCCGTGCAGCGACTGCGCAGCGAAGCGGAAGAAGCCGGAACGCTGGAGTCGAACTCACAGCAGGAAGTGACTACCGTAGCAGGCGCCATCGTGATCGCGCCCGTTAGTCCTGCCATTGTCTACGTGCCTGTCTACAATCCGCTGATCGTTTTCGGAGTGTGGCCGTATCCGGATTATCCGCCTTTCTTTTTCCCCTGGGCCGGCGTGTCGGTGGGTATCAACGTCGGTTTCAGGATATTCGAACCATTCTGGGGCTGGGGGCGCTGGGACTGGCGCCATCACCGGATCGATATCGACAGCGCCCGTTACAACCGGATCAACGTGCATTACCCTCCGGTTCAGTCCGGACCGTGGAAGTTCAATCCGGAGCACAGGCATGACGTTCCCTTTCGCAGTCCGGCAACGCGGGCCCGGTTTCGCGGCGTCGAGGGCGGCCTGTCGCAACGGCAATTTCGCGGCTATGCGCCGCGCGAGCGTACCTATCGCGCGCCTGCCGGTGGACCAACGATCATCCCGGCGCCGCGGGTGATTCAGCCGACCGCGCCGCGTGCACCCATCCCGGCCAGGACGGGGCCACGCGTAACGCAACCTTTTATTCGTTCCCCGTCCGCACCGCGCGCCGCGCCGCGGATGGAGCGGCGCATGCCGCCTGCATTCGAGTCGTATGGTCGGGGCAGGGAGGTGCGCACGCAGGAGCAACGCGGTGCCCGAAGCCGGCAATCCGCTCCCTCCGGTAACGAACGTGGCGCACCACGCGGCAGAGGCTGGAAACAGCAATGAACATGATGCTGAGGATCACTCAGGTGGAGTGGAAGTTGACGGACACCATGAATTCAAGCGCTCGTGCGCAATTGAGATGGCGTCTTTCGGCGGCGGCCTGGATTATGGCCGCATTCATGCTGTGTGGATTTTTCGGGTCAGTTCCTGCTGCGGGCGCCGAACAGGAAACCTTTGCGAATCCGCAGCAGGCGGTGGATTCGCTGGTGACGGCAGTGCGCACGAGCAACAAGCGTGAATTGCTGAGAATCTTAGGTCCGCAAGGAGCAAAGCTCATTTTTTCCGGCGACCGGGTCGCCGACAGGCAGGGCAGGGAGGAATTCGTCTCGGCCTATGATGAAGCACATCAAATCGAACAGAAAGCCGGCGACAAGGCCACGCTGGTCATTGGGAAAGATGCCTGGCCGTTCCCGATTCCGGTCGTGAGACAGAACAGTGTCTGGCGCTTCGATACAGCCGCAGGAGCGCAGGAGATACTCAATCGGCGCATCGGGCGAAATGAGCTCAACGTGATTCAGGTATGCCGGGCCTACGTGGATGCACAGCGCGAATATTTCGCGAAGAAGCGGGAAGGCAACGGAGTGCGCGAGTATGCGCGCCGATTCAAAAGCAGTCCCGGCAAGCATGATGGGCTCTACTGGGCAGTAAAACCGGGAGAAGAGGAAAGTCCGTTTGGCCCGCTCGTCGCGAGTGCTACGGCGGAGGGTTACGGCGGCGTCCACAAGAAGGGCCGGCGCAGCCCGTATCATGGCTACTACTACAGGATTCTCAAGCGACAAGGGAAAAATGCGCCTGGCGGCGCGAAAGACTATATCGTCGACGGCCACATGACCGGCGGCTTTGCCCTGCTGGCTTTTCCTGCGAAGTGGGGCGATTCAGGGATCATGACATTCATCGTGAATCAGGACGGCATTGTGTTCGAGAAGAATCTCGGACCCGATACGGCGCAGATTGCCCCAAAGATTACCGAGTTCAATCCGGACTTGAGCTGGAAGACGCCGTAGCGACGCGAACGTCGGCGGCCGCAATGTTCTGGTTTCAATTCAGTCCGCCGCCAGATCTGCGGGCGAGCACCAGCTGAGTTCCGGGGGGTGGCGTTCGATATGAAACGCCGAGGGGCGTGCGCAGCCGATTGATCAGACAGTCAGAGCGTATTTCTTGATCAGATCGTACATGGTGGGACGGCTGATGCCCAGAAGATCGGCCGCCTGGGCGATTTTCCCGCCAGCATGGCCCAGCGCACGGACAATCGTCTGCCGCTCGATTTGCTCCCGTGCCTCGCGCAGATTGAAGGATGTAGCCTCTCCTGAAGGAGTGTCCAGCTCCAGGTCTTTGGCCTCTATGTGCGCTCCTTCCGCCATGATGGTCGCACGTTTCACGCGGTTTTTGAGCTCCCGCACGTTTCCCGGCCAGCCATAGTTTTCAATCGCAAGCAGGGCATCTTTCGAAAAGCCGCGAAATGAACGCCCCTGTTCCCGGCCAAAATGGTCAAGAAAAGAACGAGCCAGCAACAATGCATCACCGCTGCGTTGGCGCAACGGTGGAATCTGGACGCTGATTTCGCTGATCCGGTAGTACAGGTCTTCTCGAAATGTGCCCGACTGAATCTTGGCCTGCAGATCCTGGTGAGTGGCGCATACCACGCGCACGTCGACTGGAATTTCGCCGCGTCCGCCGATGCGCTCGACCGTGCGTTCCTGCAGAAAGCGCAGCAGCTTGGCTTGCAGCGCCATCGGCAGATCACCGATTTCATCGAGAAACAGTGTTCCACCGCTGGCGTATTCGATTTTTCCGCGGGTCTGTCTGTTGGCCCCCGTAAAGGCGCCTTTTTCGTATCCGAAAAGCTCACTTTCCAGCAGGTTTTCCGGGATCGCGGCGCAGTTGATGGCAACGAAACTTTCTTGCGTGCGGGCGCTTTTGCTGTGGACTGACTGGGCGCAAAGCTCCTTGCCGGTGCCGCTCTCTCCGAGCAGAAGAATGGTGGCATCTGTCCGCGCGACCTTTTCGATGGTGTGGCAGACCTTGAGCATCTCGGCGCTGCAGGCGATCACGCCTTCAATCTGGGAGTCCCTCTGTTGTTCCAAGAGTCGTCGATTCTCGGTTTCGAGTTCATGCATGCGGTAAGCACGATTCACCAGAAAACCAAGTAATTCTGCGTTGATCGGCTTGTTGAAAAAATCGTGCGCCCCCATCCCGACCGCGCGTACTGCGTTCTCTCGGTCGTTGTTGCCGGTGACGACGATGACCTTGGTGTGCGGTGCCACAACAAGGATCTGTTCCAGCGTGGCGAAGCCCTCACTGCTGCCGTTGGGGTCTGGAGGCAGGCCCAGATCCAGGGTAACGACCGCCGGGTGATGACGTTGAATCTGCTCCAAGGCACGGTTGCGATCACCCATCGTCAGTACCTCGTAACCATCGAAGCACCAGCGAAGCTGGTTCTGCAACCCGGGATCGTCTTCAACAACGAGAAGCTTGCGTGCCTGTTCAGCCATGCCGCGATACTAAGAGCTTGCCGAGCGGTATGCAATCGGAATTCCGCTGGATTCCGCAAGCGGCAGATGCAGCCTGAAAGTCGTTCCGTGACCCGGCTGGCTGAAAACATCCACTTCGCCGCCCAGCGAGCGAACGAATTCACGCGTCTCGTAAGTGCCGATGCCCATGCCGGCCGTGCCTTTCGTGGTCTCAAATGGCCGGAACAGACGTTCGCGAATGAATACCTCATCCATGCCGCAGCCTGTGTCTTCCACCTCGACAACCGCATAGCCACGGTGGACGCGCAGGCGAACGGTTATGTGCCCGTCTGCGGGTGTTGCCTCACGCGCATTTTGAATGACGTGCCCGACCACTGCTGCCAGCCGGTCGCGGTTGGCTGCAACACGAACGCCGCGGTCGCTGCATTCAAGGGTCGTTACGGGATTCTGCAGGCTGTGTGCGCCGACTACTTCGCCAAGCAGCTGTGGCAGGTCGACAACATCCGAGCGCTTCTCCCCGGTGTTCTCCTTGTGCAGATTCGCCAGCAAACGGTTCATCTTCGTGACCGAGTTATCCACTGTCTGGATGGTATCTTCCATGAACTGGGGATTGTGCCTGTGTTTTGCGGCGTTGGACACAACGAGCGACAGTTGTGCGATCAGATTTTTGAGATCGTGGACGACGAACGCCGAGAGACGATTGAAAGCTTCGAACTGGCGGGCTTCAGCCAATGCGCGCGATGCCTCGAGCTGTGCCAGATGACTGGCGGCCTGGCGGCCGGCGGTCTTGAGCAGATCGCAATCCTCCCAGTTGAACCCGCGTTGCATCGGCAGAAGGGGGGAGCGGGCCAGCACGACAAAACCAATCAAGCTTTCGTGCAGTATCAGCGGTACGACAAGCCAACCTTTCGACATCGTACGCAGCCAGTCCGGCAGCCTGGGCGCGCCGAGATTGCGATAAGGTTCGGTTGTCTTTTCGTGCTCGTCCAGGTTGATGACCCATTCTTTCGCTTCGAGGAAGCGCACCAGCAGGCCGTCCGCCGGTTCACTTGGTGGCACAGGATCGCACATGTTCCAGCGCGCCACCGGCTCGAAGCGCGCATTGTCGCGGCGCATCCACAGGATCCCGCCGGGACTTTCCACGATCTGTGCGATGGCTTTCACGGCACGTTCGTGCAGCTGGGTTGCCGGCTCACCGGAGGAAAGTGTCCGGATGAATCGCAGCCACTCGTCGCGATAATCGTACTTGTATCCGAAAAAATGCTTGCTGATGAGCACCCGCAGGCCGGCGCGCAGTTGGCCGGAGAACATGAGAATTGCGAGAATGAGTACGGCTCCGAACAGGAAAGTCGTTTGGGCAATCAGGCCCCAGCTGCCCCCGTCCACGCGAACGTAATAGCCGCCGGCGCCCATCGCCAACAGGTAGATGCCGGCGCCGAGAAGAGCTGTAGTGTGGAAGACGACCCGGCGCGAGACGAAAACGTCGATCGAATCACGAGCAGGTGACCATTGCAGATTGCGCCTGAGGGCAATTCCGATCACCGGCACCACCATCGCGTGAATGAAGCCGCGCGCATCCCACAACGCGGCGCTGACATGCTGGAAGAGAAGCGCGTCCGAATAGAGGTAGAAGTCGTAGGCGAACATCCCGCCAACGCCCAGGCAAAGGTATTTCATGGCCCGGCGCTGCTCTTTTGGCGTATTGCGATACAGCTGTTCCACCATAACCAGACCGGCAATAGTAAAAACAAGATGACCCGACAGTACGTCATTGCCGGCAATGAAACCCAGCGCCGATCCGCCGGCAATCCGGTAAAGAGCAAGTAGCATCAGGGCGCCGGTGAAGGCGGAGGCGACCGCAAACGCTGCGGTAAAGCGTGTGTTAGTGCGGCTGGTGTTTGGGTAAACAGCCTTCAACATGGCAAGCAGGAATGCAACCCAGGCGAGGTCTCGCAGAAGTTCCAGCATCTGGGCAATGATAAGCAAACCGCCGTAGGCCGCCTGGTAGGCCACCACGCCCGTCCAGATCACGCTCGTGATGGATGCGAGGGACAGCAGCGCCTTCTGGATCTGTCCGCGGCGACCTGTGAGCAGCAACAGGCTCAGCGCGACGAAAAAGACGCTGGCTGTCGAAAAACTGATCACTTCTACGTTGATCATCGCGCTCTCGTATCTCCGTATCGCTGTGCCGTTGTTGGAACAACATGTTCGGGCGACAGTCTTTCAACCACAGAGGTTTCTGCAGCAGGGGTGACGCGGGACTCTGAAGCCGCGTTGCACCCGGTCGAGCAACTGCATTCGAACTGCTGACCCGGCGGCTCCAGCGCCCGGCCATAATGCGTTGTGAAATTGTGGCCCTTGCGCCCTTACTGGGCTGCCGCGAGTTGTTGCAGGCCGACGCAATATAGCCCGACTATGCAACAACATCGTTACAGCGTTTGCCGGGGGATAAGCGGGATTTCTCTCCTCCCAAGCCCTGGTGCTCTGCCGGGTTCTAGTTCGTTATCTCCATGTCCGGTATGAGCTGCGCCAGAAAAGCGCTGACATCGTCAATTCGAAGCAGGGCAGGCGATGCCGCCTTGTCTTAGCCGTCTTGCACGATTGTACCCAGCCTTGTTGCGATCGCCACGCATCCATTCTCAGCAACAAAAACTTCTGGTGCAGGAATATTACACCATGGATATACGTCTTCGTCACCTTCTGCTGACAGACATATGTCCATCGCTATAGCGCATTAACACATTAGAATATTCATGTATACTGATCTGATAATGTTTCAATACGAAGTTCTAGTTGAAAAGTGCCCGCTAACCGACGAATCGAAAACGTATCGCGGTATCGAAGCGTCGCAGTCCCGCCAGAAGAACCTCTGGTTTGTTAATTTGCTCAGGTTTAATGCTTATGGAGGGCAGAGTTGGCCAGCCAAACCGATTCTTTCCGGTGAGTTCGGCTTGGGGAGTGCGCCGTCTGCAGCATCGGGGATGGTTGCGCTTGCGATAGATCCGTGCCTTGCGGTTTAGCGCTCATACTGACTGCCGCAAGGCGAGGTTGTGGTGCAGTGCGCTTTCGATGGCAAGTCCAAGACAGCGCATTGTCGAGCCCGGCGACTCGCTTTAAGGTCCCAGGGAACATCCAGTCCCGGCATGGCGGCGCAGAAACAAGGCTAGACGCATCGTTGTGTATGCCCGGCAGGCCACCGAATGCCGTGTTTGGTTCTGCGTGACCATTTCCGGCAGTCAGCGGCCTGCGCCATCCCCGCTACTGGATTGCGCTGAGGGTTTTGCGCGCGTTGGCAGCTCCGGGAAAATCTGTCCTTGACTCCAGCGCCTTGGCCAGATAAATCTTAGCAGTAGCGCGATCTCCCTTCTCGAAATAGGCCATGCCGAGATGATACTGGAAAACCGCCACCCGGGGCGCGTTGGCCACGACCTTCTTCAGCAGGGAAATTGCCTTGTCCGTTTCGTTCGATTTGACGTAGACCCAGCCTAGCGTATCCATCAAAGCCGGTTCCGGAGAAGAGACAAAGGGCGCAGCCAGTTGCATCGCCTCCTTGATGCTCGCCGGATCGCCTTTGTCGTCTACCAGCAGCGACGCGAGGTTGTTGGCTGCAACCAAATCTTTCGGGTCTGCTTTCAGAACGCGGTGGTAGGTTGCGATGGCATTGTCATAATCGCGATTCTCCTGGTATTGCCCCGCGAGCTCCATCAGCAACGTCGAATCATCGGGTATCACTTCTAATCCTTGGTTGATTGCCGCCAATGCACTGGTATTGTCACCGCGAAGGCGATCAAGTTGGGCCAAATCGGAATAGGGCATATCCCATTTCGGCGCAATGCTCATCGCTTGATGCAGTTCAGTGTTTGCCTCGGGATACTGTTTCATTGCCATGTAGACTTCGCCAAGCAATACATGCGGAACGGCATCGTTCGGGGATGTCTTGAGTATTTTCTTCAGCTGCGCCACGGCCTTGTTTGGCGCCTTCTGCATGAGGTAACTGTTAGTCAGGGCAGTAAGCGCTTCCGCCGACTGTGGGGAGTCCTTCAGGGCAAGCTTGAACTCGTTTGTCGCTTGCTCAAATTTCCCCTGCGTCGTATAGACCTGCCCCAGGCGAAATGGCCCCGACGGATCGTTGGGGTAAGCGGATATGTACTGTTGCAATGTTCCCGTTGCTCCGGAGTAATCATGTCGTTCTATCTGGACAGCGGTCTTGGCCTGGAGCGCCATCTTGTAATTCGGTGAAATGGTCAGAGCCTTGTCAATCTCCTTCAGTGCCCCTGCGGAATCTTGCATTTTCACCAAGAACCGCGCGAGTTGCAGGCGAGCATTGGGGTCATTTGGGTTGGCTGATACGGCCTTCTGCAATTCCTCCTTGGCAAGCGCAGGCGCGTTGTTCAATACATTAGCGTCGGCGAGTAAGCCGAGGACCTCCACAGAATTCGGTTCATCTTTCAAGACCGAACGGAATGCAGTGATCGCCCCAAGTGCATCCCCTTTTTGAAGCGCAACCTTGCCTTGAAGGAAAAGTGCATCCCTATCCTGCGGGTTATCGTCAAGCACTTTGTTGATCATCGCGACGCCCTGATCAGTCTTTCCCTCCTGCAATAGGACGCTTGCAAGTCGATCTCGACCCTTGATTCCGTCCGGCTTGGAGCCCTGATCGGAAATGACATACTGATATGTGGCGGCGGCCTTATCCAGTTTGCCGGTCCTTTCGTATAGATCTCCCAGCGCAAAACGCAGTGCCATGGCGTCGGGATGCGATTTGATGCCGGCGCGCAATTCGTCTTCGGCCGGCTTTATGCCTTTTTTGTTAGCCAGAAAGTCTGCCAGAACGAGGTAAGGCCTGAAGTCGTTCGGAAATGCCGCCACAGCATCACGCAACACCGCTTCGGCCTTGTCGGCTTGATTCGTTTGAGCGAGAAATGTGGCAAGCGCGATTCGATGCTCAAGGCGATCTGGCTCAAGCGCAATGACTTCCCGAAACAGCTGTTCAGCCTTGCCATAATCACCCGGATCCCTCGTGTAGACCTGAATCAAGGCAATTCGCAGCGAAATATTCTTAGGATCTTTAGTTATCGCTTCCCTAAATACTGTAACAGCCCGATCAAACTTCCCTTGTTTCTCATAGATGCTCGCCAACAGGCCTAACGCCTCAGATTGAGATGGGTTGGCGGACAATATGTCATTAACGTCCTTGATCGCCGCATCGTCGTTGCCCTGACGCGCCAGAATCGTGGCCCTTAGCAGACGGCCGTCGATATTGGCAGGATCCTTTGACAAAATCGCATCTGCCAGTTCAGACGCTTTGGCAATATTATTGGCCATGAGGTACAGCCTGCCTAGCTTCTCCTCAGCATCGATGTAACCGGGTTTCAATTCAACAGCTTTTGAGAAGTAACCAAACGCCGACTGGTAATTGTTCTTCTGCTCCTCGACAGTGCCAATTAGAAAATTACCCTCGGCATTCTTGGGATCGATCTGCAGTACGTTCTTGAGTTCGACCTCGGCTTTATCGTAATTGTGCTTGGCAATGTAATCCTTGCCGCGTTTCATGTAGGCAGCTTCCCGGTTAGCGGCACCGCCGCATCCGGCAATAAGGAGTGCAAGAAAACAGACCGCGAGAATACCAACAATCTTCTTATGCAAAGACATGAAGATCCTCCATACTGATGCAGTAATCCCAGATATTCAATTCAAACTGAAGAGAATCCAGCGTGCCAGTCACAGCGTCTGGTGGAGAGTAAAACATAAAACGCGCAGGTCGGATAGACGGTAGTGATGGTTACGAGACTGTCGCGTGCAAAGACGAATGCCGAGCATATGTCCCGCCCGGATTAGCCAATTCCCAGGCCGCGCGCGCCAAGGATGGATAAAGTTAACAGGGAAGAGATATTAAGGGAATTCCAGCGGCTCCGAGAACGCGAGATGATTAGTTCGCAGCCATAAAAAACAACCATAAGCTTCACCACCATTGCACCAATGCCGGCCTCGGTGAGGTTGTTCCGAAACAGGAAGCCGACCGATAGTACGATCAATACCACAAGATAGTCCATTGGGGTAGTCTTGAATTCCGCTTTGGCAGCATATCGGACAGCGAGCCCGATGGCGATCGCGAGGATGACAAAATAACCGATATCCGCATAATCGAATAGCAACACCTGTTCTCCCATGTATTTGCCTTCGAGATAGATGACAAATGCCGCCGTCACATAGCTTACGGCATGAAGTAGAAGGGATCCATTTGCACGAGCCAAAATAAGCTGCAAAGCAAGCAAAGCCGCAAGCGCCGTGGCGCCTACGGCAAAATCCTTCGGCACCCTCGTACAAAGCAGGCTGACACCAAGAAACAGTACTGGAATCGCCACTGTGACTATCTGTACGGGCACCGCGGTGAACAAGGGATGATGCCGAATCGCCACTATTGCCCTCTTCAGCCGCGGTTCAACGCGCGTCCTGTGTGCGTGCCAGCCAAGACGAGTTGCCAGGTACAGGTACAAGAACAGGGAAATACAGATGCCAAAATATGCCCCCAGAATCACCCCGTCCATGTCATACCTCATGAACAATGCAAGGACCACGAGCAAGGATTGAAGAGCGTAGATAACAACAACCGCTTCGTAATGGTCAAAACCGAGCCCCAATAACCGGTGATGGACATGGTGCTTCGTAGCAACGAAGGGGCTAATACCCAGATAGAGACGCTGTGCGATTACAGCGATTAGGTCAGCAATCGGCAGCCCAAGAAAAAGCAATGGCAAAGCCGGACTCAACGCCGGATTCACCTGTTGGACCAGGAAGACTGCAAGGAAACCCAGTGTGAATCCAAGAAACTGGCTGCCGCTGTCCCCCATGAATACTCTTGCCGGTAAGGTGTTGTAGCGCATGAAGCCAAGAACTCCGCCTAACGTAGTCGCTGCGATTGCCACGGCGGTCAAACCCTGGGACTGAAACGCAAGATAACCAATACAGCACAGACTTAGTATCGACAACCCACCAGCAAGTCCGTCAAGACCGTCGGAAACATTCATCGCATTGATCGTGCCGACGATGGCAAAAACAGTGAAGGGTTTAGCGAAAACTGTAGGCAGAGAATTGAGGCCCATAAGCGGCAGGGTGGCGACGTATACTCTGCCGTAATAAACGACCACTGAAGCGGCGAGGATCTGGCCGATTATTTTCACGCGTGCGCTGAGAGCGTGAATGTCGTCCCACGCGCCGAAGAAAAGCAATATGATCGAACCTGCAACATAGGCCAGAATTGTTCTGTCGATGGGCAGCCAAAGCAAAATCGGTATCAGGGTGCCGACGACTATACCGATACCTCCGGCTCGGGGCGTTGGTGATGCGTGGACCTTTCGGGCATCCGGAAGATCGATCATCCCGATGTGTGGAGCGACTCGAATCATCAGCGGTATGACCGCCGTGCTGATGACCAATGCTGTAAAAAAGGTGAACAAGCTATCCACAGTCATTATTCTCAGGCTATCGGTCGGCAAATGTACATACGATGACTTTCATTAGAAAATGGCCAATGACCTACGGATTTCATGTGTTGGCGGCGAAGTTCACCTACGGGGGGCTTGATTTGGCTTTTCCCGGCAGCATTTCAGACCCCGACTGCAGGCATGCATAGCGTGAAATTCAAATTAACCCAAAGTCCCTTTTGGGATCCTCCGCTACTCCGGAACATATGGCCGAAGCTCTGGATTTGCGATTCGGAGAAATCCAGTCAGTCTCCTGTCTGCGTCTTTTGTTGTCTCGCCGGGTCCAATCTCCGTTGTAAGCCGTACTAGGGCTCCATCGGTACGATCCTTTGTCAGCGCATCCCAGAAAAGGTACCACCTCATGACGTATTCATTTGTCAGGATGCGGGAGTTCTGTCGGAACCAATAATAGACCAGCTGCCGATCCCCTGCTTTTGAAATGACAGCGCGGTTGACTGTCATGGACTCGCCATTCTTTCTCGCATCTGAGATTGATATCTGAGAGAAGCGATCAATGTCCCACCCGCCGCCAGGAATGCATGCGCGTGGCGAATGTATCGTTTGACCCTTGCGTTGTGACGCGTAATAGGCGACATAGAAGTTGACGATATTACCCTTTTGATTGGCGTAGTCTGCAAGGAGGTAGTCGTTGAGTCTTAGCACCTCAACATAGATCGCCGAAAGTACTTCAGGGTGACCATGCCAATTTTTCAGCGTCATCGGGAATGTGGAAAAATCTTGGCGTTGTGGAGTGATTTCCTTGCGGTTGAGCCAGGACGGTGCAAAAGCAACGGCCACAGCGATAACAAGGATGCACGCAAAAAACGGACGCGGCACACGACGTGCCTTGATTACGGCATCCTTCGGTGTAGCATTCGGGAACTCCAGTCCCAAGCTATCGCGCATTAAGCCTCGTTTAGTGCCGAGCAGCGTAAGAAGCCACATTTCCGCCAGGAGAATGGCGAGGCATGCCATGAATACGACCCATCCCTCGAACTGATGCAGGAAGCCGCGAGCCATGGAGATTCCCCAAGAATTCACCAGCACGCCGATGACTCCGATACGGAAACTGTTCATTAGGACAGTTATCGGTATGCTTGATAAAAAAACGACAACACGCTTCCAAAGCGCAGCTTTGAAGAAATACGACGTGATGAACGCGATGCTCATCAGAGGAAACAAATAGCGTAAGCCGCTGCATGCTTGAGCAACTTGCAGTTTATATGTACCGAGGTCAATCACATTACCGTCGAGAAAGACTGGTATGTTGAGCAGACGAATGAACCCCACGCCAAATGCCGACGACGCAAGCTGTAGGCGGGTGGAAAGGTCGTTGTAGAGGAAATTCGGCAACGGAATCATGAACAGCAGGAAGGCGACTGGTACCCAGACCTTACGGAAGCCATCCCGGCCAGTAAATGCGAGCACCGCCCCAGCAAGTGTCACCACGAAAGAGTACTGAATGAATACAAAGAGCGCGCTGAGTTCGCCGATGAAGTGGATGATGAGTCCAACAAGCAGTACCGCCAGACCGGCCCACGATCCATTCAGATCGATTCGCTCAAGCTCATCCTTGCGTTGCCAGACGAGAAAGAGTGAGATGAACGGAATCAGAAATCCGTAGCTGTATTCTTCTCTGTTCGTCCACTCCCTTACCGTCCAACGGAGTGCGTTGAAATGAAGGGCGATGAGCAGGGCGAGCATAAGAAACAGGCTACCCCATACACTCCAGCTTTCCTTCCAAACGATTGGGGATTGGTTTCCCTCATTGTTTATCACAGGAGTGTTCATTTGACTCCGCTTTAGCTGATTGTCATGCATGACGCATCAGTCCGGGATGGTGAACGCGTAATCTCATTCTTTTGCAACAGGGGCGGACTGCAAAACCTCTTTGAATCATATCACGTCAGACGAATATGTAAGTGGCAGATTCTCATGTGATTTGCCCACAGGCCACTTCAGCCTCCAGGGTCGCAAGAGCATCTGTAAATCTGACTGCTCCGGCACGCCATTAATTTTGTGGCCGAACCAGGTGTTCTTCATACAAATTTATGGAAAGTTTCGCAATCGATGGCCATGTATACCTTGAGCGTACCAGCCTTTGCGCTGCTTCGCCCGCCTGTCGACGTTGCACGGGTTCACGCACGTACCTTACCAGTGCGCGGCTGATTTGGTCAGCGCTTAACTCAACAACTTCGCCAGCGCCGACATCCGAGACCTCAGGGAAATGGCACGATTTGCTGATGACAACCGGAATTCCGCAACCAAGGGCCTCGAGTATCGCTATACTGAAACCCTCTTGCCGGCTCGGGAGGCAGAATACCGCGGCATCGGCGAGCGCCGCCAGCTTGTCCTGGCCAAAAAGTGGACCCACGACATGAACGCGGTCGGACAAGCCCAGCCTCAGAATGTCCGATGATAGCTTGTGCAAAGCGCCGCCGTCCGGACCGGCAACGACAAGAGCCGCATCAGGGCATGACTGCGCTACCAGATGAAAGGCCTCAATGAGATGATCGAGGCCCTTTTTGTGATGTAACCTCCCAAGAAACAGCACGTAAGGTCTTCCACCAAGCTCAGGGTGTTTGCTGTAAAAAGTCCCGCGCGGCGGCACCGCATCCAGTTCTTGCAGAAATAGTCCGTTCGGCAGAATACGCACCGGACAGGTCAATCCCATGGGCTTGATGAGCAAGGACTCGTCCTCATTCAAGGCATGCAGGAATGCAGCGTCATTGAGCATTCGCCGATAGCCCAGGCGTAGCGCAATAGTTTTTTTCCATGGTTTTTGGGTGAGACTCCAAGGGTCAAGCATGCCATGAGGGGTGACGACATACATTGCCCCCTTGGAGCGTGCCGTGTCTGCCGCGACCCGCAGAATCGGATCCCAGACACCATGAAGATGCAGGACGTCCATGCCAGCGGCATGTTCGTTCAATCCCGCTTTGGCCCCAGAAGCAAATAGTCTCTCTGCAAACCGGTCGCGAGCGCATTTGGCAAACGTGATGCCTCCAATACCCGGGACACTGGCCATTGCCGCGTCGATTTCACCAGCGCTGGCGGAATTGTCATAGCTTGCAATGACCACCTGGCAGCCGCACGCCGACTGGGCTGCCGCAAGACGAATCGCAACTGCCGGGGGGCCGCCCTGTGCGGGATCCAGAGACTGGACAACGTGCAAGATCTTCATCGGCAACTCGCCATGATCGTCAAGAATAGGGAGGGGCTAAACACTGAAAATGAGAACTCAAGGAGTTGGTGGCGGCAGGGCGTCGTATTTGCGGGGTGTGCTGTCGCGACAAGAGCGGAATGTCGACGGCAGTTGTTGTCGGTGCCATGAGGAATGGTTGTCGGGCAGGCAGCTGCGCCGCCAGTAGCGTCTGGTGCATGCAAAATTCTTGCGTCCCATTCGATACAATTGAGTCAGATTTTCTGGCCGTATTCGGAATCGACCTAAGAAAATTCAAGGGCCCTGCCGCGATACAAAACCTGCCGCCTTTGAAAGGCCGCTCTGTCGGCGACCACGTCCCTGGGAAAAGGTTGGGCTCGGACGAAGCTAGAATATGGCATTGTGCCGCATTGCGCAATCGCGCGCAGATCTGTTATCCAATTGCCTTGTTCTAATACTCAAATGTGGGCCCTTTGGACCACCTTGAAAGTGCTTTGCCGGATTTTCATAATGGAAGATACGCAATTCTGAAATTGGCTCTAATTCGCCGATGGATGTCCTGTATCATTGATGCCAAGGATCAATGCCAGCTAACTAATGGATCAAGTCGGACGATCCTCATACGAATTGGCCATGCCGGCAATTGTTACGGTGTAGCGGATGCGTATTCAAGGATAGGGTCGGTCAGGCAGTCGCAAGGCTGTGGGCTTTTTTTTTGGAAAGGTTACTTTATGCAAAACCTCTGCCGACGATGCCATGTCTGTGCCGCCGTTGTCGCAATGCTGTGCCTGATTTGGCAGGCTCCGGTCGCGGCAAGCACTTTCACCGATCGCATCCTTGCGAAACCGCGCATTCCGCAGCCGTCAAATCCATTCGTTCTTGTTTTCTTGCAGGGCGGTGGCGACCATGATCGTTACGGTTTCGTTTCTGGCGGCGAGATGGCAACGGCAGATTGGCGGGATGTGTTCAAGCGCGTCGGTTATTTGGGCGCATACAGCGCATTCAAGCCGGAAGACGACAGCCTGTGGGCGGCCCATGGGCAGGATATTGCGGTGAGGGCAGCGCAATCGTTAGGCAGACCCACTGGCGGATCCATCATGGGTGTGCCAACAACGGCAAAGGAGGCGGAGAACCTCAAGAGGGCGTACTCACAGGATATCTGCGACAAGATGAGTTATTTTTTTGATGACGATGAACGCGATTACGGTGTCCCTGGAGGGTCGGGCGCTGTTCGACTGAGAATTGAACCCAATGGATCCGACGGTTTCCTATATACGCCAGCGACGGCGGCATTCGACACCGGGCCTGCGGCAAAAATGGCGAGCTTTCAATTATCCTTCGGGGCCAATTTTGATCATTACGCGTTCGGAGGTAACAGCGTAATCGTCGGGGATCGGGCTGGCGGGTACGGAATGTGGGGCAGGGGCTGGTTTGTGGAATTTCGTAACGAAGGCGGCTATTTCGGAAGCAATCGGATAAGGTTCTTTTCTGACGGGAGTAACTACATCGAGTCAATACCGTTCGACGTGGAACAGGCCAGGCGCTGGACCAGGATCTCCATCACGGTAACTGGGACGCAGGATCCAGAATACGTGCGGGTCGCTATATCCATAGCGGGAGTCGGTTCCAGCATTGGTCGTCTGAAAAGACCGACGTTTGCCGGCGGGCACTTCGTAATAGGCGACCCAACTGGGCAGGAACGGGAGATTGACTTCGATGACTTTGTCCTTTATTCCATTCGGGGTGGTGCCAAGACGGTGGTGGCAAAATATGATTTTGATCGACCCGGCGACTCTCGCCTGCAGGCAGGCAGTGCGATCGAACGCGTACGTGACGAATCAGGACATGGCCACGACCTGATTTCCGCGGATAGGAAAGGAAAATATCTATTGCGGACTCCCACTACGGGCATCGATCCGGGTATCTTTCAAACGGCGAAGGCCGCACTTGTGGATTGGTTGAAGGCGGCGCGGCGCGCCTCTGGCAACCAGGCGTTACCGATACTAATTACGAACTGGCATCTCGGAAATCGACCAGGCCGGTTCGCCGCATGGAAATCCGCGGGATTCACGAATGGATCCATCGACTGCTATCTCTCACGCAAGCCCCGTGCAGGCCAGACGAACATCGTCGAAATACTGGATCGTTGTTCCTCACAAGCGCCTGCGGATGCGGAAGCAATTTCCGTCTGGAGCCATGCTTGGCTGGGCAATGTGCATCCCGATCAGGCCAGTCTCGCGCCTTCCGACTATCAAACTTTGATAACAATGGCCGTTCTGGCCGGCTATCGATGGTTCAGCGTGTTTACTGCCATGTCCAATGGTTCGCTCGGATCGCCCGAAACGTCCCACAAAGAGCGGGCGATTGAGAATGCTGACGCGCTTTACAACATGGCCGAAGCCGCGAGCTGGTTCCAAAGTACCAGTGGAAGCCTTTCGAAGAGCCAAGTGCTATCGCCTGTCCCCCTGGTTGGAAAGATCAATGGAGCGATGATCCGCGCGCGAATTAATTTGAAGACTTCTGAAATATGGGTTGCCGGATTTTCTCCGTCATACAAGGTCGGGGACAAGATGCCGAGGTTGGTTGTCAAATTACCGCGGCGCAAGGGAACTGTTACCAATCTGTCGACCGGAAAGACTACCTTAGTGTACAACGGCCGGTTTACCATTACGCTGAATGATCAGGCCCGGCCGTTCTACTTCCATCCATTGGCTAATCGTCAATCGGACGGCAATGCTTCACGCTTCCGTGCGCAATTCAGCGGATTATAGAACAACGGGGCGCAAGGATTCGCCGAAGAGAAATGATTGAAAAGCGGACAATTCCTTTAGGCCCGAATCGGATGCTGCGAGCTTCCTGGGCGGCGATCTGAAATTAATCCTGCCAAAAAAGCAATTTCGGTTGTCGGCCTGTTGACAGCAACTGGATTGTAGTTTCACGCCAACTGGAACGCTGTTGCATCGTGTGCAAACAATATTGCCGTATATAAGCAATAGAGCGGTATTGACAGCAGGCCAAGTCTAAGTGGCTCACTGGAGTTTTCAGGTAAGCGGTAGCAAAGCGCCTTCAAGAGAATCCTGTCCAGCAAAGTTGGTTTGGTCAAAGGAGCCTTGCGGGCCGCGTCGATAGCAGAGTGAAGTGCCGTGGCGTGGGTCTCCAGTGACCAGCGGGCTATTATCGCGCGGCTTTGCTTACCCATTTCCGATAGCGCGATGTGATTCGATGAGATTCTGCCCATCAACTCCGCAAGAGAGCCGATGTCATTGGGATCAAACGCGTAGCCATTGACGCCGTCCTGCACCAGATCAGTCACGCAGCCACACCGATTGGAGACCAGTACGGGCAAACCGGAGGCCATCGCTTCATTAATCACAAGCCCCCAGGTTTCCCTAACGCTGGTGTGCACAAACGCACCTGCCAGGGCGTAATAATCGGTAATTTCGTGGTATTGCTTGAGTCCCGCGAACACAACAGAAGACTCAATTTCCAATTCTTTTGAAAGGCGCTGTAGTTCCGCACGCAGCACCCCGTCCCCGACAATAACGAGTGACCAAGCTTTTTCTCCGCTGCGCCGGCGATAGATGGCATAGGCTGTAAGCAGCGTCGCCAGGTTCTTTGAAGACTCGAATCTGGCGCATGCCAAGAAAAACTCTTTTGGGAGGCCTGTTTGTATGCGAAGTTGCTCCCGCTGCCTGCGGGCCGAATCGACCCTTTCCGAGAAATACGCGTTATCGACGACATCGTAACCCAGGAAAATGTGGTCTCTCGGCATTCCAAGCAAATTCAAGTACTCCGCATGTGGTTTCCCGGCGACAAAGCCGGCGCCGCAAATACGTACAATCCGGCGCTTGATGAGTTCCTTCCACCAAACGCGGCGCTGGTCCTGTGCCGTGCTGTCCGACATCAGCACGATAGCGGCGTCATTTTTGATCGCCCATTCAATTGCCGGAATCGAACCGGGAAGTGACCAGCCATTGACACACACCGCCACAGGGCGAGTCTTGTTGAGGCGTTCATAAAGTTCGCGACGTACCGATCGGGGGTCGCAGCACGCGGAATCGATTTCAGGACACAACGTGTGGCGGGTGTAATCTGGCGAATCAGAAGCACCGTGCTGCAATACAGGCAAGACATCCCGCCCGGCTACCTCGATGACTTCGGGTTTGATTTCCGACTTGGCGGCGAAGGCAACCAGCCTGGCGTTGTGGTAGTGGACCAGGTTCACAAAGATCATGGAAACAAGTCCGGATTTTGTGGTACGGGCGCGTTCACCGCCATTGTTCCCGGCCCAGCGAGTTTTCAAGTTAGGATGTGTCACTATCGTCCCCTAAATCTGGCTGGTTCAAGATCCGAATTCACCAAAGCTGAAATCTGAACCACTATAGCATCATGGGCAAAGAAGGCAATGAATGTTATACACTCTTCACAATAGCAAACAGCTGAAAATTATTTCGGCGCAAGAACGGAGGCCGCGGGATGAAGACTTGCATTTGAACGTGAACATTCAGTCGCGTACTAGGCAACACCGTCGTAAACTGGTCATCGCTGCGCACGTTTTGCACCTAGGCAGGCATGGCAGTGATCAAACTCAGAATCTTTTCTGCATGACGGGTAACCGAACACTGTTCAGCGACCAGATTTCGTCCCCGACTTGCGAGAGAGTCTCCCAGCGCGGGATCATGCAGTATCGTCAACAGCCTGTGCGCGAGCAGGTCGATATCATGAGCTGACGACAGATAACCATGAATTCCATCCTTAACAAGCTCCCCGAGGCCCCCGTGCACTACTGATGCAACCACGGGGACCGAATAACTGAGCGCTTCAAGTGGAGTGAGCCCGACAGCGTCCCAGTCCGTATTGAACAACATAGTATCGATAGAAGAATAGAACTGCCGCAGGTTCGTCTGCCATCCCAGCCACTGTACCCGATCCGCAATGCCCAGTGATCGGGAAAGATCCTGCAGCGCAACCCGCTCGGGACCGTCACCAGCAATCACGAAATAAGCGCGCGGATCCGATCGGCTGACCTCTTGCGCGACATGGAGAAAAACATCAAATCGCTTTCGCGAAATGAGCCAGCCCGCATTGCCAATGACCCGGGCTTGGGAAGGTATTCGCAGTGCTTTTCTGGCCGCCGCGCGCTCGACAATCGTCGGAAGCGTGGGCAAAGGTATCGGATTCCAGACGGTGTGACTGATTGCAGAAAGGGGTGGATACAGGTGTTCGGCCTCGCGTCGCACAAAATCGGAGGGAAATGTGATGGCCTGAAAGCGTTTAAAAGCCTGGCGATAGATCATGCGCCAAACCGGAGCCGCCTTCACGCCAGTGTGGTGGAAATGGATCGCCAGAATCCGACGGCCGGTGCAGACTTTCCCAAGCACCAGCATTGCAAGCAGATTGTGCCCAGTCATGATCATCGCGTCGGCGGTAGCCGAACGCAATTTCCTTCGCAGCAGCGGCAGACTTCGCCATCCCCCGCGACCAAGATAAGGCAAACCTTCTGCAGCGATGTGGTTGGCTTTGAGCGCGGGCCCGAGCTTGCCGATCGGATTCAAGGAAATAACTTCGCAGGAATGTCCGCATTCCTGGAGTCCAATCATGAGCTGCAAGGATGCCTGCTCCATGCCGCCGAGATTGGTGCATTGAATAACGTTCAATACGCGCATAGCGATTTACGCACGCGGGTAAAGGTTCTTGGCCTATGAGCATCCAGATTTGCTTCGGGATCCGCCATTTTGGCGGATTCAGACCAGGAGCGTAAAATCAGATGCACAACGCGCATTACAATCAAAAAGAAGTCCAGGCAACCGGATTTTCGGATGCCGGCCAAATTTCCTTGTTTGAAGTCGCCGTACAATTCACCATTGCAGATTCGCCGCGTACCGAGATCGCCGTCAACGTGAGAATTTGTTTCTCTTGCGCCAAACAGTCGGAACTGGCGGTCGAACCTTTTTCTTTTGATGTGTGACTTGAATTCGTCATGCATTAACTTATCTCAGCTGCTCACGGCGACCGCTGCGGGATCAACATGCGACCCAGAGTCTGAGCGAGGTCCGCTCCGTAGCGATCCAGCCCTAGACGCTGCCTGCCTGCAATGGCAGCCCCGCGATGGGCCATCAAGTATTCCGGTTCAGCAAAATAGCGATGCAGTGCTTGCGCAATAGCCTCCGGATTCTGGATAGGCACAATGTGTCCGTCGACTCCGTTCCTTATAAGAGAGCCGGAATTTGGAGTCGCAATTGCCGGAATGCCGCTGGCCAGTGCCTCATAAATGACTGTTGCGGAACCTTCGCAAATCGAGGGCAGAACAAAAACGTCAGCCCAGTCGATTAGCTCCTTCATTTTCTGGCGCGGCACCGCGCCGAAAAAAGTGGCCACTTGCTGATAACGAAGAAGTTTTTCGGGAGCAAGTGCGACTGACCCCGCAAATCGTCCCTGCACTGCCGCTGGGCCTAGCAGTCTCAACGCCTCGAGCAGGTACGGGGCGCCTTTTCGCAGTCCAACTTCACCGGCAAACAGAACCCGCAAAGGCTCATTGTCGGATTTTGGTTTCTTGGGTAGAGCGCGGAATCGGGCCAGGTCGATCCCGTAAGGCACTACGACACATTTGTTGCGGTCAACGCCAAGACTGGTCAAGCCATCACATACGAATTGAGATCCCCCGATGATGACATCCGCAAGCCGCCACTCGGCCTGTTCCCGTTCGCTCAGGGGATCCGGTCCAGCATCGTCAGTCAGTCCGGGCTGCCATCCTGACCACCGTTCAAGCTCTTCTGACAGTAATCGCTTCTGTATCGCGCCCGGGGCGATGGTTTGTTCGAGAACCGTTGCAATTTCCCTGTTGGTTTTTGCAAACCGGAAGAGCTCGAGCGCCGCGCCATTAAATCCGAAGATAAGACCGACATCATTCATCCCGCGGCGTAAAATAAGTTCGTTAAATCGGCGATTTCCGTCCGCAAACAGAGTTCGAAACGCTATGGAATCGCCTGCGCGCTTGCGCCGCCACCAGGTGTGAAAGCCAAGACTTTCAAACGATACAACCTTTGATGCGTCAATTTCTGCCTTTCGCCCTAACCAGCGTGTAATGGCCCGGCTTCGCAACCGGGTCGGTATCGCGCTCAAAAGTCTTGAAAGCCACGGCTTATTACCGAGGTAATTGTCGGTATAAAACCGGCCCAGCAGTCCGTGCTTGTCCAGCAATACAGGGACTGCGTAATGCATGCGCGCACCAAGCATGGCAACGTGCACGCTGCCTTTCTGCCGAGCATTCATTTGCTGGCCCTGCAAAAGTTCGTCATCTTGGTGATTTCCTGCCAATTGCCTGCCATAGAATGGCGCGGCCGGCACATACCGCCTCACTACACGTCGCCAGATTTAGCCCCCACCAATCACTGGCTCGCATAAACAGCCGGGAACGCAGATGCGTCGCGAGGTACAGGGAAGACAAGGAATAGGCGACAAGCAGGCTTACGGCGATTCCAAGCAAGCCGATCCGCTTTCCGATGAGAAAGGACAAGGCGATAAACGTGGTCAGGGCGATCACCTCGGAAATGCTGCTTGCCTTTGACTCTCCCAGGCCACGCAGGCTTGAGACGATAATCTGGCGCATGGCAATCGGAATGTTTGCAATTAGCAGGACAACCGTTAGCGAGACTGCCGGACGAAACGCCTGGCCAAAAAGAAGAGGAACCAGCCACGGGGACAATCCAGCCAGCGCGATGGACGTAATCACAAGCAGCAACATGGCATGGCGCAGGTATTTTCCCAGATACTGGCGTTGGGATTCCGTGTCAGCGAGTCTGCCGATATTTGGAAAGGTGATGGTATGAAAGCTGTTGGCGATTACGTTGAGTCCGGAAGATGCCACCGTGAATGCGACCATGTAAAGACCGATCGAGGTATTGTTCCACATGGCCATCAAGACGATCCTGTCGGCCTGGCTCGCAACCATGATCAGGACAACAGTAATATGGAACCGGCACCCGATCTGGAGCAGTCGCTTCGTCTCATTGTATGACACCGCGCCGGGGGACAGTTCTTTGCGATCCGCAATGATCCGCACGAGCGATACGACAACCGTTGAAAGGACGCTTGCCAGTACCACGTTATTCACCGTAACCGCCTTAAAATGCCACAACCCTATCAGGCTGATCAGGTAAATCACCGGCACGGACAGGCTTAACAGATTAAATCGCCAGAACTTCAGTCTTCCCTGATCGACGGAACGCAGTACCAGAATGGTAAAGCCGAAGGGAAACAGAAGAATTAGATAGGTGCGAGCCAATGGCATCCAGCTGTCACGTTGAGCGCCAAGCAAATAGGGCAGCGCAATCAAGCCGACGACAGCAGTGCACCCGGCGAGGACGAGGGAAAGCCAGAAAGCGCTCGATATTATCGTTTTGCTTTGGGCCTCAGGCTGGCTCAGTTGGTAGGTGGTTGATTGATTCAGCCCAAATGACCCCAGGCCAAGAAGAAGTTGCGGCCAAAACTGAATTGCGGCCAGCACCCCACGGCCCTCCGGCAGAAGAAGGCGTGCGGTAACGATCCCCGTAACAACTCCGGCAAGAAGAATCATGCCATTTGTCATCATTGTCCCTAACCAAATTGTCGTCGAGCGCTGTGTCATGGTGTTTTGAGCCTGGGTGGTGCAGTGAACGGATCACCCGTCGCTACATGACTTGATGGAGAAAGTGGATTGCGACCTGGAACAGGCTGCAGGCGCGCTTTGGATGCGATTCAACGCACGTCAATCGTACCCTGGATTTCGATACGATGTTCATCATGACTTTCTTGCACAGCGTCGGTTGCATCGTACGGATATCAAATATCTGCAGAAACCCCTTTATGGATCCGTGCCGCGTAATGCCACAGGCTACCTCGAATCTGCCAGCAACCTCTTCAGGGCACGGCCAAATCCGAAAACATAGCGTAATACAAATTTCAGCAAAAGGTAATCGAGCAGGGAGGCCGGGAAGCTTCGACGGTTAATAAACAGTACGTCGGCATTGGTTCTTGACCATTCAATGCAATAAAAGCCAAGCGCGCGCAGCCTTCGTTTGATCCGCCTTACATCTTCCTCGATTTTCAGCTCTGGTATGAAATCGTGGAATTCGACGCTGATTTGGCGAATTTTCCTCAGTACATCGTCCGGCGTGGAATCGAACAATGCAATTTCGGCCCCTTCTATGTCCGCTTTGAGAAGGTCAATTCTTTGCAGCTCCAGGCGACTTATGAGGGTGCCTAGAGTTATCCCCTCGACAACCTGGGTCTGTCTGGCAGAGTGCGACGCGTCGACCAAAATCGAGTTAGCTTCCGGATTGTCGGAGAGGTACATCTGAAGCGGTCCGTTGTTGGCGGAAATTGCAAAATTATATAGATGCACTTTTGGCGCTGGTGGTATCGCGGCATACAAGGCGGGTACAGCCTCGATAGCGTGACAGGTGCTGCCGAAAGTTTTCGCGATCCATCCTGAGAACTCACCTTTGTGAGCGCCAAGATCGAGAACGATAGATTCTTCATCAAGCCCATCGGCTAGCAAATGATGGTTTCTGACAGAGATGACGTTTAGCAATGATTCCTCCTTATGCTTACCCGCTGTGCGTACAGCGATAGAAGCATGGATAGTGGAGCATCTTCCGATTTGAAATTCCGGGCCTGTCTCAACCTACGTTTTCTGTCAAAGCCGAAAGGCATTGGCTATAGGCTATTAACCGCGCAACCCAATGGGGACCACGGTTCCGCCCGTCCTAGCGATTGCACTCCCCATTTCAAGTGAAGGGTTGGTTGCATTTTCCCACTGTTGCGACGGGGCGGCTTCATGACCGACCTTGCGACACCAGAGGCGCTACACAATTAGTCACAGACGTGTGTTATCTCAACTTCACATCCTGCGCGAATGTGCCCGAACGGTCATTGATTTTCCGATCGCGCAACCTTGCTGCAGGATTGCCGGTGTATATCCCGAATGGTTCGGTATCCCTGTGGAGAACGCTAGCAACTGTAAGCACAGAGCCTTGGCGGACATGGAGGCCCGGACAGACTATGGATTGTGCACCGATCCAAACCCCGTCATCGATGCGAATTTCTCCAAGAATCAGCTTGAATGCCGGGTCTTTGTAATCATGATTCCCAGTTAACAGATATGCTCCCTGGGACAGGCACACATTCGAGCCGATCCGCACCCATGTGAGATTGTCTATCCATACTCCTTCGCCAATCCAGACATGATCGCCGACTGCAAGAAACCAGGGATACTTGATGTTGACACGGGGTTTGACGCGGACCCCAATTCCTATCGTGGCGCCGAACAATCTCAGTATCCAGCATTTTATGGTCGACCCAGGGAGGAGCCAGGAGTTAAACAAGAGAGCATTGAGCGCATACCACAACGACCGCTTCCAGAGCCTGCCGCCAGGATCATAACCTTGCTTATCGTAATTGGACAAATTGACGGACATCGATCTATTCTCCGCTGGAGTCGCCGGATTCCGGTCCGGGTATCCCTGCAACTCATTTCACCACGCAATAAAAAGCATGATCAATCCGTTACGTTGTCGGCGTCACCTGCACACCGAGCGCGTGACACCTCGAATTATCTTCTCTGCATGTAAGCGAGGATTGTAGCGTTCACGAATCACAGTTCTGCACGCCTCTGCCATTGCCTGTTTCTTAGGAAAGGGAAATATCGCTTCGCTGATTTTTGCTGTCATATCGGCGACATCGTTGCATCGATAGTAGAATCCGGTAATACCCTCCTGGACCGCTTCCCATTCGGGACCATGCTGAGTAACATCGTCATGAATTAGTACCGGTGTGCCGAACGCCATCGCGTGCATTATGGACAGCCCAGCTGCAGACGGGATCACCGCCAGATCGCTTGCAGCCAGATATAGGCCGATTTGCCGCTCGTCATAAACTGGGCCGAGAAAATGCACCTGCTTGGTAATGCCTTCGTCGGATGCGATACCGACCAGGACAGATTTTTCACTTCCGTCGCCAATAAAAGCTGCATGCACTGCGTGCCCGTGCCTTCGCAGCTGTCCGATCGCCCGTATTAGAAGATCCAGCCGCTTTTCCGGCTGAAGCCTGCCGGTAAAGATGACCAAGCCTTCACTGTCGGCGACGTTGAGCGACGTCCGCCATGATTTAATGTCATGCTGCGAGATTTGCTGGTCAATCCGCTCTTGTTGGTCATAGTCAAGGGAATTATGCACAACATGCAGTACCTCCGGATTGAGTCCGGCTTGCACCAGCAAGTCTTTCGCATAATTGCTGTATAAGAGGTGGCCAGCAGCAAGGCGGTAGAACAGCCTTCTCAGCAGCCATTTCGGTCCATGTTCGAATTTCCTGATGCCGTGACCCCAGAATAGGACCCGCATTCCGAAAAGTCTGCCGTAAATGGCAAGAATCCAGGCGGTCAAAGAATAAACGGAACCTTCGGCAATCAATGCGATGGGACGTGTCCGGATGGCGTAAAGAATTGCACCAGGCTGGAAAGTCAGATATTTGCGAAATAAAAGCGGTATGCGCCATGTTTTCGCGGACCGAACCCGAATGTCGTGGCGCGAGTTTTTGTCCAGAACCTGGAGATAAGGACCGAACCAGCCGAGATCCGCGACGCAAGTGAAGCGTAGCGATCGCTCCTGTGTCAAGATTTGGAACAGACGCTGGCGATAATGCGGGATACATGTCTGTTGGATCATTACATGTGGAGGCTGCACGGCATCTTCCTTCGCAGCTCTCGATTGCTGTCTGTGAATTGGCAGTGCATCGTCTCGGAGAGTCATGGTCGCCGCGTCATGTCCGACTGCGCTGTTGCATGATTCCGAGAAGAAAAATCAGAGAAGTAGGGTTTCCCATATTGAGCAGATATCGCTCAAACACCGCAATTATCAGGTAACCAATGCATATGCCAAGAAGTATGGTGCCAGACCACATGGTATCGGCCTGCTTGGTTTGCCGAAGCAGATTTCTTAGGCCAGCAGCAACAAAATAGAAAACTGCCAACGTTCCAAACAAACCGATCTCGGCGAACATGGCTATGTAGCCATTATGGGAAGATGATTCTACTGTTATGAAATGTTCGTGGGCCCGGAATCCGACACCGACTATGGGATGGCTCAGAAATAGCGCCCAAGTGGCAGTCCAGGCTTCCAGTCTCCCCGTTGCGCCGGTTCCGATGCCCCGATAGCGGTTGTGAATGGCAAAGAAGGATTCTGCGTGATGCACAATCGCATCGAGGTTCAGAATCGCAATTATGCCGACTGCTGCCGACCAGAAAAATATTGTGATCAAACGCCGTGAGCTTCCTGCCTTGGTGCGAATAAAGAGCACAATCAGAATCGCCACCAAACTGGCCAGCGCTGCAGACCGAGAATCGGTGAGAATCAGAACCATGACTGTTGGTGCCATGATGCATATCCGCAGCCATGTGCGGCGAATCGCAAAGGCAGCGGTGATTGCCGACATCGAGACAAGTCCGATGGAGTTCGGATTGAGAATTCCCTTGCCGTTGCCCAGCCGAACGCCTGGTACATAGTCATAGGCCGCAAACGCCACAAGAGCGATCATTGCGCAGAATGCATAGATCTTGAATCCGGTCTCGTACTGGGCTGGCGTAAGGGCTGAGTTGAATTGAAGCGACAGAAACAACGCGCCCAGGGTCAGAAAGTAATATGACACCGATATCAGCGGAATGGGGCTGACAAAAACGGAGGCGCCGGCGAATGCCATGAACACGGTAAGGGCGACCTTGACATCGGTATCAATCCTTTTCGGAAAGAACCTGTTGCGGCTGAAAGTGAAGTACAGTACTGGCCACAATCCGGCCGAAGCCAGAAGGGCATCGAGAAAATCAACCTCGCGCAAGAAAATTCGCGCAAGTGCACTCGTTACGAATACACCGGCGAGCCACAGGCCCAGGACATACCCCGTTGTCCTGGAAATGCGCCGGCGTTTCGGCAATGGCACCGGGGCAACGGCGGATTGTGTTGGGGCCCTGGGTTGGGGCGGCATCATCTGGATCTCATTGGGTTCTGGATTTTCTCTTTTTGTCGCTCGCTGCCAAAATTGGGCCACAACCGCATATCCGGATAACTCTTGCGCATGGTTGTTGGCCTAATGTGCTGGCGCAGCCGCAGTTCAGAATTCAATACTACTAACAGTTTTTCAGCAACTCCCGCCATGCGGCGGTAGCCTTGCGACGGCTGAACTGCGTTTCGAACGCCCGTCTCGCATTGGCGCCCAGGCGCGACCGGAGCGACTCGTCGTTGCGCAGCAGTTGCAGATTTGTACAAAGATTGGCGAAGTCTCCGATTTCCACCGCAAATCCACAATCTTCGCGCAACAGGATCGAAGCTATTTCTCCGGATTTCTGGCCTATGAAAATCGTCGGCAGACCGACCGCGGCAATGCCATAAAACTTGCTTGGGACTATCATGCCTTCAAGCTGGGGTTTTAGGGAAATGAGATGCACGTCCGCTGCAGAAAGGCTCTGGGCCAGCTTATCCCGCGGTTGATAGGGTCTAAATACGAAGTTCCGCAGGCCTCTCTTTGCAACGTTGGTTTTCAGCCTGTCCAGTTGGGCCCCGCCGCCAACGATCAAGAAAATGATCGCCGAGTCCTCCCTGAGGGATTCGGCTGCGGCAAGCATGGTATCGAATTCGTGCGCGCGTCCGAGGTTTCCGGAATATCCCACGACGAACCTGTCCCTGAGCCCCCATTCAATGCGCAGGGGATTGCCGTGCGCCGGCACCGGAACCAGTTCCTGTTCATCGGCCCAGTTCGGAATGATTTTAATTCTGTCCCGTCCCACTTTCTGGTTTGCAAGGCATTCTGCCATCAGTTCCCCGAGGGCCACATTCATGACCGCTGTTCTGAGCGACATGTTGCGAATCCGGCGTATCAGCCTGAACGCAAACCCGTTCACGCCTTTGATGTTGAGAGCGGCTGCGACTTCGGGAAACAAGTCTTGGACCCAGTTTATGAACCTGGCGGATCGCATCCTCGTGGCAATCGCAACAACCGCGGAAATCAGCGGCGGGTCGGTCTTGGCGACAACGAGATCTTCCCGGTCAACAAGTCTCAGCAGACGCATTCCAGCACTCAGATAGAAAGTCAGATAGTCCAACGCGCGGCCCAATAAACGACCGCGTCCGAAGCGGGTTGCCCAGATCCGATGGATTTTCACATCATTGATCGACTCCGTTGAAGGAAGGAGGGTGCTGGGGTCGTCATAAAGCTGACGACCCGTCACGATGTGCACATTGACGCCATCTTTTGCGAGGTCAAACGCAAGATCGGACAGCATCTGGCTTGTCGCGGAAAAATCGGGATAAAAATATCTGTTTACGAAGATGATTTTGCGCACGGTCTCGCCGGAATTATCAATTTGTGGTTCGTAGGGCAAACGGCGACGCTAATGGCTCGCCAATGAATATGCCCTGGCCAGGCATTGCCACACTCTTCCAGTAGGCCTCGATCAAGGTTTCTCCTTCCAGGTACTTGCGAATCACAATGCCGGGACTCGGAAATTTGTCTGCAATATTGCACGATTCGGTTACTGCTCCGTAACTCGCCGTAGCTCCGGCACGAAGCCAGGCAAGGCTGCTCATCTGTGGACTGTCAATGAGTCTCCCACCTGCGGAAGTCAGATGGTCTGCGATCGCTCCTGGCAAAAACCGGTCAGTCTGTAGCGCCTCGACATTTGGAACGCCAGTGAAGTAGAAGAGAACATCCTTTCTGTTTTGGATGTAGTCCGCCTTCACGATACGAAGCCTGATTTTCTTGCCAAACTGCCCAACTAGCATCGGAAACAAGTCAGCACGCGCATTGCGGTTCTTGTCGGATGTGCTTACCAAATAGCCGGTGCCCCGCGGAAACGTTCCGTCCGCCGCGACGCCGCGATCAATCAGGGCTTTGACTTCCGCGAAATCGAGCCCGGCCAGTGCCATGGTAGGGCGAATGCGAAAATCCATATAGGGCTTGCGGCTGGATGAATCGAAATAGGAGTCGTATTTTGTTGGTCGGCAACCGGATGCGCAAAATGCAGAATCGAAACCCGCTGCAAACGCCGTGGTTATCGACATGCAGGCCACGCGGTAGGGTGCCGCCCACGTGAGGGCGTAGGCCTGGACCGATGGCGGGGTCTGCAAATCCACGACAGCCTTGATCCGCTGGAATTCTGTGCGCGACATTACCGGTGCGCCAGGTCTGAATCGGACATGAATAATATTTGCTGGCGGAATGTTCCGCCGGACCTTGTAGTACTCACCGATGCGTCTGCTCAGGGGATCACTGTCGTTCACAATAACAGCGATGTCACCTGGTCCGATACCCCGCGCTGGTTGCCCCGCGTTCAGGGGAAAACGATCCCTGGCTGTAGCGGCAACGCCCTGAAAACTCGAAACAAAAAGAAAGAGCACAAGGCATCCCGTGCGCAGTAACGTGGTTGACTTGGTTCGCATTGAATGCGTAGTATACTCTTTGGGCCAATAAACAAAATTAATCAGTCTGGCCCGCGCCTTGCCATCCGAGCCTTGGGCATGATGGCATTTGCAGAACGACGAAGCCGTAGTAAGTAGTGATGATCCTGCGCGTTGGAAGCGGTGAGTTCTTTTCGCAGGCGTCATGGATCGTCTCGGTTCATCGCCGGAAACGGCGATGCAGATTTACCGAGCGTAACCAAGCATCTGCGGAAAAAATTGCAGGTATAAGAGGACGCCCCACCACCATCAATTGATGAAGAGGAGAGAACAAAGATGTCTACTACCACAGACAAAGTCGCACAGCTCGACACTAAACAGCTGGAAAAGTTCATCGATTTACGCCTAGCGGAAGTATTGCCCAAAAAGCTTGCTGAGATTGAATCCAACAAGACACCTAGCATGGCCCTCATTGCAACGAAGGGCACTCTCGACTGGGCATATCCACCCTTCATTCTGGCATCTACCGGCGCTGCCCTGGGGTGGGATGTCAAAGTGTTCTTCACCTTCTACGGGTTGCTCCTCCTCAAGAAGGAAATCGAAGCGGAAGTGAGCCCGCTTGGCAATCCGGCGATGCCGATGAAAATGCCGTTTGGCCCCAAGTGGTTCCAGAATTTTGTCTGGCCAATGCCCAATTTGCTTATGGCCGGCGTTCCGGGTTTCGAAAAGGTCGCGACCAGCCTCATGAAAAAGACATTCAAGAACAAGGGTGTCGCATCCGTTAAGGAGCTTCGGGACCTGTGCATTGAAGCTGGCGTCGAGATGATCGCATGCCAGATGACGGTTGATGTGTTCGGATTCAACAAGGAAGACTTCATTCCCGAGGTAAAGGACTACGTGGGCGCCGCGTCATTCCTGCCCATCGCGTCCAAATCGGACGTCAGTCTGTTTATCTAGAATCAGCAGTCAGCAAGCCCGATAATTCGCACGCTATGCCAGGTAATTGTCGCATAGCGTGCGATCGGCTCGCCCGTGTCCGAAAGGAAGACAGCGCCCTCAAGGATCCTTTTGATTGCGCCTCAAAGCAGTCTGGCCAGTGCCCGCTCCCGTAAGTTTTGCCCGAGAACACTTGTTACCACCGGGATTCTCAAAATAGGCCAGTCTTACCGTCCCGCGCGCGTATTTTGCCTTCAGTCAACATGCTAAGCGCCTCCTGCTCTGCGAACAGTAGCGAATGCCGAAGTGTCACGGTCCGGCAATTATGTGTTCACGGTCGCAAGATCGTAATTACTGCGTCGCCGACTGGCATGAGTGTCGCGGTGACGGGAAGATTGCCGACGCCATCCTCGATCAGACAGATTGCTACACGCAACCCGTCGATTTTTGATGCCAGTGAATCGCTGTGCAAAGGTCATTCATCGTTGAGGAGCGACAGAACGTCTGGTAATTAGCCAGACTGCGCGCGCTATTTTGTGCATGAACGTGCCCGCCATCACTGGATCGTTTGTCGGTTCTGGTCGGAATATGCAGCAAATGCCGCGAGACACAGCATCAAGTTCAGAAATGGATGAGGAGTCTTGAATGGACAGCTGCGCGTTCTATACATTGAGGTCGACGTTGAAATCATCGTATGTGATAGGACAGGACTATCCATTCTGTTTCAGCAACGATGACTTTATCCTTGAACCGAAGGAGTGGTCCCTAACGACCTGTTTCAATCAGTTTCAGCAACTTCGGCCACGCCTATTTTTCGAGAACTAACACCGACTGTAATTGGCAGTCGGCACCCAATGTAGTGTTTCTGTGCTGGGCCCACGCGTTCTTTAGCTTTGCCAGGTTCACTCTGCGGCCAGGCCCCATTGTCGTTGATCGCTGCAGGCAGACCATCGCTTTTCCCGGCCCCCGTGCGCTAGCCTCACCGAAGTTGTCGGTCAATTCATGCAGTCGATCTGTTGCCGAGGCATGGCAAATAGCCAAAAGAATTTCCGGGGGGTAGAAGTCCGTTGCTGCTGCTAGCTGCGAGCCCCTGTCTGTCGGAGGCAATGCATGATAACAGATGAGGAAGGACGGCTTTTCTATCAAAGTCAGCCTGAGCGAGGTGCCTACGGGGGGTTTGGCTCGCTTCAGATCTACAGGGGCAGGTCGCCTGGTTCTTGGAGAGACGCGCATCCTGGAGGATGGCAGCGTCACCATGCAGTCTTTAATCAATTCGGTGCCATCCCGGAATATTGCTTTTATTGTTACAAGATATTGATCACGCCACGCACGGTGATCGAACTTTTCAAACTCCCGTTAGTATTTGACAGGATTTTGCTTCCTGACAATAACTCGCGAAAATGCATGGCGGAGGGAAGGGAAGATTGTGCTGGTACGTACAAAGGGTTTGTTTACTGCAGGGAAATTGACGAAGCTAAATTGGTCAAGGGCATCGTGCGGGAAATCGCTGCAGCCGGGATTTCGCCAGATGTTCATATTGCTATGAAGCGAGGTTGCTCGGAATTTTCACAGGCCTACCAGAGATTTTCGCCAAAAAAGCCTGGCATCGTGCCAATGAAGTACGCCGAGGACTGGCGCGCCCATGAAGAATTCGTCGACCAGCATACCGATTTTCATGCCGCTACTTTTAATGTTTGGACGGATAAGAAGACAACCTATGATCCTGCAGAAGTCTATGCCATGCAATATTGGCCCAGCTATGCGGCCACGATCGGCGACAATAGTTACCTCAGAATTGCGGGACGCACCTTGGTGCCGCTGCCCCAACTGAAGCGCCGTTCTCTTACATTCAAAGCGCCGCAGCCCCACCTGTAAGCGGCGCTGACTGTTATATCAGCAAAAACGTTTAGCTAGCCAGATATCGACGGGTTTGCGCTCCGTGTCGAGGTTCGGCGCAGGTGCTCCGCACAAGGGTATCCTGCCGTGGCTCTGGGTAGTGACTGAACGGGCGCGGATGCCCGTATCTCGGGAGCAAACCCGTACCACCAATGAGAAAGCGCTAGAGCCGGACGTGGCAGTTGAAACCAAGTTGCGGTGTTGGAGCTTGAAGGGCCAAGAGTTAGCGTCCCGCTTCATTTCGGTGCCAAGCCCATGCGGTCTGGATGATCGCCTCTAGGCTTTCGTAATGCGGCTGCCAGCGCAGTTCCCCGCGTATTTTCGAGGAATCGGCGATCAGCACGGCGGGATCGCCGGCGCGGCGAGGGGCAACTACTGTCGGGATCGAGGTTCCTGTGACTTGCCTCGCCACGTCTATCACGTCGCGAACTGAATAGCCTCTGCTGTTTCCAAGGTTATAGACAGCACTCGCACCGCCGACCATCAGTGCCTCCAACGCCAGCAGATGGGCGCGCGCAAGATCGCTGACATGGACATAGTCTCGCACGCAGGTACCGTCGGGCGTGGGGTAATCACTGCCATAAATACGGATTTCCTTGCGTTCTCCAGTTGCGACCTGGAGCACCAACGGAATCAGGTGCGATTCTGGCTGGTGGCGCTCGCCAATTTTTCCGCCGGCATCGGCTCCCGCGGCATTGAAATAGCGGAGAGAAACGAAGCGCAGGTCATGCGCCGCGGCGGAATCCTCAAGCATGCGTTCAACCGCCAGCTTGGTCGCGCCGTACGGATTGGTGGGTATACAGGGGTGGTTTTCGGAGATCGGGGTCTTGAGCGGCTCGCCATATACTGCTGCGGTGGAAGAAAAGATAAAGCGATTGACGCCATGCTGGACCATAGAATCGACAAGTTCCACGGTACGTGCGAGATTGTTGCGGTAATAGAGCAGGGGATGTTCCACCGATTCGCCTACCAGCGAAAAGGCGGCAAAGTGCATAACCGCGTCAATCGAATGTTGGGTAAATATCTGATGCAGCAGCGCGGAGTCGCCGAGATCGCCTTCAACCAGCTTGCCGCCCGGCAATAGTTCACGGTGGCCGCGCGAAAGATTATCCAGGACAATCACATCGTGGCCCTCATTCAGGAGTTCTTTGACCATGTGAGACCCGATATAGCCGGCGCCGCCGACGACAAGTACGCTATATTTCATTTCTGGACCCTGAATGGAATTTACGAAAATCGGGATTTACGCAGCATTTATGGCAGCTCTTCTGCAATTGCGCCTGCAGGGGGTGGTGCCGATACACGATCCAGCCCCGGAATTGCAAACTAATCATCCCCATGTCCAGGCAGGAGCGCATGCAGGATGCCATCTTGCGATGAAAGATCACCGATCGGTCTGAGCTGGCACCTCAGGTGTCAGCCGCCCGTCATTATTGCCATAGGTATCAACCGGAAATTGATCTGGTTTTGGCGACGGTCATGGAAAAATGCGGGAAGCTGGCGCTGTTCCAGCGGCTAATCGAGATCATCCGCGTATCCCCCATGTTCTCGTCTGTCGCCACGCACAACGTCCGCACGCGCGAGATCTGCTGCGCATGTGCCATCGCCGATCCGGTTCACCACAGCGTTGACGTTCGTGCGCTAGTCTTGAAGCGGACTTGAGCCGCGACCCCGCCCGGCCTAGTGTCAGAGAGTATCGCCATCTTCACTTTTTCTTGCCAGTTTGTGCCTGAATGCCCGACGTGGTCGGAACAGAATCAGCCGCATCGGCCTCCGGCATGTGTTTGCCGAAGCCGTGTATGCCAAACTGCGCAGGCGCTGGAAATATGCCCCCGTGGCGTTTCTCACGTGCCACATCTTCCACCAGCCCAGCCTGGATCAGTTTAGTGTTTTCTGCGTAACCGTAAACCAAGGCAGTGTCGCACAGCAGATTGATAAGCCGCGGTACGCCGCCGCTGTGACGGAACACCGATTCACACGCACCGTCGGTGAACGACTGCGGATCGCCTCCAGCGATCGCGAGGCGATGCCGGATGTAATCGCGTGTCTCCTCCGCATTCAAGGGTTCCAGATGGTAGTCCTGCGAGATGCGCTGGGCGAACTGTTCCATGTCAGGACGACTAAGCAGGTCGCGCAAGCTCGCCTGCCCGGCAAGAAATATCTGCAGCACCAGGTCCTTTTCCGCGTTTACATTGGATAACATGCGCAGTTCTTCGAGGGTTTCCGGTGTCATGTTCTGGGCCTCGTCGATGATGAGCACGGTTCGGCGGTTTTGCGCATATTCTGAAATCAGAAAGTCGACAAAAGACTGGCACATGCTGACCTTGGACTTGCCGGCGTACTCGAGTTTGAAGGCCATCAATACCCATTGCATCAACTCACCGAAGGATCGGTGCGTGTTGGAAATCAGGCCTACGGTGACGTTTTTCTCAAGCTGGTTCAGTAACTGCCGTATGAGCGTAGTCTTGCCGGTGCCGATGCCGCCGGTGATGACGCTGAAGCTCGCCTGATTGGTCAGACTGTACTCAAGCATTACCAGGGCCATACGGTGTTTCTTGCTCGGAAACAGGAAACTTGGATCAGGCAGGAGGGAAAAGGGTTTCTGGTGAAAACCGTAAAAGTTCTCATACATGACTTTGGTGCCTCAAAGCTGCCTGGTTCGTGTGGCCCCGCCCAACCTTGCACAATTCTGGGTCGTCCTGGGGCAAACGGAATCGATGACCGTGTGTATCGTGTTCGGGATTCCTTCGGCGACTCGGTACATCGCCCCCGGACCGGCGCCCGGTGCATTCCCGAGGGCAGGGACCTCCCCGGGCCGGGGAGGGCGCGTCACAAGGGTGTCTTTCTTCCAAGCTTCCGGCTCCAATTCTGCAGCTTGACTCCCACCATGTCCACGATGCGGTTATCCCTGAGCCAGTCGATGATGCGGTCCGACCAGTGATCGGAATTCTCGCCATCCGATTTGGCAGACTGGGATTTATTTAGCACAGTTCCGATCAGCTTCGTATTGCCAAGAAGCTCTACGGCTCGCCTGATTTCGGCGGAAGCGGTCTTTCCTTCTTCGATAATCAGGAGAGCCGCATCGACGTAAGGCGAAAACGCTAGGGCATCCGCAGTCGTGAGAAGCGGTGGCAGGTCAAAGAGGACAACGCGCGTGCGATATCGACTCTTGAGTTCTTCTACCAGACGGGACATCTTCGGCGAGTTGAGCATCTCCGAGGAATTATCCAGCGGTTTGCCTCCTGGAAGAATCACAATGCGCCCGATGCCTGAGGGATGAATGAGAAGATCTTCGAGTGGAACATCGGAAGTAAGATAATCGCTCAAACCGAGTTCTGGATGAAGTCCGAAATAGGTGTGAATGCTCGGGTTACGCAGGTCGGCATCGACAAGCAACACAGTATGTTCGATCTCTTTGGCAAGACTGATGGCCAGATTGATAGCCGTGAGCGTCTTGCCCTCGTCGGCAGCAGGGCTAGTTATCGCAAGTACGTTCCAGTGATTCTCCTGCAGGCGTTGCAGCACCTGGGTGCGGAGTATCCTGTAGGCGTCGGTAAAGGGTCCGGAGTCGACCGCAGTAATTATTCGTTTTTCCCGCAGAAGATCTGCAGGCACTTCTTCGGTGCGGGTGCGGGAGTACAGGATCTGGCCAGTCGAGGCAGCCATGCCTGAAGGCGCTGACTGCGACGCCGGCGGCGCTGTGCCCTGAGCCCTTAATCGCTCTTCGCGTGCTCTTTCCAACGCCTGTTTAATACGCTCCATAATCGACCTCGCATTGCAAAAATTCCGGACAACTTGGTGCGAAAATCCGGGGATTCTCCAAAAATCCTATCTGTCTCATCGATCCAGCATCGTCGCAGGATGGCGCATTCTCCTGATCGCGATGTGGCAGGCCGTCCACTCTCCCCGCCGGTCCGCCGCCAAACGCTGTGCCGGGAAATTTTCTGGACCCTTGCCATCGCGCGTTTCGCGCGATGGGTGCGCGTGACGGGGTGGGCCGCATTTCAGCCCCCTACAATTCCTGAAACGATACGCAGACCCTTGAACCACAGGACATCCCAGGGAATCCAAAGGAACTGCACGAGCAAGACAAGGATGATCAGGCCAGCCAATGTGGATGTAAGGGCGAGTCTGCGGGTTTTCTCGCGCCGCGCCATGTCGGCGCTGTTATGGATATAGGGAATCACCGACAGCGGCGCCGCACCGAGAAGGCCTACGACGGCATGTTCGCCGTGCAAGGATTTGTCGAGGTTTTCCGCCACGGCGGCATAGCCTAGACCTCCCCCGATTGAAAGAAGGAATCCCAGGATGGCGATTACGAGCCTGTTCGGTTTGATAGGTTTTTGTGGCAGATCGGGCGGATCGATGGGTGAGAATCGCTCGCCCTTGCGGTCCTTTTCCATTTGTTCGCCCACCTGAGCGTCCATTTGCTTTGCCATGATATCCTGGTACTGGGCCTGCGAGGTCCTGTAGTCGCGCATCAGGTCACTGTATGCCCGCTCGACCTGCGGTGTTTCGGCGAGACGTCTCTCGTAACTGGTCACTTTGGCATCCAACTCATCGCGCTTCTTGACCGTCGCCTGTCGGTCCGCTTTGACGCCTTCAAGTTGCGCGTTCAGCGTGATATACGCGGGATTTTCGGGCTTCTGGGCGGCAACAGCCACCTCGGGCGCGGTGCTCTTCTGCTTCATACGCTCTTCAAGCGCAGCGAGCTCCTTTTTCAACCGGATGACGTCCGGATAGTCGTCCGAGTACTTCTGGCGTGCTGCTGCCAGTTCCGTGCGCAGGCGCATCGCCTCTTTGGCTTCATCCTGCGCATCCGAGACTGGTCCAACCTGTTTCTCCAGACCAGCGATCTCGCGCTTCAGCCGGACGACGTCCGGATAATCGGGATAATACTTGGCAAGCGCGGTGGCGTACTCGGTTTTCAGGACCTTGAGCTGGCTTGCCGGATCCAGGATGCGCTCGCCGCTCGAATCGACCATGGGGCTGTTGGGATCAATCTGCGCTAGCTGTCCTTCAAGAAAGGTCTTCCTTTCGTCGAGAGACCGTATTTCGTTATTTGCGTCCAGAAGGTCCGTCTGGGTGCGGTCGAGGAGCTGCATGTTGAGCTGCTGAACATCCGGCAGGCTGTTGAGATTCTTTTCCTTGAACGCGGCCATCTTGGTTTCAAGATCAGCGATGTGGTCCTTGAGTCTGCGTGCCTCGTCACTCAGAAAATCATACGTTCCAGTAGCCTGTTCCGTGCGCGTCTTAAGATTCTGATTCAAGAACAGAGTCATGAGCTCGTTATCGACCTTCTGCGCGACCCCGGGACTTTCGCCATCATAGGAAAGCGTGAATGCGATCGTTGCCGGTCGCGGCTGCCCGGTGCGCGGGTCAATGACGTTGGCATTGATGGCGTCGAGCCTGATATCGTCCTGCATTCGCTTGACAATCTCGTCACTCGTTTCGGTTCTGCGCTTGTCCGCGTAAAGATCGTACTTGTTAACGAGATCGAGGAGGTTGGCCCGTGTCATCACTTCCTGAGCAATAGTCTGGATGCGCTGCCACGCATAGGATGTGATGGTGGACCGGATCAGGTGCTGGGGAATTTCCTGTTCCTCGATGAGGATCGTCGCAGTCGAGCGGTACACGGGTGGAAGAAGAAATGCCACCAGAACGCTTATCGCGAATATGGCGCCAGACACAAGCAGCATCCCTTTCCACCTTCGGCGCAAGGCGTCAACATAATCTTTCAGATCTTTCGTTGGTTCTATGGCTTCGTCAATCATCGCTTTCTACCACTTGTGAATGCAGCCGTTACCGCGACAGCAGCCTGCCGCACCGGAAAATCCCCCAAAGCATCGAGCAAAAACCAGGTGCCAATTTGTTGTTGTTCGCCCGCATTCGTCGACAGGCGGGGCTGTATCGGCGCCGTTCGGTCAACGCATTCTAACAATCCTGTACGCGTTTCTCGAATATTCAGGGTCTTGTATCCGGTAGACATGTTTAACCTATTGAGTTTTATCTGGAAATGGCGAAAGCCGGCCATGCGTAAGAGAGGGACAGGAACACGGCATTGGAGGCTGCTGACTGCGAGTTCGGGTCTGTGTCTTTCTGCCACATGTATTGATAGGCGGCCGTAGCGGTCAGATTTTCGGTCCATCTCCATCGCAAGCTCGGTCCTCCGCTGTATAGATTGCGGTCTACGCCGGACAGACTCTGGCCAATGCCGTGAATACGGTAATAATTGAAATAGACAGCGCCACCCAGTCGCTCGGAAAGCTGCGTGTTTACGCTAAACGTGTCAGTGTCGGTCTGAACCTGTGTGCCGGCCCCGCTCGGGGCTACGGCTCTGCTCAGGACCAGGCTCATATTGCCTGTTTCGAACTGTTCCTGGAGGCTCGCGTTATAGACCGAACCGGAATCCTTGGTGAACGTCGGCTCGAGGAAACATTGCCCAAACAAGCTCAGTATAATCGGGTCGCACTGGGTTCCGCTGGTGCGCGTATTCTGCGCACCTGCATACAGGCTTCCAGTAAGGCGTTCGGTAAAGTTTTCGGATACCCCCAATTCTCCTGACGTCGTTTTCGAGGTCACATTTGTGCCGGAAATTTGCATCACAGGGACGTGGAAGTCGGTATAGTTCACAACGCCAAATATCTGAGTGCGCTCGCTCAAGTTCCTGGCAAGGGTCAGACTGCTTGAGTCTTGGGTATAGTCATACAGCTGCGCAGCCGCTCCACTGCTTCCGTAGGACACGTCGCTGCGTTGGTAAGCCACCTGCACCTGGCTGGTGTCGCTGATTGCCCACGTCCAGGTTGGTCCAATGTTGCGCGTAATGCGTTGCATCTGTGTGTGTACGAGGCCGATGTCACTCACATTCTGCGTTCCTGTCAATACCGACTCATTCGCATAGGTTCCAGCAAGCTGCCAGGTGCTACGCTGCGTCTTGAAACTTGAATTGAGGTACAGGTATTGGCCGTTTGTGTCGAGCCCGCTCTGTCCGGAGTAGCGGCTGTTGGTCCATTGCGTGGTACCGGTAAGATTCCAGTTTTCCTGTTGTGCGGTCAGGTCGACGCGAGGGGTAATGACTGTCCCAGTGACAGCAGGTTCAGGGGTCGTCGTGAGAAGGAAGTTGTCGTTGTAGAGCTCCTGAAGACTGATCGAAGGTGTCGCGGACCACTCGGCGGCTTTTGTAGAAAGTGAAAAGCCAGAAGATGCCAGCAGCGCGGCGAAGATTGTGAACGTCAGCGGAGCAGGGTTGCGTGCCATGGTTAGGATTCGGAAGGAGATGCCGGGCCGCTAAGCGGGTTCCAGCTTCTTCTTCAGAGCCGGAAGCTTACGAGTGGTTTCGCGTTCACGGCCACTATCCTGATGGATTGCGCGATGTCCAAAGGTCTGATCTGAGTGATGAAATGCGCGCATGGCGCCAGTGCTGTCGGGCGATGGCAGCTACGGCACAACAACCACGTCGCCCGCCTGCAGGATGATGTTTTGCCCGAGATCCTTGCCGCTTTCTACTTGACCATATTTGAACCCAATTGCGGTTTCGGTGCCACGAGTGCGGCGAAGGATCTTGATGCTGTTTTCCGAAGCAAACGGAGTCATACCGCCAGCCATGCTCAGCGCCTGCATGACATCAACATCGCTGTTGGCAATGAACACGCCAGGCTTGTTGACCTTGCCGATGACGTAGATCACGTTGCCCTGGATCTGCTTCATCGTGACCGTCACGACCGGGTCGGGAATATACTTGCCGAGTTTCGCGGAAATCTCTCTTCGCACGTCTTCTACCGTTCTTCCAGCAGCCTGAATGTCCCCGGTCAACGGAAAGGACAGTTTGCCATCAGGGCGGACAAGCACGTCATTCTGCAAATCCTTTTCCTTCCATACGGATACGTTGAGGATATCGCCCGGCTGAATCAGGTAGGCAGGTTCAGTCGGGCCGGCCGTGACAGATGGCGTTGCTGCCTGCCTCTTGGCCTCCTGGCCATGCGCGGCCGGTGTCATGCCGAATATGACCAAAAGCAATGCGAAGGACAAAGATAGGGCTTTCATAGGCAGTGCGGTGGTGCGAAAGTTGAAGGTTCTCTTGTAGTGGATTTCGGTCGAGGCCCGAAGTCACACACCTGGCCCACCGCTTATGGCTTCATTGGAGCAGAAGCGGTGAGGAGCGTCAAGTCAAACGCACAGAATGAGGGTCATTGTGCCGCAAGCCATCTGTTGAAGGTGCCAGTGACAAATACCATGAACACAATGTTTGAAAGCATATGCGTGAGGACAAGCAAGGGCAGATCACGGGTGCGCTGGTAAAGCCAGCCATAGAAGAGCGAGGGCAGGAATACGAGCGGCGCGATCACCCAGCCTCGCGTCAGACCGTGAAGCAAACTGAACAGCACAGAGGCAATGACATTGGCCGAAACACCGGTCCCCAAAGAAGACATAAAATAAGCGCGAAAGAACCATTCTTCCGGCAAGGCAGCTGTAAGGAATGTGGAAACACCGGGTTCCAGGTAATCCGGCTTCCATGCGAGCAGGGCGAAGCCCGCCAACAGCAAAGCTGTCCACGCGGCAATGTGACGAGGTGCCCTGGGGGACGCCGGAGGTTTCCAGTGCGGGTCGAGCAACGGATAGAAAAGCATCAACCCGACGAGCAAGTATCCCGAGTAGTTCGTTGCGCTGCGGTGAGCAGTCAGCGCAATAAAAACGGCGCAGGCCGCAAGACCTGCGCCGCCAAGCCAGGGAAAAAGTCCCTTGCGCAATCAGTGTTGACGTTTACGCCGATACCAGCCGAGCCAGGCCACAAATCCGAGCAGTAGCCACCAGTCGCCGCGCTTCAGCGGATCGACAGGGGTTGGGCTCAAGCTGCAACCACTCGTGCCGCTGGTGCGGGTATCTGTTGTGGCGCTCAGCGTGCCGGTCGCGATGCCACCCGGATCGCTGATCGCGCCAGCGGTTGGATTGCTGTCATTGGTGCCGTTATCGACGATAGTCAGTTCGACACAGTAATTACCCTGGGTGAGTCCGGGAGTGTAAGTGAGCCCGGATGCGCAAGTACCCGGGCTTCCTGGCGCGGAGGAAACGGCATTTCCTCCGGACGTGTCGAAGTTGCCCCATGTCCTGGTGTTCGGATTGTATTTGCGATAGAGGGCTTTCGCCGGCAACGGGCTTGCCAACGGAATCACCACATTGACCGTGCCCGGTGCCGATGTTATTGAAAAATCGTAATACAGGTGCAATGGATACTGGTACGCGGGATCCGGATCTTGGGGAATATTGTGCGCCGCCAGGTCGGTATCGCCCAGACGGTATCCTGCCACGCCGGTGATGCCGGGGGCCAATGTGCCACCGCTGGTGGTAAGCGGCCCTGGCTCAATCACTGTTCCGGTGAGATGCAGAAAGTAATGCACGCCGCCAAACCCTGATGGGTCGTTGGCCGGCACGGTGGCCGCATAGTTAAGGGTAAATGCGCCGCCATTAGCGCCGCCCCACGTCAGGTTGCCAGCACCGTTCGAAAATGTCTCTCCGGTGCAAGCCATCAACGGGGCCGAGCAGTTGAGCGGCTGCCATGCGTTGGTTCCCATGTCGATCGCCGGAATGGCGTTCCAGGTCACACGCCAGCCGCTGAAATCGAGCGTAGTCGTGCTCAGCTGGGTTACGGGAGATGTCACGAAATCCATGCCAGTGTTCCCGAAGAAGGACCACGGCTGGTCGATGCCGATGTTTTCCGAGCCGTCGGGAAAGCCGGTATGGCTGCCTGTAGCCGAGGTTACGATACCGATAGGTACGCCAAAGTACGCGGCGATCGGGGTTCTTTCTCCTGACTCTATTTTTGAGTCTCCATTGGTATCCATGCCGAAATAGGATCCGCTGGTAACAAATGCATTGTTAGTGGCAGCCCGCACCCCCGGGTCAAACATCAGCACCGAGCCCGTGGGCAACGTCGCGACGGCCAGAGCGTTCCCGGCCGTCATTGCGCCGGCGAGCAGCAGCGCCGAACACAACACAGATTTCCGCAGTATTGTCGCGGCAATCATATTTTGATCTTTATGTTTCATGATGCTTGTCTCCTCTCACCACATTGCATAGTAGTAATGGCTTTCTGGTTGTCAGTTCCCGTGCGTCGATCCTGCGGCACATTCCGGTACTTTTCGTATCGACTAGAAAGCATTTTGCGTTTCAGCTCAGAATTTGTAGCCAACGCTCACGTCAAAAGAGTCCTGCTGCATCTGTATCGACCCCGAGTTGCCAATGTAAGTCGGCCCGTATTGTTTGAACGTGAACGCATGCATGTAAGCGAAGTTCCATTCCAGGGTCTGGCTGCTCCGGTACGTCCCTCCCAGCGTCAAATGATTCTGCGTCGTGGCCGGTGCCACGATGTTGAACGCGATTTGCGAGCTTTGGTCGATGGGACTCTTTCCGTAGTTCCAGCCGCCGCGCACGGTCCACTTCGGATTCAAGTCGTAATTCAACCCGATCTTGTATACCGTCTGATCGTGCCAGCCGAATCCCAGACCGCCGTCCAGGCCGAGTGCATTGACACTTTTGCTGACCGGGTAGAGACCACCGGAGGTATTCGGTCCCGGGTTCGCAATTGCAGGAACGCCGGAATAGAGATAGCGCTCGATATCGAACGCCACGGTCGCCTTCTTGGTCGCTTTGAATGCAGCACCGATGATCCAGTTTGCGGGTGTATCAAAGGAGCCATGCCCTGCAAAGAGTTCTGAATATTCGTGGAAACGGCGATTGTAGACTTTCGACGTCGCCGAAGCGCCGAGAGTGAGCCGGTCGTCGGCGAGGTATTTTCCGGTCCAGCCCACTCGCACGCCCAACCCGTAGCTCCAGTCTTCGCCATTGTTGGTCAGGTGGTCGGCGTTGCCCGACGCCGTGAACGTCGTGAAGTTACCCAGCCCGTAGGCCACGAATCGCTGCATCCCCACCACGAGCGAGGCGCCCACAGAATTTTTCTTGTCGAAAGCGTAGGCGATGGTCGGATTGAACTGCGCAATGAAAAGGCTCACGCCGAGGTTGCCGGTATCGGTGCCGCCTGTTGGCGTATGCAGCGGATTTTGGTTGAGGTCGTAGAGATTCTTGGAGTAATTACTGCCGCCGCCCCCGACCGGCACGAAATTGAACCCATATGACCAGTCGCCTTTATTCTTGACCCAGGCGATGGCTGGCATGAGATAGAGGTCGTCCCACTTGGGGGAGCCCTCGTCACCGCCCAGGCCGATGACGCTTTTTGACTCGATTCCGCCGAGTGTCGCCGAGGCACGCGGCGAAAACAGACCGACGTCCAGGTCGAAGCGACTGCCCACTAATTGCAGGTTGGCCGGATTTGTTGCGCTGGATAATCCATCCTGGGCATAGGCGACACCGGCACCGCCCATTCCGATCGATTTGGCGCCAAAGCCGATCATGAACATGCCGTTGGTCGCGAAAGCGGCCGCCGGCATCGTGAGGCCGACAGCCAGCGCCAGGGTCCGTTTGGTAAATAATTTCATCTCCTCGCTCCTCTTCTTCTTAGGCGATACATCTCGTTTTTCTAGGTATCGCGTTTGGTTTTTTTGTATCTGTATGTTGTTTTGGTTCTAACTCGTGTCGCGTGTCGGTCAAGTGACCGGCATACCGCTAGGTGCTTTTGACAATCCTTGTCCCGCGGTGCGTGACTGTGCGATTTTCTGCACCCCACGCCGCAAAATGCCAAGCGGACATGCCTGTGTACTGCTAGCGGTGAAAATCGGCAGGTTAGTGGAGGGGTCGCGCTGACCGCTTGTGCCCCTTGAAACCCCCAACCACAGGCGCCGTCGAATCCGTTCGTTTTCTTCAACGCGTTCGAGCGCTAGGCACTTAACGCGTCAATTCAATCGCCTCCTATGCGCTTCGTCTCTATCTTGTAGTTATGCTTATCAATTCGCCGGGGTGACTACGCTTGCATGTTGAACAGCGGTCATTAAATTGTCAAGATTCGTCCGTGTCTACACAGGATTTGGTACAAGTGAAAATACCTCGATGATCGGAATTCTGAAGCACAGAAATTAGGTTCTTCATTCAGTCGTGGATGCTAAGAATCTGTTTAGCGGCGGCCTCCTTAGGAAATACACGTCTGACAAAGTGGACCGATGGTATCGCGAATGTCAACATCCGCAGATGTCATGACAATGTGGACCGACGGCAAATGCTCGACGAAATGATCCCTGTCCATGCAGATCGGGCAAGAAATTCAAGCACTGCTGCGGTGCTGGCGATGCGCGCCGACAAGATTCTGGCTTCTCTTCGGCGGGTCAGTTCGTCCGTCATAGTGCGCGCGTTTCTGACAACTGCCCAGTGAAAAATACATCGCAGATGTCAGAGGCGACGCGCATTTTCGCGCTTGGAAATGCGCTGGCTGCACAAGGCCGCATAGAAGAGGCCATTGCCCACTATCGGCGGGCGCTGGGGCTCAACCCCGGTTTTCCCGACGCCCACACCAATCTTGCCAATGCGTTACGGGTGCTGGGCTCAAACGAGCAAGCGATCGCTCACTTTGAGCGAGCCCTCGAACTCAAACCCAATCAAGCTTCGGTGCACAACAACTGTGCCAACGCGCTGCGAGTGCTTGGCAGACAGGATAAAGCGATAGGACACTACGAGCGTGCGCTAGCAATCCAACCAGATTACGTGGAAGCACACCACAATCTCGGTCTTGCGCTGGCTGCCTGTGGCGACCTTGGCCGGGCCATCGCGCACTACCAGCGTGCCGTTACGCTTGCACCGGATTTCGTTGAGGGTCACTACAACCTCGGCAATGCGCTGTGGGCGCAGGGCCAGAATGAGCAGGCGATTGCGCATTTTGAGCGTGTGCTGGTGCTGAGGCCAAGCTCTGGCCAGGCCCACAACAGTCTGGGCAATGTCCGCTGGGCGCAACGTCATTTCAATGAGGCGGCATCGCACTATGAGCGGGCCTTGGCGCTGATGCCGGAGTATGCCGACGCGCACAATAATCTTGGACTCACGCTGGCGACGCGCCGTAGCGAAGGCGACCTTGATCGGGCCAGAGTGCACTACGAGCGCGCGCTTGCCCTGAGGCCGGAATTTGCACAGACGTATTACAACCTTGGGAACCTCTTGTCGGATCAAGGGAACCTGGAAGGTGCCGTTGCCAAGTTCGAAAAGACGCTTGAACTCAAGCCGGATTACGCCGATGCGCACAGCAATCTGGGGGCGGCGCTCTGCGTGCTGGGAATGGTCGGCCAGTCGGCGATTCACTGCGAGCGCGCGCTGGTGCTTCGGCCAGACGATGCGTTAGCACACAACAATTTCGCGCAAGCTTTGTGGCTGCAGGGCAGCAATGAGCAGGCGATCGCCCATTACCAACGCGCCATGGCGCTGCAGCCTGACTACGTCGAGGCTCACAGCAATCTCTTGATGGCGCTGAATTACTTGTCAGGCAATGATCCCGTGGCCGTGTACAAGGCACATCGGGATTATGCGGCAAAGCGGGAATCGCCGCTGGCCGCTTTCCGGCCCGTGCTGGCCGTTGATCGTTCGCCCAGCAGGCGACTTCGGGTCGGCTATGTTTCAGCTGATTATCGGCAGCATTCCGTCGCGTTCTTTCTTGAACCGTTGTTGTCGAATCACGACCACGATCGTTTCGAAATATTTTGCTACTCCAATCACCAGCAAGAAGACGAAGTGACGAAGCGGCTGCGGCGGCATGCCGACCATTGGCGACACATTGCCCGTGTGCCGGACGATGTCGTCGCCGAGCAGATCCGGACAGATCGAATCGATATCCTGGTCGACCTGAGTGGCCATACCGCCCATAACCGTCTTCTCGTTTTCGCCCGTCGGCCTGCGCCTATTCAGGTTACCTGGCTGGGCTACCCGAATACGACCGGTCTGTCGGCCATGGACTACCGGATCACGGACAGTTTCGCAGACCCGGTCGGAATGACCGAAGATTTTCACTCCGAGACGCTCATTCGATTGCCAGAGAGTTTTTCCTGTTATCAGCCACCAGCCGACGCGCCCGAAGTCTCTCGGCTTCCTGCGTTCGAGAAGGGATACGTACGTTTCGGTTCCTTCAATAATTTGGCGAAGATTACACCAGAAGTCATGGAGGTGTGGGCAAGGATACTGAAAGCAGTGCCGGATTCCCGGTTGACGCTCAAGAATCTCAATCTCCGCGAACCTGCAATCCAAGAGAATGTGCGAAATGCCTTCTTTCGCCTGGGTATCGCACCAGATAGGCTGGAGGTGCTGGGGCCTGACAAGTCCGCAACAGTCCATCTCGAGCGATACGCGAGCATTGATATCGGCCTGGATCCGTTTCCCTACAACGGCGCAACTACGACGTGCGAGGCGCTCTGGATGGGTGTACCAGTCGTTGTGCTCGCCGGAAGAACCCACGCCGGCAGGGTGGGTGTCAGTCAACTAAGCAACCTAGGATATGTCGATTTGGTCGCGCAATCGGTAGAAGAATACGTGACTATCGCTTCGACTGTGGCTGCCGACCTTGAGCGCCTCAGCACGCTGCGTGCGGTTCTTCGCAAGCGAGTCGCGGCGTCCCCGCTGACGAACGCGCCGCGCTTCGCCCAAAACCTGGAACAGGCCTACCTTTCGATGTGGAAAAAGTGGGTCACTGAGATGCAATCAGGTGGTTAAGCGGCAATTTTGCCGCCCGGGGTTTGCAGCAGCGCGCATAAAGCTGTTCATTCAACGATTACCAGCGAACACCTGAACGTATTGTCGCGGCTTGTCGGTTGCGATGCCGCAATGGCTGAAATGGATAGCTCATTTCGGAATGCGACGCAACGACGATCATTTCACTTTGGTGGGGAAAATTGGCGCTCCCTTGCCTAGACCAGCCGTGACAATTGTGGGAACGGATGTCATATGCGCCGCAGGGCGTGCTTGTCCTGCATCTACCTCTTAGCCGTCACGGCAACGCAGTCACCCGATCATCTGCAAACCAGACAGGGTATCCTTCAATTCGCGCAAGTAAGGTTCGTAGTGTTTCCAGCGACCAGCCGAGGTTTGGTAGATCGGTTGCCTCACCTGATCGTAGCTCGCCGTGTTGACGTAGCGCCCCGACTTGTAAAACTCGAGACACTTTTGGTGCCATGTCAGTTCGCAGAACTCGAGTAGTCTTCGCACCTCCTTTTCTGGCGAGCTGACGAGCTGTTCGTACTGCATGTCCAGAATCCAGATCGACAGGATAGATCGCCAGTGAGTCATGAGGCGCCGGTATTGCAGGTAGACTTCGCCGAGGGCATGCAGGCTCGATGTATAGGGGTGGGTATTGCCGAAATTCTGGAAGTAGCAGGACAGACAAGTATCCAAGGGATGTCGCATCGTATGAATGATGCGCGCATTGGGGAACAGTTTCTCGATGAGACCGAGGCGTTCATAGTTACCGGGCAGCTTGTCGGTGACGAACCGGGCTCCCCCTGAAATCTCGGTGATGGCGTCGAGATACGGTCTCGCCAGTGCGGCCATATCCTCGGACGTAGCTTCACGCAGGCACTCAGGATATGGTTCCTGGCTGCCCAGAACATCCCGAACGCGATGTTCAAGATCGTTCAAAAACTCGAGTTCGCCGCCGGCAGCGACATCCGGGTGGCTCGCCAGTATCTGTTCCACCAGCGATGTTCCTGAACGGGGCATTCCTACGATGAAAATCGGGATAGGCGCCGCCTGCAATGGTTCCTTTACGGAACGCAGGTTCGCTGATCGTATGATTTCAATGATTCGATCTGTCTTGCGGCGCTGTTCCTCCGTGGCTGGCGGAAGCGGATTCAGCGTGTTTGCGGCCTGGAATTGCTTAAAGGCGGCATCGTATTCAGCCGATTTGTCGTACAAGGTGCCGAGAGCAAAATGGAGTTCTTGTCGCTGCGAAGGTGCCCACATCGGACGCGTGAGCATCTTTTCGAGAAGCGACGCTGCTTGCTCGGCACGACCATACTTCGGAGCCAGCTTGGCGTAGACGATTGCGGCGCCGAATGACGGAGCAGCGCTGGAGACGATGGTGCTTACGCATTGCCAGGCGGCATCTTGGTGGCCTTGTCGCTCCAATACCAGAGCTTTACTTGCCAGGGCTTCCGAGTGACTCGGATTTTTGGCCAACGCGGCTTCGCACTGGGTCAGCGCCTCTGCCAACTCACCCCGGAATATCAGGATATTTGCCAAGAAGATGGCTGCGTCGATGAGCGACGGGGCAAGGCGCATCGCCTCCCTCAGATGCTGGATTGCCATGTCGTGATGACCAAGGTCCCGGGCAAGACAGCCCATGTGCATATGGCCTTCGGCAAAGTCGGGGCGCAGCTGCAGCATGGCCTGGAAAGGTTTCGCGGCTTCTTCAAGACGTCGCTGCATGATCAGGGACAGCCCAAGGTAGCAGTGATGCTGGAAGACTCTTGGTTCGAGGGAAACTAGTGTCTGATAACAGGATTCGGCATCGCGGAATTCGCCGAGCCTGCCGTGAATCGCGCCCAGGATGGAGAGGACTTCCCGGTTGTTCGGGGCTTCGCGAATCAATCGGATTCCGACGGCTCGTGCTTCCACTAGCCGGTTTGCTTGAAACAGCCGGATCAGTTCCTGCGCCTCCTTGTCGATTGAATGCTTGCCCATGTCTAAAACCCGATGTTCTCCGGGACTTCCCGATTTCGTGGCGTGGCGGATCGAGGCCAATTTAGAAGAATGTCGGGTACCCGGGTACGAGTTCATCAAATCGATCGAATCGACGATTCGAACACCGACATCAACGCGCATGCTGTTGCGCATCATTCTAGCGAGGGAAATTCTCGGGCGATAGGCGGTCTCGCGTTATCCCGGGAGTATTGCGACGCTACGAGCTCAGGGAAGGTGCGAAGCACCGAGGTGAGCTGTCCGCGGGAGGCTTAGGGTCCGGGCGGGTGGTCGACAGTCACCTGCAAGGACACCCGAAATTCCGCCCAGTCGTTGTGGGCGAGTGTCTGGTGCGCGCCGGCTCAATCCAAATGCGCAAGGGTGATTTGGAAGTCCCGTTTCACATAACGAGCGGCCGGCGCACATACGTGCATTTGGAACAATCAGGCCATCCCGGGGTGTCGAAAATATTTACAAATACGCTACAGCGATGAATCGATCGTAATGTCAATGCGGACATTGTCTTGTTGTATCTACAGTTTTTCGGAATCAGTTACGATGGCACGGGAATTGCTGAGTACAACATCGAAAGAATGGAATTGAGATCTTGCCAGTGCGATTGGATGACGGCTGCTGCGGTGACCATGCAACAACCGCCGCTTGGCGGAACGTCAAGCTGAATCAAGACATTCAAAATGGAGGAGAAAATATGCAAAGGAAAACGTTGGCCACTGCCCTGGGGCTGTCTCTGGGTTTTGCCTGTGCGGCGTCACACGCGGCGTCGATCGGTACCTCAGCATATATGACAATCACGACCGGAAAGGCCGTTAGTACGAGCCAGGGGATAACAGGATTTACCGGATCTTACTTCGGCGTCGATGCGAACAATGACAACATCATCTCGAACTCCGAGAAGATAGCGCTTTCGCAGGGCAGTGTCGGACTATTGACCAATATCCTCACTGCGCCTGGGGCTTCGCATTCGGGGACGCCGCTGCCGAGCGACACTAATGCCATCGATGCGCCATGGTATTTCTTCGGAAATACCGGATCGGACTATCTGACGGCGCCGATTTCCGGGAGTACGACGGCGGGGCTGAATTTTAGCGGCTGGACCATGACGTGGAATGGTTATTCAGTTATCAATGTAAGCAGCGGCGCATGGCAACCCCTCAACTGTTCCGCCCTGGGCTGCGCCGGTCATACCTTCACCAATGGTAATGCTCAATTCATCTGGGATGGCATCGAGGGAGACCCCTACAGCCTGAACTATTCGGCGACAATACCGGCCGGAGATCCTTCAGGTCTTGGCAGTGTGAAGTACTACCTGCATCTTGAGGGTGTCATGAACCCGGTTTTGCCGATACCGTCTGCGGTGTGGTTGCTTTCGTCAGGCTTGCTTGGCCTGCTTGGGGTCGGGATGCGAAAGCGCCATAGCCGGTAAAGAGATTGCCGGAATTGTTCTGGCCACTTCGTTCGGCAAGGATGACGCCTGGAACATCGCTTCGGGTGTCCAGACCACTCCAATCGGAGGAATGACATGAAAGACGTGAAAAAGTGCATACTTTGCACGGCACTTGGCACGCTTCTGGGAGTGAGCAACGCCGCTTCGCACGCGTCGACGCTAAATGCGGGTGATACCCTGACCATCACGCCGGGTGTAACTAATTTCGTTACTACTTATAACCAACCAGTGGTTACCGGTGGCTCGTATTTTGCCATAGATGACAGGGGCGACAGCACAATCCTTATCACTGACAAAGAGCCCCTTGCTCAAGGCACGGCCGGTCTGGTGATTGGAGCCACGACGTCTCCCAGAGCCATCGACCAATGGAAATTCCTGAACATTCCCGGTTCGGATAGTCTGGCTTTCGCCGCCAGTGGCGGTACTTCGTCTGGAAGCTCAGCCGGCGGGCTCAACCTGAGTGGCTGGACCATGAACTGGAATTCGCAGGTAGTTTCCCTGGGCGGCGGGGCATGGCAGCCGGTTAACTGTTCCGCACTGGATTGCACAGGTCACATCTTTACCAATGGCAACGCCGATTTCGCCTGGGACGGCGTTTACGGAGATGCTTATACGCTCAATTACACAGCGACGTTACCTGCCAATAGTTTCGTGCCCAACGCTCAGTATTATTTGCATCTCGAGGGTTTCGTCAGGCCAGTTCCACTTCCTGCAACGGGGTGGCTGTTCATTTCCGGGCTCGTCGGAGTGTTCAGTTTTGGGACGTATAGGCGTCAGACACGAGGAGAACTGCTGGGGTCTTGAACGCATCATCAGACTGGATTGTCCCCCCTGCCCAACTGCCGTGTGGCCACTGTCATCGGGTCGGGTGAGCCGACTCGGGGTCGGATTACGGGGCGGGACCAAATTCACATGTCGCGCTGAAAAGGTATTTTCCGAAACTTAAAAGGGTCGGGGTTCTTCGCTGGTATGCAAGAAACCGCGGAAGCTGAGCGCTCGAGTTGCGTCCAAGGCTGCTGGCACCGACGCAATCAGGGAATTGCCCTGTCAACAGGTTCGCCTGGTGCAAAATCATCTTGGCGAACCGCATCCGCCTCGACATCAACTCAGGCCGTCGTATGTCAGGGGGTTCGAGTGGATTGCATTTCTTTTCTCTGAAGTTTGCACCAGTCTCTCCACATATCGCGGTAGGCGTGTTCGACGTCGCGCGCGAAGCGCTTTCCATCGAACAGGGGGGAGGCGGTCATCCGCTGGCGCAGTTCGGCGCGAAGTTGCGCCAGTATCTCAAGGTCTGCGGCAAGTTCCGTCGCTATGCGGAGGTAAGCGTTCGGGGTCTCAGCGATGAGGTTGGAAAGGCCAACTTGCGTGAGCAGGCTCGCGCTCACGCGAGCGGCATGGCGATCACCGGCCAGGGTCACTACGGGGACACCCATGAACATGGCCTCGCAAGTTGTCGTGGTTCCATTGTAGGGAAAGCTGTCCAGCGCGACGTCAATGTCCCCGTACGAGGCCAAATGTTCTGCGAGCGTATCGTTGCGCCCGCGCAGGTCCAGTCGGTCGGCAGGAATCCCGCATTCGGCGAAAAGTTGGAATTGGCGCGCGCGTAAAGCGGGATCCCCCAGAGAGTAGTTCTTCAGCACCAGTCGGGAATCCGGCACCGCATGCAGAAGTTCCGCCCAGAGCGCAACCACTTCCGGTGTCATCTTTTGCAGATTGTTGAATGAGCCGAAGGCGATGTGGCCGCGAGTTGTCGCGGGCAAGGAGGCTACCGGTGGCGAGTCGGCCGGGGGGCGATAGCATAGGAACCCCTGCGGCAAGCGAACGAGTTTTTCCGTGTGGAATTTCTCGGTCTGACCGGGCGGGTCGGCCCAGCCATCCGTCAGTCGATAATCGACCGCTTTCAATCCCGTCGTATTTGGATAACCTAGATAGGTGACCTGCACCGGAGCGGCTCTGGTGGAAAATGTCAGCAGCCGGTTATTGGAAGAATGCCCTGCAAGATCGACCAGAATGTCGATGCGATCCGCGCGAATGCGTTCACTGAGCGCGATATCGCTCATGCCGCAGGTGGTAAGCCAGTGCTCGGACAGGGGCTGAAGTCGCTGTGTCACGGTATCCGGCTGGGCGACTTCGGCGTAGCAGAACGTCTCAATGCTGTCAGCAGCGTGATTGACCAGCAACGGTTCGAAAAAATACGCAACGGAATGTTCCCGCAGGTCAGGTGACACGTATCCGACACGCAACCGGCGATCCGGGTCCGGTGAGTTGCCAAGCGAGGTAACGGCCGGTAGGGAATGGAGTTCACCCCAGCGTCGGTGTTCGGAAAATACCGCGCTAGCATCCTGATCGGCGCCGTAGTTCAGCGTGAACAGGAGGTCGCTGTGCAGGCGGTGGAGCTTCGAGTTTAGGCGAAGTGCCTGCCGAAAGCTCCCAATGGCTTCCGCGACCCGGCTGCAGCTCACCAATGCGGCTCCCAGGGCGCCGTGGGCTTCGGCGAATGCTGGTTCGAGCTCCACGGCGCGCTGGTAATGCTGTAGCGCTTCCGTGGGACTGGTGGAGACATGTCCCGACTGGAGGTGCGTCGGGGCATGAGCGGGTTTCAGTTCGCGTGCCCGATCGAAGGTCCGGGCCGCTTCCTGCCGCTTGCCCTGAAACATGAGGGCGCATCCCATGTGGTAGTGTGCGTCATGCGATTTCGGCTGGATTCGGATGATTTCGCGGCAGCAGGTTTCGACTCTGTCGGGCTGCCCGAGTCGCGCGTTTATTTGAACCAGGTAGATCCAGGATTCGATGTCATTCCGGTCTTTCCGGCAATATTGTTCGAGCAGCGTCCGGGCCTCGACCAGCCGATTGGACTGGAGGAGCATCACGGCCTGTCTTTTGGTATCCGGTGTTAGCATCGGCTGTTTATCCGTACAATGCTTCCTTGAGCCATGTGCCTGCTACGAGATTCTGTCAGCAGGCGGGAACCGGTCTGGGGGCTGACCGCCTGACTTCAGGCTGTTTTGCAAACATCCCGGAGACAGGAGCCTGCGTAGTATGTTTGGTGCAAAGGCCGGCCGCAACAAGAATGGAATGCCGCCCTTCGGAGCACGATACTACCGCGCACGCTGAGCGAATTGCCATGACGCCACATTCCTATTCATCGCCCGCGAGAGCGTTTGATCCGCATCATCATTGCGGTGAATTCCGATGAGCAGCCCGTCGCGAAATCAGCGCTGTCCCTGCGGCAGCGGCAGGAAATTCAAGCATTGCTGCGGCGACCCTGCGGTGATGCGGAAGCCCGGTACCAGGCACAACGGGCCGATCGCGCTTCCCGGCGGCAGATTGGTCTCCGTATCCGGGGCAATTCACGCGGCGCTTCAGCTGCAACAGAATGGTCGTTTGCCAGAAGCCGCAGCCGTTTGCGATCTCGTGTTGCGCAATGATCCGGCCAATGCCGACGCGCTGCACCTCAAGGGGCTTACGGCGCGTCTACTGGGCGATCATGATACCGCCGTAGCATTGATCCAGCGGGCAATCGAAGTCAATCCGACGATCGCCATCTTTCACAACAACCTTGCCGAGGTATTTCTTTCGCTGAACCGTTTCAACAAGGCAATTGAGAAATGTAGAACTGCCATCCAGTTGCAGCCAGACCTCCCGGAAGCTCATTTCAATCTCGGGCGGGCGTTGCGCGGACAGGGCAGGCTCGATGAGGCGATGTCCTGCTTTGAACGGGTGATTTCGCAGCGGCCTGATTTCGCCGATGCTCATGGCGCCCTTGGCTGGACTCTAACTAACGCAGGGAAGGGTGGAAGAGTCAGTCGTGCGCCTGGAGCGGGCGGTAGAGCTCAATCCTCGCTCGGTCGAGGCGCACATCAACACCCTTGGCAATGATTATGCCAAGCAGGAAGGCTAAGAGCAGGCCATCCGGTACTACGAGCGCGCCTTGGAAATCGATCCCGCTTCTTCAGATTGTGCACAATCATGAGGGCGGACCCCTCGGCTTCGGCGATCAGGTGCTGGGACTAAACGGAGGCGGCCCGTTCTCTTGCCTAGACCGTGCATGGAATCGAGCAAGTCACCGTAGAACCGGGCACCGGTATTGTCCGGCATGCAGAACTGGTTTACTGGCGCTGAAACCGGCTTGAGGTTGGCATCAATCCCGATCTTTTGTTGCTCTGACGCCAGGAAGAGCGCCATGCGGCTGCCCGTGAGACAACCCGCACGGCGCTATAGGCCGAGGCGGAAGAACTGGTGCGGCTTCGGCTGGACAACGAGATCCTGCGCTACGAAGAGGGATTTTTTTGTGATCTACGGTGGCATACTTCGCGAAGAAGCGGAAATGAAATACGCGCCATCGCCGAACACCTCCGCCGCTTCCTCGTGCGCCTCATGTGCGGTTCTCTCAAGATCTCTCTCGCCGGCTACGAATAGTCGAAGTAATCAATATAGGGCGCAAGTTCGGGCAGATACGGCTCGAAATGTTTAGCGTATTTCTTCCACCGGTACTTCGCATGCTGAAAAATCGGCTTGGTCACCTGGTGATAGCTCGGTGTGTTGATTACTCGAGTCTTGGCATGCTCGGCGTAATCGAGAATCGCATCATTCCAGTTGACCCCGAGATATTGGATCAGCCGCCTGGCCTCACCCTCGAAATCGGCGACGAGATCCTCGTAGCGGATCCGATGGTAGTCGATCGGCAGCACACTGACGTACTCGCGCCACAGGTTCATGATGCGCGCGTAAAGCGCCACGGTGTCAGGCAGTGACTGGAAAACTGTCATGGCCTGGTTGATGGCAAAGTGCTGCATGAAGCAGCTCAGGCACACATCGCACGGATGGCGGATGGCAAGAATGATTTTGGCATGGGGAAAGACGCGCCAGATGATGTGCGCCAGAGGTGTATTGAGCGGCATCTTGTCGACGAGCAGCTGCTTGGCGTCGAGCCGCACATACCGGCCGGCCGCGCCGAAGTAGACTGTCCGCAGCTTGGCAACCTCGTCCATGCTGAGATGAGTGAGCGCGTCGGGCCGGCCCTTGGCAATTTTCCAGAACTCCTCGACCATGACGCTGACCGTTTCCCGTTCGGAGAGGGTCTGGATTCCGGGATGGCTGTCCAGGATCTGGTCCAGCAAAGTTGTGCCCGAGCGCGGGAAGCCCATCAGAAAAACCGGGGAGCGATCCTTGAGGTCGTCTTCGCGGCCGTCCCACGCCTGCGCGAGCGCCGGCGTCAGGCAGGCGGCGACGCGATCCAGTTCGCGCTGATAGGCGCCCCGGTCATAATCGTGGGGCAGCAGCTCAGCCGTGAGCCGGTTGCCCTCGGTCAAGCTGTAAAAGGCGCGATCCGGATTGCCGACGCGGTCGTAGTGTTTGCCCAGCGCGAGATGAAGTTGACTGGCAAGGACTGGATCCGGCTTCCGGGATATGATGCGTTCCAGCAGATCGATCGCATCCTGATCACGCCCCTCGTTGCGGGCGATATTGGCCGCGATCATCATGAGCTGCATGTTGTCTGGCGCGGCCGCAAGCCCCCGCGTGACGAGTGTCCGGGCTTCGTCGAGATGGCTCATCTTCTCCTCGATTTCGGCGAGCCCGGCGAGCGCGTCGGCGAAATCCGGAGCGACAGCCAGCGCCTGCCGGAAGCGGTTGCCGGCCTCTTCGAAACGGGAGTCACGCTGCAAGAGCGTGGCGACGTTGCACAATACCTGCGGAGATTTCGGCGCCAGCTTCAGCGCATGATTCAGGCATTGCAGCGCTTCGGCGGTCTGCCCTTGGGTCGTCAGCGTCGCGCCCAGGTTGCTGACGGCCGCCAGAAAATCGGGCTCCAGCGCGCAGGCGCGACGATAGCTCGCCACCGCCTCGTCCAGTTGCCCAAGCTCACGCAGCGCATTGCCAAGAAGGTAATGGGCCTGGGTGAGATTGCAGTCGGCGGCCGTAGCCTGGCGATAGCAGTCGACCCCCGCCCGCAGGTTGCCCTGGCACTGCAGCGCCGCTCCGAGAGCGACGCGCGCCGTCGCCAGGCCCGGCTGGATACCCAGTGCGCTGCGCGCGCAGTTTTCGGATTCACCGTATGAGCCCTGCCGGCGATGGATGACCGCCAGCATGACCCACGCTTCCGGGTCCAGTCTGTCCGTGCGGACAATGCCCTCGCACAGTTCTCGCGCCTCCGCGAGCCGGCCTTCGCGCATCAAAGTCTCGACCCTGGTCTTTTTGGATCGTGTCAGCACATTGCTTTTTGCCATGGTTCTCTGCCCCGGGCGCAATATATGGCGCCGGACTACCGCGCATGGTAGCAGTTCGTGAACGAGCCGCTAAGCGTTTCCTGGCGGCCTCCGGATCTGCTGCCTCGGCAAGCCTGAATCATGATGTGCCGTGGACGAAACATCAGTCGCTGCGTTTCGATGCCAGAGGGTGTTTGCCGGGGCCCAATGGGTCCCTCGCCAGCGGCGAAACTGCTGTGTTCACAATGATTTGATGACCGATCCGAAGCACGTTGAAGTCCGGGTGTCGATTTTTCTTACAGTTTCCAGGCAGCTTTTCGCAGAAACTGTTCCGGAAAACTGCAAAAAATCCCTGCGCAATATGAATTTGTCCTGCAATTGCCCAGATTGTCTCTGTCGACCTTCTTTACACTTCGTTTCCCGGATCTCTTTTGCCCGGCGACCGATCGCGGCATGTCCTTGTTACTTATTCATATTCTTCCAAGGAATCGAAGCGGCACGGCGTTTGCTAATCAGTGCCCATGACAGCAGCGTCTTGGCGTTACCAAATGCAGCGCCCGGCGAGTGTATGTCGCAAAGAAGATCGGACGTCTCGGGTTTTTCCCTATCATTGAAATTCTGGAGGAGGAGTAAGTTAATGAAAAAAACTGCACTCAGTACCGCCGTATTGCTTGCGCTGGGCCTGACCAGCGTGGTGGCACACGCGGCAACGGTCAATACTGGTGACCAGCTGACCATTACCGCTGGCCAGGCAACTTCAGTGAATAACGTTATTACTAGTTTCACTGGGTCTTACTTCGCCATGGACAGCAACAAGGACAGCAAGATCCAGCAGTCCGAAAAGACCGCGCTTTCCCAAGGCACCACAGGACTGGTGATCGGCGTCACAACCGCTGCCGGAGCCAGTCACACCGGTGTGCCTGTTGCCGGCGACACGAATGCGATTGACGCTCCGTGGGCGTTCTTTGGCAACACCGGCTCTGATTACCTCAAGGTCGCCGCTACCGGCAGCACCGCCAGTGGCCTGAATATGAGCGGTTGGACGGTCACCTGGAACGGCATTGCGGCGATCCCCATGGGGAGTGGCGCGTGGCAGCCGCTTAACTGTTCCGCGCTGGGTTGTACTGGCCATACCTTCACCAACGGCAATGCCATGTTTACCTGGGATGGCGTCTATGGTGATGCGTACAGCCTCAACTATGCAGCAACAGTGCCGGTTGGCGATCCCTCCGGCTTCGGTGGGGTACAGTACTACCTGCATCTCGAGGGTGTTGTGAACCCGGTGCCGCTGCCCGCAGCCGTTTGGTTGCTCGGATCTGGCCTGCTGGGACTCGTTGGTGTCAGCCGGCGTAAGCGTTCGAATCAGGCTTGACCTCGCCTTCAGCGGGAGGTTGAGTTGACGTTCCTGCTATGAGAAACAAGAAGGTGGGGTGAAGTCTCGCCCCACCTGCTTGTTCCGGTACGTCGCCGTTAAGACAGGGGCGCCGAGCGGAAAGCCAGGGCGGAAACTGGCGGAGGAGTCGTACCATCTTCGGCTGCGCACAGTCAGTCGGTAAAACAGTCAGTCGGTAAATCGGGAACGAGGAGGCCGTGGTTTATGAGAAAACTGCGTCAAAAGTTCCTCAATCGTTGGTTGTTGTTGGTACTGGCATGCCTGGCACCTATTCCAGCGGCATGGGCGGCGTCTGTGCCTATCAGCAGCATGCTGGTCAACGATGCATCGCTGACCATCAATATCACTGGCGACGGTACATATACATTCTCCGGTCCGGTGATTCCGCCCGCAGATATTGTGATGGGTACGTATCAGAATCCTATTTACACTGCTAATGTCGCAACCTCGGGCATCACGGGAACCGCCACTTTCTATTCCACCAGTGCCTACGGCGAACCGGCTCCGAGCGGATTCGTGGACAGCAGTAATGCAACCAACCCGGTGAACGTGGATTTCAGCAGTTTCCGGCTGAACGTGAACATTACCTCACCTTTTTCACTTGCGTTCGATGCGCCGGCCTGGCCCCTTACCACGCCGAACAGCAGCAGCACGTTTAATTCCGGCACCAATGCCTATAGCCTGACCTGGCTGAACAATTTCAGCGTGACGTCGACCGGCGGTACGCCAATCACGGGTTCCGCGAGTGTGACGTTGAGTGGAACGCTGACACCGGTCCCCGTGCCGGCAGCATTGCCGCTGTTTGGATCGGCGCTGATTGGCCTGGCTGGATTGGGTCGCCGACGCAAATTTTCCGCGTGAAATGCCGGGTGTCGCTTGACGGTGTTGCAGCCCGTCCGGCGGAGGAATGAAAGATTTGAAAAGCGTTGGAGAGAGGAGCGCCGGAGTGGTTCTCTCGCTCCGGAATATTAGCAGTAAATAGAAAGTCGTAAAAACAACAATGGAGAAGCGGGCGGCAAGCCGCCCGCGATCTCTGGTATGGCCTGCGGCACGGGGTGTGCCGTGAAGTCCGGTTGCGGATGTCAGTTTTGCATGGACAAAGTCGGGTACCGTCTGCGTCAGTGGTTCAGGCGACGCTGGCCATCCAGTGACCCGACAGAAAAGGATGTGGGGTGCTTTAAAAAACATGAGAAATGGCTTTGCGGACGTCCTTCTGCGCTACGCAGCGGAAGGGAGGAAGCGTTGATGCATTTACGCATCAGGTCAGGAAGACTTCAGGGACAGATGGTGGAAAGCGAGGGTGGCAGGTCTGGATGAAAATCCGGCACCTGCTTTTGTTGTGCACAGAATATTTGGCGACAATTTTCGGGGTAATGTCGATGATTCACAGGGAATCTTCAAGAAGGAAAAATGGCCGACGCCATTTCGGGCTCGCACTCGCGCTTGGGGTTGTTCTAGCTTGCTCGAGCTCGTTTGCGTTTGCGCGTAGTCATCATCGAATCCTGCGTGGTCGTGCGAGCATAGACAATCCAGGTATGGTTCAGATGGTCGATGGCAGGGATCGCGGTAATCAAGTCCAGATTGGAATCTGGTCATCGCAATTGCAGCACGATGGCTACGATTTCGGGTACATGGACGGTGGGATTTTTCATTCGCTCACGGGATCATGCAACTGGAGCAGGGCAGTGTTTTCTGGTGGCGCGCTTGTCGATTTTGCTTTGCGCAAACGGATCGGTGACGATGGTTCCAGTACATCGGACTATCAGTACTATAGGTTGTCCGATGCCGGAGGCTATGCCGTACAAGATTATTTTTCACCCGTTGGAGTGCGGAATTCACGCAATCCTGTCGTGTCTGGTGCCTATTACAAAAACCTTCTCCTCTACTGGGATCCTGACCAGGACCAGGATCGGGATGTAACCGTAAAACTCTGGGCGCAAAGTCGCTTTGACGGAATGCAATTCGTATCATCTGACCCGGCGCCGGTTCCCCTCCCAGCTAGCGTGTGGCTGCTGGGCTCCGGAACGCTCATGCTTGCGCTCCTCGGTGCTATTGCCCAGCGGCGCCAGAGCTAGCTTCGTATTGAATTCAATCGCAGCCTCTTCTGGACATGCGACCGGTGAGGTTTGCGCTATGGCGGCAGATCTGCCGGGAGTCGGGTGACGCCAATGCTTGACCCTTCGTTAGTCGTTGCGCGATCTAACGTTGCATCTCCGCGGGCCGTTAGGCGCCTCGCCGTGTAAACCGGCAAACCGCAAATGAGGGCGGGAGACAGGGCCGCCGCGACTGCAGAACCGGGTAGGCGCCCAGCACTTCGGGACGGGCAGTTGCGGAATACTTATTGTTCCGTGAAAGGGGCCGTCGGCGATTACATATATTATGGTATAGGCCAGCCATGGCCTGGATGCCCGGCCCATCCCCCTCGATGCCCAATAAGACAAATACGTACGTTAATTCAACGAGATACATTCATTTTCTTCTTTTTGCAACAAATTATTGACATGCAAAGGGGGCTAGGGGAATATTTCGCCAGCCGTAACGTCGCTCGGCGCACCTGGAATGAACGGCCAATGAAGGGAAAACAAACAACGCAGGCGGCTAATTTTGCTATTACTATGCGTAAGGCTTCTCGCGCAACGTAAACACACAAAAGACGTCGAGCAGCCGGTTAGCCCCTGGGAAAGTATTCTTAATTTTGGAGGATTCAATCAAATGTCAATTAGAAAGAGCAAGTTAGCATTGGCTGTCGGGTTTGCTATTGCGCTGCCCACAAGCGCATTTGCCACCAATGGTATCCTGCAGGTCGGCAATGGCATGGTCGCCCACGGCATGGGTGGAGCGGGCCTGGCCAACGCTAGCGAAGCTTCATCTGGGATGGACAACCCGGCGCTGATCAACCAGACCGGTGACTCGGCCAGCTTGGGCTGGAGCATCTTCATGCCCAAGCGTTCCTACAATTCGAGCGGTCTGCCCGGTGGCCACAACGTGAGCAGCGACAGCCCGATGTTCGCCATCCCGCAAGGCGCGTTCACAGCCAAGTTCAATGATAACCTCAGCTGGGGCATCATGGCCTACGCAATGGGTGGCATGAACACCGACTACAGCACGGGGCCTTTCCCCAACAATCCGCAGGCGCCTTACGATTCCAACCCCCAAAGTGTCAACCTTGAAGGCCTGATCGTCGCTCCGACGGTGAGCTACGCCTTCAGCAATAATCTCTCGGCTGGTGTGTCCGTGATCGTCGCCAAAGAAACATTTACGGTGCGCAATCTTTTTGGTCAGGGACCAGGCGGCACCTTTGAAGGCAATGCTACCGGTTATGGCGCGAAGCTTGGCGTCGATTACAAGATCACCAACGGTATTGCTGTTGCCGCGACAGTGCAGCCCAAGCTGAGCATGGGAGAGATTGGTGCGTTCAAGAACTTCTTGGGTAACTTCCACTTCACGGGCAATGCGCAACTGACAGTGCCAGACGAGTACGGAATCGGCGGCAAGTTCGCCGTGGGCCAGAACGTGGACGTCGTCGCAGACTTGATGTACTACGCCTGGAACGGCGTCGATGTTTATAAGTTCTTTGGCTGGAAGAGCGAGCCAGTGCTCAAGATCGGCGCCGAATTCCGTCCGACCGACAAATGGGCGCTGCGTGCCGGCATTGACTACGGCAAGTCGCCGATTCAGGGTGGTAACTCTGCTGCCAACGGCACGATGGATGCGGCATATGCCAACTATTCATTCCCGGCTATCAGCGAAGGTCATATCACGATCGGCGCCGGCTATAAGCTGGACAAAAACATGACGGTGAACGGATATTATCTGTATGCGCCGAAGGTCACGGAGACGGCCGCCGCGACCAGCAGTACGCCTGGATTCAAGGTCAGCATGAGCCAGAACGCCGCCGGTCTCGACATGAACTACGCGTTCTGATTGAGTCTGTCGGTAGCTTAAATCGATTTAGCTGTACAACAGTTGTAAAGATCGGGGCTGCGGGTAACCGCGGCCCCTTTTTTTCTTGTGCTCCCGACTTAGCCGCAAGGTGTCGCCTTACTCCTTTGCGTTGGCTGGGCGAATCGCAGCGTCACGTGTACTTTGACGCGTTTGGTATTGAAACCCAGTCTATGCGGGAGTGGGTATCCTGTCAGGCGATGGTCGGTGAATGGCTGCATGCGCAGGTCATTCGGGAGGCGAACAACGTCAGGTCGACCCGTCCGCTACATATCGAGTCCTCATCGATAAATATAATCCGCTGCTAGCAAGGCGAAGTGACAGTGGATTATTACGCAGCAAACTGGCAGTGAGTTTCCCGCAAGCGGTGCTATCACGACGCCTTCCGTGCCGCCCTTGCTATCCGTTAGTAACGCATTTTTATGCGTTTATTCAATACGTTATGTTTGCTTCTCCGGTGATCGCAATTCGTGCTTGCACCCAAGGAGGGTTTTGTATTCTGTGTTCGGAACCCCATCCTTGATCGAAACGAGACCCGTACCGCTGTCCTGACGCCGGCTGTCATGGGCAAGCGCGGCGGATAAGACTCCGCTGCCCGGTGGGATGTGCTTGCCGTTGGCACCAAGCGGGATGTGGTGCGCGTGCCGGCTTAAATCTTTCCTCCACCATTTGCGAGAATGACCTGCCCCGTAATCCATCGAGCTTCGTCACTACAGAGGAATGCTACAACACCTGCAATTTCGTCGGCGGTGCCGACGCGCAAGAAGGGCGAGGATTGCTGGGCAGTTGTTTTCATAAACTCGGGAGCGCGATCGAACATCCCCGGACTTGCCGGTCCGGGAGCAACAGCGTTGACCGTAATTCCCTTGGCGCCCAATTCTTGCGCCCACACCGAAGCGAGCAATTCCAGCGCGGCCTTGCTGCCTGCATAGGCTGTCGTGCCTGACGCGGGAAAGTGCACCCGTCTCGAAGTGATATCCACAACGTGTCCACCCGCGGCCATTCTTTTCGCCGCCTCCTTGGCTCCAAATGAGGGTCCCCTGACGTTGGTCGCGAATATCTTGTCGAATACCTCCTCGGAGAGTGATTCCAGCGAGGAAGCCTGAACGACTCCTGCATTGTTGACGAGCACATCCAGGCGCCCGAATTCCTCATGCGTCTTTGCAAACAACGCATGTATGTCGTCAACGCGGCTTATGCCGCCCCCGTATGGCGGCGGCTCTTCCCCCTAGTTGCGCTATCTCTTTGACGACTTCGCTGGCCGCATCGGCCCTGCGCCAGTAATGAACACCGACTGCAAATCCCATATGCGTCAGACGCAATGGAATAGCGCGCCCGATGCCATGGGCACCACCGGTTACCAGTGCCACTTTTTAGTCTCAGTACCGCTTAGTCTGGTCAGGACAGACTACCATGCAAGATTGCGCTTCAGTGGCTGAAGGCGGTAAAGACACAGCGGGTGGAAATGCTTGCCGCCCTAAAACCGCCTTTCACAGAATAGAAATCACGGCGGCACAAAGTTCGCAAGATTGTTGCTCTGCGTCTGCGCTCGGTCAAAACCATCCGTTTATACATACTGGCCCGGCAAAAAAATTCTGACTCAAGCTGTAGGTAAAGTCCTTCACATTGCCAGCTACATCGGTGATTGTTACATTGAATCCAGGGAGCGTTACTCCAACACTGTTCGGGATGATCCAGGAACCGGTGCCATCGCCGTTCGGCGTCAGGGTTGTCGCATAGCCGTTGACTGTCATTGATGTCACACCCGAGAGATTATCTCGGTAGGAGCCGCTCCAGTTAACGGTACTATTTGGAAGCGTGTAATAACCATTTGTATCAACCCAGTAGCTGTTCACGCAGAACTGCGGTGGCGTGTGATCGACATTGAGCGGGTAGTTCCTGGTCACGACCTCGCCGATGTAATCCGTCGCGCTGACGCTGAGTTTGTGCTGGCCTTCCGCGATGCTGCTTGTGTCGAGATCACCGGTGAACTCATAGTCACCGCCCAGCGCCGGCGGCGAAGCAGGATTAGTGATCGTCAGTGGATTGCCATCGAGAGCGAAGACCGGTGCGGTAGCAAAGCCGAAGGCATCGGTCAGAGACACATCGACCGTTACCGGGTTGTGCGCTGCATCCAGAGCGCCCACCCAGCCGGTGGGCGCATTCAAGACAAGATTGGCGCCACCCTCATCGAAGGAAATCACGGGTCGCGCGCCGAAGAGTGCACTTACGTTGTCGTTGTAGGCCTGCGCAACCGGCGCCAACGTCGCCGCGGACAGTGCCGTCTTGTTGTTGGGATTCTGCGCCGCGCGGATCATGTTCACGGCGAGCGCATGGCGATAGATATCCTCATTGAGGATAAACGTCCCGACATGAAGCGAGGCAGGATCGCCGTACTGATCCAGTCCCTTGCCGTCCAGCTCCCCATCCGCGGCGATGTCTTCGTGCATGAGGTCGGCGAGCGAGATCGAATTGTATGGAGCGCTGCCCACGGCGGCGTTGTCGGCCAGGGCCGCAGACTGGGTCCAGTTCGACAAAGCCGCGATCTCAAAGCCGTATTGCAGGCCGGGCGAGAGCGACGGCGAGGCATTCGACGGGTCGGTGATGTCGAGCGGCGCCGTCTGGACGACGTCGACGCCAACGAGCTCGGAAACGAGCTTGTTGGCGGTATCGATCGCACTGGCAGGCGAAATGCCCCGCTGTGCGATATCGTATTCCGCCAGCCCCGCCGCGAGATGCGTGAAAGGCGTCACCATCACCGTGAGCGGTGTTCCGGACTGATAGTTGGCCAGCGTCGTCAGGGACTGGCCGGGCAGAAGATCGACTTGCTGGCCTGTGGCTTCGTCGATGTAGTAGCCACCGCTGACTGCCACCAGGATGGGCTGATCTGCGCTACGAATCGAGACGCTATAGTTGCCGCCGTTATCGGTGACCCCGCTGCCGAGAAGCGCGCCGGCTTGTCCGTCGGCGAAAGCGTAGATTGCCACATTGCCATTGATGATGGGCGCGTCGACTGCGGCGCCGGAGACAACGGCGGCCGGGCGTTGCGCCGGCAGGTTCCCCGAGCCACCACACGCGGCGATTGGCAGAAAGAAAAAAAACACAATCAAAACAGGGACTTTGTTCATGGTGCAGATCCTTATGCATCAAGTGGGGTTCAGCGCAGCATGTAGTCGACGGTCGCATCGAGCGTGAGCGCCCGCGTGCCGCTGGAGCTGAGCGGCGCGTCGTATTGCACGGTAAATCCCAAATGCCACTGTTGCGTCCAGCGCCATTCGCTGCTGACACTCAGAATTGCATCGACCTCGCTGTTGGACCTATCGGGGTAGGTTGTGGCAAGAAATCCGCCGCTGTCGACGGTATGCCGCAGGCTGTCGGTTTCGTGTGCATAGCCAACGCCGATGCCCAGCCACGGCTTCCACGGATGGGAAAGGCGGAGCAGGTGCTGATAGGAAACGCTGACGGAAGCGCGCTTGACGTCCTGGCCGATATTGGCGGTGCCGGCATCCAGAGTGAAGTGTTGATAATGCGCCTGGTAAAACAGGCGCGCGTCGCGCGCCCAGTCCGCGATGGCGATGAAACCGAGATCTGGGGCATAGGTGGTTTGCGTCGGCCCCGCGGGATCGTTGATCTCGTAGTAGCCGGCACCGGCCACAATGCCGATTCGAAGGGGTTCATCGGCGAGTGCCGGCGCGGCACACAGCGTTCCACACAGTGCGAAAATCCATTTCGCAGACATGGCTTCTCCTTATCCGAAACTGTTTACCTGCCTTGTGGCCATTTCTCCGGTTCCGATCAGAATGTTGCCTCGATGCGCACCAGCACCGGTTGCGCCGTCACATAGATAGTCATGTTCGTTGATGTCGTTCTGTCGACATTCCGATCGGAGGTGTCCAGAATCGAGCCGCCCACCGCAGTCACTCCGGCGGCCGCAGGACTGCCATCGCCGAAGAGCGCATTCAAAGCCGAGTCGCCAGCCGCGAGAATGCCCTTGCCGGTGCTGCGCCTCAGCGCGCGCGCCATGTTGTCGGTAACAATGCCCGCCAGGCCACAGTTGCCCTGGGTGTCGAAAATGAGTCCCTTGAGCTTGAACTCGCGCCCGCCCGGAGTGATACCCTTTTTGGCCACGAGGTCCATGCGCCGGGTGATGCCGTTTACCCGGGCGCGCGCAAAAATCAGCGTACCGGCCGGCAGTGTTCGGCGATCACCCGTGACTGTGCGCGTAATAACGAGTTCTGCCAGCCCCGGGTCAGCGCTTGAAATGTTTTTGGTCAGCCGTGCCCGAATCCACCTGCCAAGGCGGATCCCGAAAGGATGCGCCGTGTCGGCAGGCACTGCATCCGAATAGATAGTCGCGCCAGTCGCGTGCGCGGGTAACGCCGAGTCGGTGCCAGGCGAAAGCGGTTCAATGTGCCCGGCTGGCACAATCGCCGGTGCGGGCTTTGCCGGCTCCGTCACGGGAATGTCAGAGCTTTCCGGCAAGAGCGATCCCGGGTCGGCCGGGTGCGCGCGCGCCGCGCGCGCCTGCGCGAGATGCTCATCTTTTTGTGCCAACTCGCGCAGCTCCCGAGCGGTAATGGCATATGCCGGGGGCGGCTGGACGGCAGCGAGGAGCGTGATGGCAAGCGCCGTCGCTGCCAGGCGCGTCACCACTGAGCCTCCAGTCCGGTTTTGTCGGTAAGGACCTGAAGGCGCAACCGGTTCGCGGGATTGAGATCCGCACCGACCACGGTGACAGTGCCGCGCCCGTCGGCGCGCGGCGCGATCCGGTCCGGCAGCATATCGGCCGCATCGATCGGGGTGAGCGCCGCGGTTCGGGCGTCGAGCGAGAAGAGTTTTGCATCCTTGACGGTGAGGCCGTGATCATAGCTGCCATTGTGAACGTCGAAGGCGATTACCGTATAGGGACCGAAACTCAGCGACTTATTGACGTACAGCACCACGTCGTCTCCATCTTTGAGATTTCTTCTTTCCTCTTCCTCAATGCGGCGGTATTTCGGCGGGTGCAGGGCCAGCGTGCCGATTCGCGCGATCGCCCGTTCATCGATTCGGTGGTCAACCTCCGCCAGGCGCTGGCGATATGTGGTCTCGAGATCGCGGGTGCGGCGCGCGACAGCCTGTTGAATCAGGTTTTCGCGCGGCTTGCGACTAAGTTCGAAGATGACGTCACTGGCGTCGTGTGCCCGGTCGGAGGTCGTGCGCAGTTCAATACTGATTTCATAACCGGCGACCGTGACATATAGAAAACCGTAATAATGCCCGCTGCGCAAGTTTTCCGGCGTCGTTACCACGAACGAGTTGCGTCCCGGATCGCGGTGCGAAACGAACACGGCCGGGTTGGTAATAACCAGGGTAAACGGTATGTCCCGGTCCTGCTTATCAAGCACGAAAGGAAAGATGAAGCGTGTGCCGAGACCGGGCACGATGTCGGCGGTAAGGGTTGTGTAGTCCGTCAGGATGATATGCCGCTGGCGCGGGTCGGCCGAGGCGGCAGGGGACAACGTCGATAGCAGCAGCAAGGTCGCCAACAACCGGGAGAATCTAATCATGTCAGTTATCGCGGATGCCGGAGATCTCGAGGCCGGCAGTATCGAGGGTGGTGCGCGGTACGACCGTGAGATTCAGCGTGGTGTCGAACGCGCGTTTACTTCGGTGATTGTCTCCGGTATAGACGTGGATAATGCCGCGCACGCGCACCAGAACGTGCGCTCCGTGGCGGTCAAGGACGCGCGTGCCGTCGCTGGTCGGAAAGAAACTGATGCGCGAGCGTGCGGCCGCTTCATGGACGCGGGCGAGGTAGTCGCCTTGACCGTAGAGGGCACCGCGCTGCAGGGCCTTGAGGGTTGCATGGCGCAGGGCCGGAGTCATCATGTTAAGTGCAGCGGCGTAGTCGCTGAATATCGTGGCGCTGTTGAGACTCAGATAATTGTCGAGGAAGTGTTCGGCACCAGCGATGATTTCGTCGTCCGAGCGTGTTGCGGGATTGAGATATTCCACCCGCCCCAGCACCCGACCGGCGGCGTCAACGGCGATAACCGGCTTGGGCGCAAGCGTGCTGACGAAAATTAGCAGAACAAAAACGGTAAGCAGCGTAAAAAAAGCAATCCACCCTGCCAGCGCATAGCGCTCAAAACGCAAAACCAGCGCACCGCTGCGCCCGTGCAGGCGCAACAAATCATTAGGTTTGAGCCGCTCCGGTGTGGTCATTGCGCTTCCTTGTGCGTGATTGACGGGGTTTTCTGGTTGTGCCGGCTGGCGTGACATTTTCCTTGCGCGGCGACGGATCCGGGTGATTCGGTGCCAAGCCGTCTGCGGCGTTTTTTGCCGGGCGGGCATCGGCCATGCGCGGTCGCGGCACCGTTACCGACGGCGGACTGCCGGTTCTCGACGTCGGTGCAAAAGCGCTAGCCCCTGACGTGCGTTCCACGCGGCGCGCGAGTCCTGCGCCGGCGGCAACCGCGGCGGCGGTAAATGGGGTGACAAGGCTTGCTGCGGTGCCGCTGGCGAGCAACGCGTGGGCAATAAAAGGCGCCGCGACAAGAATTGCGGAAACGATGAGATTGAGCACACTGTAGAGCATGTAGATGGCGCCGCTCGTGTCTGCCCCGGACACAGCGGGATCGGTGATGAGTGCCTGAGCCGCATGGTGGAAAACCGGAGCAAAGAGCGCAAGCATCAGCGCCTGCACCACTGGCCAAAGCAGGATTGTCCCGAAAAAATGCCCCCAGGGCCGCAACAGGCGTAGTGTGCCGCTTATGGATAGGGGAATAGCGATGAGTCCCCAAAGAAACCCCACGCTGTAACCAATGGCATTGGCAATCTTGAGAAACGCGGCGAGAAAGGCCAGCACCAGCAGCGTTGCGTAGTAGAACAGGAACATGACGGCCTTGACGAGATTGGCCGCCAGGTTGTCGAGCAGCGAATCAATACCGGTAATGTTGTCCGGCTTGGCTGCCGCCTGAGAGGCAAGCTGCGCAAGCTGATCGGTGATGAGATGCAGCGAGCCAATGCGGTCCATGCTGCGGTAGACGGCGTTCATGAAGCCGGAAAGCAGGGTGCCCAGCGCAAAATAGAGCGCAAGCACGGTTCCCCAAAGCGCGATATCGCGCAACGCCCGCGCCCAGCGACCCTCGCCGGCCAGTGCGTCGAACCCGGTCTCGAGTGTGCGCAGGTAGACGCCAATCACAAGCAGCGTGGGAGCAAAGGTTGCCGCTACGTAACGCGCGGCCGTGGCCGAGGAAGCGTAGATTGGCTGCGGATCGAGGCTTGCAATCAGCAGGGCGACATCGTTCATTGCGCCCCCAGGGTGCGGTAAATCGCTCCCGCACCGGTCACGAGGGAACGGGCGTCAATATCCGCCTGTGCCGCCGCCGCGGCCTGTGCGCTCTGGCGTTGCGCTTCGGCCGCAGCCAGCGCAGCCAGCGCGGCAGTGGACTGCGCGGTGACCTGACTGCTGTCGCGCGGGCCAAGATCGAGCGCGGATCTTTGCAGGTTGTGTCCGGCCGCGGACTGAAGTTGGCGCAGCTGCGCCATCGCCGAAAGCTGATCGAGTTCAATTCCGTAGGAGGCGCTGTTGCCTGGATCCTTGGCGAGAAGCGTCTCGATGCGCGAGCGCGTGGCTGCCAGGCCATCGATCGCAGTGGAGGGCACGAGGCTCGTGGCGAGGGCGACGTAGTCCTTGTTGCGCACGCTGTTGATCGTCTGTTGCGCGCGCGAAGTCATGTCTTTGATATCTTGCAGGGCCGCAAGCTCGTGGTTCAAGGTCGAGTAGGCCTGCTGCAGCTCGCTGTATATCGAGACAAGTTCGCCGTAGCTGCTGGGATCGAAGCTGATGTCGCCCACGCCCAGAAACGCTTGTGCCGGACGCATGCCGCCAAGCGCGAGCAGTGCCGTCAGGAGGAAGCGCCAGCGCTTCATGCGGTTTCGGCTTGCGCTACAGGCAAGTTGCGGGCGGCGCGCAGAAGACGTAGACGCTCAAGCGGGTCGCGTGTTTTGGTTGCGATTGCGTCCTTGAGGTCGAGATCCTGCGGGGAAGTCGAAGCAAGATCCAGTATGAGCGATGGAAAGGTCAAATGCAGATTGTAGTATTGGGCACCGACGCTGCGCAGTGCGGGGCGCCATGCGTCGGTCAGCGGGTAGCGGAAGGCGCGCCAGGCAGCAAGCGGACCCTTGGGCATGTTGATGCGCTCGCCGATGGCGTCCCATTCATCGCCGCGGTAGAGCAGAGAGCGCAGCGGCATGCTGTTGATGATTTCCGTCTCCAGACAGTCTATCTCGCGGATTCCCTGGGTCACGATGTCGATAGCCGCGCGGTCTTTGCGGCCCATACGCGCGAGTTCGCTAACCAGGCGGCCGACAATATGGGGCGCGTCGGCCACGAACTTGTGCATCTCGTCGAGCAGCACGCGCGCCGCATTACGCCGCGCGAACGCCAGATGCTTGTAACGCATCGCGATGAAAACGAGGTAGAAGCGCAGCAGAGCGGGGCTGGCCCGGTCGACATCCCTGAGATCACAGCCGGTGATACCTTCGCTCAGCTGCAGATTGTCGGGACGGGAAAAAATGCGTCCGGCGGCGGTTTCAAGAAAGCTGTGAAGATTAGCCGCCATGCGGCGGGCACTGGTGCGCTGCTCTTCGGTGTCGTAATCGGTGCGTTCCAGCCAGACCAGGTAATCGGCGAGATTGGGCGCCTCGCGTGCGCGTTCAGGCACGGCATAGAGAATCTGCAATGCAGTTTCCGCTGCCGCCCGTTCGTGCACGTCGAGCTCGGTGCGTCCGTCGGTAAGCAGAAAGGCGAGCGCGTTGACGGTACCGCCGGCGATGTGCGCATCGAGCGGGATGTCCGCCGCGTCATTGGCCACGCGAAAGGGTGGAAGCGGATTGACGACTGTGCCGCCCGGGTCGATGCGAGTGTAGGTGCCGCCGAATCCCTCGACCACCCAGCGATAGGTGGACCCGATTTCGAGAATGTACCAGTCGATGCCGATAGGATAGGTTTCGGCGATGGTTGCCACCTTGTCGACACCCTTGCCGCCGCCCGTCATCGCCACGGTGAAACTGTGCGCCACCGGTTGGTCGGAAAGGCTGAAACCCACAAGCTGGCCGGAGGTGCCAAGACGCAGCGACTCGGGCCGGCCGTCGCCCATCCCATAGACCTGCACCGGCAGCATGTTGGCGACCTGCCACGCGTGATCGGTGCGGAAAAGTGGCGCGCGGTAGCCCTGTCCCGGTTGCGCCGCGCGGAAATAGGGTAGCTGCACGTACGTGGCCATGCGCACCTGGCCACCCGCGCCCATGATTCTGTCGGAAATGCTGCGCGCATGCTCGTTGACTTCCGCGCGCGAGCCATGCAGGTGGATGATGTAACTGTTGTGATAGACGCGCAGGCCGTTTTCTGCGACGAAGCTGCGAAAATCGGCGAGATCGCGCACCGTCTGCGTTTGATGGTCGCGCCCGCGATGACCAAGCGTGCCTTCGGCGATATCGCTCTGCCGTTCGCTGACGCGCATTGCTTCGCGGGTGTCGACCGGCCTGACCACGGCAACGGCGTGCATCGCCAGAGGAAGTGCCGACAATTCCTGAAACCAGCCGGCCTCAGCATCTGGATAGAGGTGCACGAGCTGTACCTGGGTCGGGTGGTTTTCGACGCACACTGCGCCATCGTCGACGCGCGGTGCGGCACGCAGAATCTGTTCGGCAAGCAACAGCTGCGGATCGTATACCGTCTGTGCGCCGGCTTCGAATGCCGGGCGGTCGACGCTTTGAATGATGCGTTTAATATAGTGCTCGACCGCCGCGATGCGCGCCCCGGGAAGGTGAGGCAGAAGGTGCTGCGCCTGGACACGCAGGGTTTCTGCATTTTCCGCCTGGCGCTGCAATGCGCGTCGAGCCCCAGGCAGAAATCCAGCACGCGGCAGCTTGACCAGCACAAGGGCCACGCTGTTGCTGATGCCGTAACTGCGCAGGTGTTGCGCCTGGGCGGCGCGTACTGCTGCAGCCAGGGCCCCGCCACGGAACGCCTTTTGTCCCTGGTGCAGGTAGGCATCGGCCAGCGACTCATCCCACTCGCGCCACCAGTGAAACTCGGCGCAGAATCCGATATCCAGTGCTGCCAACGCACTATGCAATGTGCTCCAGGTTTGCGCGCGCTCGGTTGCGGTAAGAAGTTCGGCGTCGATGCCGGACCATTCGATCAGCAGGGAAACGGCGCCATCACTGTGGGCAATCACGTCATCGCCCAGCTTGTGCGACCAGGTGTAGAGGGCCGAGTACTGACGCGAGCGGGCTAGCAGCCGCATCAGGAATCACTCCAGGTCTCGCTCGTGACGCGATCGCGTTCGCGCCGCGCCGCCAGCATGACGCGCACGAACGGCCATTCGTCGCCGAGCAGGATGCCAGCAGCAGCCACGCCCAGCGCACAGACTGCACCGAATGCAGTGAACGCCTTGAGCGCTGGCGGTAGAAGCAGCGTAAAGAGCAGCAAAGGCAGGAAAATCACCGCACTTACGGCGGAAATGAGCGGCAGGCCAAATACCTCGCGCGCCTGGAGGCGACGATTGAAGGCGCACATCAGGCGGCAACGAGGGCGGCAATGCCGTAGGCGAGCGCCGCAACAATAATACCCAGCGCACCCCACAGTACCTGCCGTTTCCCTCCCTCCGGATCGCCAGCACCCATCTTGATCGCGCCCACGATGATGCCGATGATTCCGACGATACCGGCAATCAAGGCCAGAATGTCGCTGATTGCCTTACCTTTGGCCTCAACTGCGCCGCGCAGATCCGACCCTTGCGCATAGCTCGGCAGCGTGAAGCTGTCGGCACGCACAATGCTCGTCACGGCGGTGAAACTCAAAAGCACCAGTAATCCGACTAGCAACCGCTTCATGGGCTCGCCCTCCTTTGGCTTTACGGCAATCTGTAGCAGTCAGCGCCGCGCGTCCTGCGCGCCGGCAGGTCATCAGTATTGTCAGGTCACCTCATCAGTTTGGGAGTGTTGCAAACAGCGCCTGTCCCGCGCGCGACCAATGCACGGCGTGCAGCAGGCAAGCGCGGCCGGCGGGTGAATGCCGGGGCAATAGCAACTGGGTGTGCGCATGAAGCGAGTTTGCAGGTATGTAGGAAGTGGCAGGTTGCCGCCGCCGGTGCGCGAGGCATGATTGAAGCGGCAATGGTGAGAGTGCCGGGGCGCGGTGGGGTCAACCCATGCGCGGGCATACACAGTCCGCCGATGGCCGGCGTGCAGCTTGCGGGCGTTCCTGCCGCTTGTATTGTTGTTCTGCATAGCCGTCGCTCCATGACGGTCAATGTCGTCTTCTATATACAACCTTTGCTTCTCAATGTCACTACTCAGAAAAAGAATTGTAATTAAGGAGCAGTCGTAAAGTGCATCCAATCTGGCGGCGGGATTTTATTTTTTTGGTTGCAGTGAAAGTGGCCCGATTACTGCATCACCATATCTGGTGCAAGTTGGCACTCGCGCCATATTGAATCCCGCACCAAACGATGGCAGGCTTTGGCGCGCAGGAAGCCGTATTCCGCCAGGTAGGGGCCGTGGATCGTGCCAGAGAGAACTATTTATTAGTCTTTGCTGATATTGAAGTTTTGGGAGAAAGCGAGAGAAACCAGTTGCATTGAATTGCGGAGGAAAACACAACATGCGTTGTATCAAAAGCAAGCACCAACTCCAGCTCCTGCCGTTTTTGGTTCTAGCATTACTCACGTTGTCACTGCCAGCGCGGGCGGAAAACCTCAAACCCTTCATTATGGGCAACCCACCGGCCGGCGGAATGAGCTTAAACGACGTAACTAATCTGGTGGAATTGCAGCTGGAGACTCAGGGCTTCGTGGTTGCCGGCCAATATTCTCCTTACCCGTCAGCGATGGTCATTGTGGTCACCGATGATGCACTCAAAATGGCTGCCGCCCGGGCACAAAATGGCGGTTTCGGGGCCGGCGAACGCGTTGCCATCACTAGCGTCGGCGGCAATCTCCAGGTCTCCTACGTGAATCCGCAGTATATGGGTGTCGCTTACGGCATGGGCGATCTCGGCCTAGTGTCCAAGCAGATGGCAAATGCCCTGGGCGCTCAGTTCACCTTTGGCTCAAAAAACGGAATCGATTCAAAGGCGCTGGGGCCAGGCAATTATCACTACATGATGGGGATGCCTTATTTTGGTGACGTCGATCGTCTGGCGAAATACCCCAGTTACGCTGTCGGCGTCGCGACGGTCGAAAGGAATCTTGCCGCGCATGCCGGCGGCACGACCAAGGTCTACCGCATTGATCTTCCGGGCAAGCAGGTGAGCGTATTCGGTGTTGCCATCGACAAGGGTGATCCGAAACTGCATATCATTGATACGGACAAGAAGATCATGGATATCATCGACTATGGGCCGAACCGCGCGACCGCATTTCTGCCGTACGAAATGATAGTCGAGGGCGACAAGGCATATGCCTTGCCCGCACGCTATCGCATACCGCTCTGCTTCCCCGACACGGCGATGATGGGTGAACATGGTTTCACCAAGATCATGAGCGCCCCGCGCGGAATCAAGAGGGCGCTGAAAGCTGTGGCGGCAATGCCTGAAGGACAATCCGACCAGTCGGTTCAATAAGTTCCGGTGTTTTCGTCATGACAGGCCGGGCTGATCCCCGGCCTGTTTTCTTTTTTGTCCATTAGGAATTTACGTGAATTGGCAGGTGCCTTGGTCACGCGGTTTGCCGGCGTTCTTTGGGTGCGGCATCGGGGACTCGGCACGGGCGACCCGGAAGCGGTAAGATTCCATGCTAGAGCGCAGATCATTGTCTGCGCGGTGAAAGTGAAGTGCCGATCAATACGGGTTAAGCGCATGAAAGAAATCAAGGTTACTGACTTCGCACAGATCAAAAACGAGTTAAACAAGTACAAGAAGGGCAAGAAACTCGACATCCGCCAGTTTAATCAAGCCGCGCGACTGGCGTGGCTCGGAAAGGCTGTCATGATGCCGCTCGATGTGGAGGATCCCGCTACCCGGTCGTATCTGCTGTATCTCGATCATCCGGATACATTCGCTGCACATTTCCTCAATCTGGATGAGGATCTGGTTGGCCATATCTTTATCCTCGATGCAGAGCAAGGCAATTACCTGGCGCAGATCTTGGAGCAGGGTGTGCGTGATCGCGCCGCACTGCTGGAAGATCTCGACCGACGCGAATTCTATTTCGGCAAGTTCTTCCGGCCCAATTCGGAAGAACCTGGCGGCGGTGAGTGAACAGCAGATCACGACCATCGAACCGGTGCATCCACAAGCCCGCTTTATCAATCTAGGCGCGCTTGCCCCGAGGGCGCTGCATGCGGCGTATTGCGGCTTGGCGGCCGCCCAACAAGCAGACGCGCAGCCGATCCTGGTTGTGGCACAGAGTGTCTCAACCCACTTGTGTCTCGGACAGTCGCAAACGCCGCAGGTGGAACTCGACATCGATGCCTGCACGCAGGCGGGTGTCGAGATTGTGCGCCGACCCCTGGGTGGCGGTACGGTGCTTGTCGATGGAGATCAGCATTGCATATTTTTCATCTTGCCGCAGTCGATGAGCGCTGCCCGACCAGCGCGTATTTTCAGTTACTGTCTTAATCCGCTGGCCCGGACTTTCGGACGTTTTGACATTGCCGTGCGTCAAGTTGGACGCAGCGATCTGTGGTGCGGTGGGTCGAAGATCGCCGGCAGTGGCGCGGCTACCATCGGACACAGCATGGTTCTTGGCACCAGCATTGTTATGGATTTTCCGCATGCGCTTTTTTCCGAACTGGTGAGCGCGCCTTCGGCCGAATTCCGTGCGTGGTTGAATGATGCCCTGCCCGAGGCATTCATGCCGTGGCAGGCGCTGGCAACCGTGCCATCCGAGGCGGTGATTTATCGCGCGCTGGGCGCGGCGGTGGAGGAAACGCTTGGCTGGCGATTGCATGCGAGCGCGCCTTCGGCGGCCGAATTGCATGCCATGCAAGATGCCGAGGAGGAGTTGCAGCGTGACCTGGCCGAAGCGGATGATGTGCCCGCTGCGCGCCGCGTGGCGCACGGTATCAAGCTTAACGCGTCGACCTTTCTCACGGAATCCGGCGGCGAGCGTGGCTGGCTGCGTATTCTGATAAAAAACCGTTCTATTGCCCGCATCGCTGCGCAGGACGCGCATGCCTGTGCCACACTGCAAGCCTGTGTCGGCAGCAAGTTGCTGCCGGCCGAGCTGCATCACCGACTTGAACGCGTGATGGCACGCGACGACGCGCGCGCATGGCAAGAGAGTATTGCGCTCTCTGCATTGGGAACACAGACGGATGAAGCCGCCGTCTTGGGAGATGAAGCATGACTGAGCCGACGGTAGCCAGGCGTCTGCAGCGCAAATTCATCCTGATGACGAGCGACGCCGAGATGCGTGCGCAACTTGGCGCGCTCGTCCCCGATGACTGGGAAATGGTAGTGGTGCGCGAACTCGATGAGATCGGCGACTGGGCGGACATTCTTCTGTACCGCTTCCTGCTGCTCGATCTCGACGATCAGCAGATCGGCGATCCGGTCCAGATTATGCGCGATCTACGCGTGCAGTACATGCTGCAAATCGCCGTATTCTGCTTCGGCGGCACCAGGAACGCACGCGATGAAATGCGCCTCAACCGGGCTGACCGCTTTTTCGAGCGCGCCGAAATCGGTCAGCATCTGGCGCAGTTCCTGCAGCAGTTCGCATGGTGAAACGGTTGCCGGCGCGCAGGCGCCTGTTGACTAGCAGCCCGGACCCAGGTTGTTGCGCTTGCCGGGCGGTGTTACCAGATGATTGCCGCCTTCTGCGGGCGGTGGCTCGGTAATGGCCAAGTTGACGAAAACCTGCGCAATATGCGAATCGAATCGGGTGCCCGCTCCTTGCATAATCGCTTCGCGCGCTGACTGTGGACTCAACGCATCGCGATAGGGACGGGTGGTGGTGAGTGCGCAATAGCGATCTGCGACGGCCATGACCTGCGCCAGCACGGGGATGGCATCACCCTTCAGTCCGTCCGGATAGCCCGAGCCATCAAAGCGTTCGTGGTGTGCGCGCACGATCGGCGCCAAGTGCCGCAGCGCCGGCACGTTTTCGAGAATCTCCGCTGCCAGCAGCGGGTGCCGGCGAATTATCTTCCAGTCGTCTTCCGTCAGCGGCTCCTTGGAGTTGATCAGATCATCGGGAATTACAATGGTCCCAATGTCGTGCAGCTGGGCGGCCGCGCGCAGTGTTTCAATTTGATCCGGCTGCATGTTGAGCGCATGCCCGAGTTCGACTGCGTAATGCGTTACGCGCTCGGAATGATCGTGAAAGCCGCTTTTTGAGTCGATGGCGGTACGGATGGCGCCAATGTTTTCAAGGCTGCGATTGAGCAGATCGCTCATCTGGTAGGGATCGTGTTCCAGCGTGCGCGCCAGCATTTGCCGGTAAAACACCGATTGATTGCGGCCTTGGCGCTTGGCTGTATACAGTGCCTGGTCAACATGCTCAAGCAGGATCTCGCGGCTCTCGCCACATGCGGGGAAACAGGCAACTCCTTCGCTGACAGTAAAGTGCAGTTCGGCGCCGCCTGGAAGTTTCACCGCGGCGTCGGCCACCGCGCTGCGGACGCGTTCCGCCACCAGACCTGCTCCGCTTCCGCTGTCGGTGCCTGGCAGCACCAGCAGAAATTCCTCGCCGCCGACGCGCGCGGCCAGATCCACTTCGCGCACTTGTTCCAGGAGGATTTGCGCAAGAATCTGAAGCACTCGATCGCCGACCGGATGTCCGTGTGTGTCGTTGATTTCCTTGAAGCGGTCAATGTCGATGGAAATGAGCGCAAAAGGCTTGCCGGTACGATGAGCGCGTCCGATTTCGGTGCTGAGGCGCGCTTCCGCTTTACGCCGGTTGGCCAGACCGGTCAGTGCATCCGTCTCTGCGAGGTCGAGAGTAGCTGCATGCGCGCGCGCGTTGGCGATCGCCTGCGCTGCCAGGTAGGAAAAGGTCTCGGCAATGGCAATTTCATCGAAATCGAACTCATCGCGGTCCGAGCGGTACAGGTATAGCAGACCAAGGGGCTTGTTCTTGGTAAGAAGCGGCATGCACAGAAAGGCGCGGATACCTTCCGCGCGCGCGAGGTCGGAAAGCTGATGCCTGTTTCCGGCACGGTCGCTTGCAAGTATGTAGCCGCCACGCCGAAAGACGTCGTCCGCCAGACCGCCCGGGCGAAATTCCATTTTTTCCATGAAATGCTGCGACAGTCCGAGCGACACCGAGTTTGCGAAACTCTGGGTGATTTCATCGAAGAACGCAATGCATGCTGCGGATGCGTGCGTCAAACCGATGCCGTGATTCATGATGCGGTCGAGAATCTCTTCCAGGCTGAGCGACGAGGTCAGCGCCAGAGCCACTTCGTTGAGTGCCTCAAGGCGCGTCGTCTTGGCTTGAACAGCGCGCGCCATGCGGTTGAACGTTTCAATAAGTTCGGCGATTTCGTCGTTGGCGCGCGCCCGGACCGTCTCGTCGTAGGTGCCGGCTGCAATGGCGCGCGAGGCGTCGGTCAGGCGGCGCAACGGCATCATGAATTCGTGCCGTGCACGTCGCACCGCGGCCGCGGCGACAGTTACCGCTAATACAAGAAACGCGGCTTGCGCGGCAGCGAGCCAGATGGCGCCGTGGAAGCCGAAATATATCAGTCCGACGATGCCGGTCACGAGCAGGGCAAAGGCGCTGGCGCCGACCAGAAAATTCAGCCAGGCGGGCGATTGGCGTCTGCGCATGCCGCGCTTGTCCCAGAAGCGCGGGCTGTTGGCGCGCCGCTCTTCCCTGGCGAGCTCGTCGCCGGAGGATGATGCGGTCGCGCGGCGGCGGCGAAACGGCAATATGACTGTCATCTATTCGCGACTCGTGCAGTAGAATGGGCTTAAAAGCCCGCGAATCCCGCCTTAATTGCTATCTTTTTTGGGGTTGGCCGGCTATTTATCAACCGCCCGATGCGGGTGATCTCGGTGCCGCTGAAAATGGGGGTCGCCGAAACGACCGCCCGCTTATTTTCTAATTATAGTTGCTGCAGAGGTGGTTTGTTTGGCCGGGAAAGCCCCGGCCGGCCGGCGCAAAGGCCGGCGGCGGGACCATGGCAAGTCAAGAAAGGCGGATCAGCTGACGGCCGCGGCGGGCTGTTCGGACCCAATCAGGTAGGGGGAATATTGTTTGTCCGACCCCAGGATATGGGCATTAAGCCACATTTTGATGAACTCCATGCATTGTCCTTCAACGCCTGGGGCGCCTGCTTGTAGTTGTTTCTGGTAGCCCTGGACGAGGCGCACCAGCTTTTCGTGGTTGAGGTGATGCTTGGGCAGTTCGGGATAACCGCATTTCTTGAGGATGCGCTCCTCGTCGTCAAAGTGGTAACGGGTGTATTCGATGAGCTCGCCGAAAATCTTCTCCATAGTGCCGCGAGTGGCGCCTCTGCTGTGCTCACCGTGAAAGTTATTGCCGATGCTGAACAGGCGCTGATGCTGGGCGTCGATTTCGCTGAAACCAACGCTAAACATGTCACTCCAGACAAACAAAGTCATGATTTACCCCCTGGCCCGGGAATGCCGGATATCGGACATTCGTGTTTGCATGCCTGTTAACGTGTCCGGTGACCACTGTTGAACAGGTTGGGTTTTACATCTCCTCTATTCATCTAGCAGATGTGTGGGTATTGTCAAAGTATGAATAAATGTGGGGGTATGCAATCTAGCCGTGACAGGTGGGCAGTACCCGCCGTGATGCGGCCAATCGCATTCAAAGATCGACCTCTCACGTCAGGCAAAACTTTAAAGTGACGACTGCGGTATTCGTGCCTTGCCAGTGCGCGCCCACACGGACCACGGCGTTTGTGTCAACGGCACCAGACATATGCCGAAAGACTGTAACGGCAAATTGATGTGGTACAGATTTTGCTTCGAGAGTAACAGCTAGAGGACGTTCAGTAGCCTGGCAAGGCGTGAATTGTCCACGATTTATTGGGGGCCGATGGTCAGCGATTAGCTTGACAAAGCCCTACGGACTACCTAGGAATAGTATAGCGAAAGCTATATTACTAATGGGGTGAGCGCGCCGCCCGGGCATTCCTGGGTGAGCCTGCGAAGTCGGCGCAATTTTAGTCAAATCGCAAACAAGAATACGGCCTGTTGGTTCAGCACAAGGACGTGTCCAAACTTGCATGCATGCTATATCACTACATGATTATATTCTGACTTACTGAGGCAATTTATGGACCGTCGTAAGTTGTTTTTTGCCGTTTTCGGTATCTGTTCGCTGCTCACAACGGCACTGGCTGCGCCAAGTGATTCGAATGAGGGATTTCCGCTGCGCTGGCGTTACCCGGAGGAGCAGTTCATCAGTACCCAGCAGTTCTACCAAATGTACCCCAAAGTCATCGTGGTCGACGCGCGCACCAAGTTTGAATGGGAAACGCTGCGCGTCAAAGGCTCCATAAACATGCCGGTAGATGAGATCGATACCGGATTCAATAGGCAGTTCGAGCACGATCTGAAAAAACTGCGTCAGCAAACCACCAAGCCGATCGTGTTCTATTGCAATGGTCGCACCTGCCCCAAGTCGTATGAAGCCGCGCGGCGCGCGATTCGCATCGGTGTGACCAATGTCTATACCTACGACGCCGGTATCATCGACTGGGTTAAGGCGCATCCGGAACTGTCCGAACTCTATGGAGCGTCACCGGTTTCGCCGGACGCACTCATCAGTGATACCGAATTCAAGGCCCATCTAATCAGTGCCAGCGATTTTGAATCGCGCGTGAGAAAAGTGAAGGACTGTCACTGCATCGTCCTTGATGTGCGCGACCTTGCACAGCGTGACTATTCGCTTTTTCCGATGCACGATGTCCATGTAACGCTCGACAACAAAAAGCGGCTGGATCAAGAGATCGACGCCGCGCTGCGCGACCACAAAACCCTGCTTGCCTACGATGCCGTCGGCAAGCAGGTGCCATGGTTGCAGTATTATTTTGTGAAACATGGAGTGAAGAATTACTATTTCATGAAGGACGGCGAAGCGGGCTACGTGGCAGCCATAAAGTAGCGCCCGCCGCGCCGTGCATGGCGCGAACGCGGGGCACGGCTCGATGCCCACGCTGCGGTTTTGCCGGACCGTAGTCCGTCGGTGCTTTCGCCGGCGGTGCGGTTGCGCTCGGACCCGTGCACGCCTGACTCTGACAGGGACCCGGTACGTCACCCAATGGTCAGCTGACAGATTTCAGGAGGGTAGGGCATTGAGGCTGGTAAGACTCATTTCTTTTGTGGCCGGGCCGGGTGGCTGCCGGCGCTTTTTAGTGAACCATTGCAGGCAGTACCACGAAGCGCATTGCGCCGCGCAGGCGGAATCCTGATGCCGACCAGCGCGGACCGTTTTCATCTTGACCTGCTGCGTGCCTATCTGGACAGCGCGGACGATGCGATCTTTGTCGTGTGCGATGAACTTAAGTTTCTTCTCGCCAACCGGGTCATGGAGGAGTGGCTGGGAGAAGCCGAGAGCACTCTCACACGGCACAATCAGCGCACGGCTTTCACCGCTTTTTTCCCTGAGCCTGAGACTCGCGCGCGCGTCGCGCGTGCGTTGGAGGCGTCCATTGCCGGACATCCGCAGCGTCTTGCCTGCCGCATTGAACCGGCGCGTGCCCCGGGGCGCTGGGTGGAACTCGGGCTGCGGCGCGTTGATGTCGCTGCCGGTAGCATGGTGATCGGCGTGGCGCGGGATGTCACCGCGCATTACGAAGAAAGCGCACTGCTTGCCAGGCTGTCCGGGGTCGTCGAACAGACCGCAGATATCGTGGTTATCACGAATTGCGACGGCATCATCGAATACGTCAATCCGGCCTTCGAAACGGTCACTCAGTACACGCGCCAGGAAGCGGTTGGCGCAAGCCCGCGTCTTATCCGATCCGATCACCACGATGCCTTGTACTACGCCTGGCTGTGGTCGGTAATTCTTCGGGGTGAAGTATTCCGCGGCGTGTTCGTCAACCGCCGCAAGGACGGGACGCTCTACTACGAGGAAAAGACCATATCGCCATTGCGCGACGCGAGCGGCGCCATCAGCCATTTCGTCTCCACGGGCAAGGATGTCAGCGACCGCATGGAGACGGCAGCGCGTCTGGATCGGCTTGCCTATCAGGATCTGCTCACCGGTTTGCCCAATCGCAACCGCTTTCGCGAGGCGCTCGCCAGTGCTCTTGCGGATGCCTCAAATGACGCACGCGAGATCGCGTTGCTGCTGATCAATCTCGACAATTTCAAAACGGTAAACGAAAGTCTCGGACGTGAAGCCGGTGATGCCCTGCTCAAGACGGTAGCCGGACGCCTGCGTTCGGCGCTGGCACCGGGCACCTTCCTGGCGCGTCTCGGCAACGACGAGTTTGCCGCAATTGTAAAAGCAGAAGACGGTACTCAAGCGGCAAGCCGCGTTTCTTCTGAGCTTCTTGCCGCCCTCGCTACTCCTTCGTCGGTACTGGGGCGGGAGGTCTTTGCGTCGATGCGCATAGGCATTGCCATTGGCCCCGGGCACGGACAGGATGCCGATTCGCTATGGAGCCATGCCGATACCGCGATGCATCGGGTAAAAGAAGCACGCCGCGGTGATTACAGCTTTTACGCTCCAGACATGAGCAAGAGCGCGCTGGCGCGCCTTACGCTGCAGACCGAGCTGGCACAGGCGCTCGAACGGTGTGAGTTTCGCATGCGCTACCAGCCGGTGGCCGATGTACGCAGTGGTCGCATTATCGGTGTTGAGGCCCTGATGCGCTGGCAGAATCCGCGTCTCGGCACGGTCGAACCGGATCAATTTGTGCCGGCGCTGGAAGAATCGGGACTCATTATTCCAGCCGGACGCTGGGCTTTGAGGAACGTGTGCCAGCAGGTGCAGGAATGGCATGACCTCTTTGCCGGGTCCCTGTCCGTCTCGATCAACATTTCCGCGCGACAGTTTGTCTCGCCCGATTTTCTCGAAAATATCGGCTGCCTGAGCTGCTACCTCGGTCAGCATGGTCTGTGCCGCGGCATCACGGATTTTGAGATCACCGAGAGCGTGATGCTGGACGGCGATCCGCTGGTTGCCGACCATCTCAGGATCCTGCGGGCCAACGGCAAGCGCGTGTCGATCGACGATTTCGGCACCGGGTTTTCGTCGCTTGCCTATCTCAGCCGCTTCGCGGTTGACAGCCTGAAAATCGACCGAGCGTTTGTGCGCGATATGGTTGAAAAGCCGGAGGCGGCTGCTTTGGTGCGCGCCATCATCGCCATGGCCCGTTCCCTCGATCTCGAAGTCGTCGGCGAGGGTGTCGAAACCGAAGAGCAGCTGGCTTACCTAAAGAAGCTTGGCTGCGACCGGGTCCAGGGATTTTTGATAAGCCCGCCGCTGCCGCCGGAAGGGATAACGAAACTGCTCGCCCAGCAGCAAGCGCATTTCGGATGATCCGGTCAGGATTTCGCTGAACTTACCCTGAGCCAGGACAGCGTTAGCCGATCCATTCGTGTTCCATCACATCCAGGAGAATGTCCTGGCTGAAGGATTCGGTCGCGCTTTCCACGTATAAAGTGGCGACGCGTACGCCGGGACTGTCGAAGGTCACGGCGCAGTTGAATGTGCCGGGCAGGTCGATGCTTTGATTGCACGGCGTGTCACCGCCCACCTCCACCTTGGCGCGAGCTTTGCCGCTGCCTCCGAGCATGGCCTGGATGCGGAATGGTTTGCGTGGCAGGCTGCGATAGACCTGCGGATCGCGGTTGGCGTTGTACTGCAGATTGTTGAGTTTTATCAGCTTGACCAGTCTGTTCATGTGCTTGTCTCGCTTGCAGTATGTCTTGGGTGGGGGGAACCTATACCTTACGCCGACACTCAAGTATTATAAGGAGTCCCTAATATTGGGACAAGGCCGGCAGTGATTATGCGCCGGCGACCCGACAGAGACGAAAATTGTGTCAGGAAACAGCGAACTGAGCCGCGCTTTCATCCAGGTAGATGGTCGACTGCGCAGCCTGGAACGCACCTTGCGGGAAAACGGGGAATTGCCCTTATCCTTCACCGTAGACGAGAGCCTCGAGCTGACGCGCACGCTGCTGCGCGGCTACATCGCGAGCCGCGCCAGCGATGGCGAAGCGCCCGCGATGGCACCTGGCCAGACTGCAGCCGGGGATGACGATCTGCTGGAACTCTTTAAGGTATTTGTCAAAGGGGATCCAAGCCTCAATGCCGTGCGCGACAATATTCGCGAACTCGTTTATTACCGCAATTGCATCGATTTGCAGCGCGCCGATGCTCTGCCGGTTCGGCCCGATGCCATGGCCGTGCGTACCGTGCGCCACATTTATCTTTACCTGCACAGCCGCTCGGAACAGGAGGGGCGGCTGGCGCGAGATTAGCCGCGGGCGCCAATAACTCGGACCCATGGAAGCCATCGGCGAGTGCAAATATCTTCCGACGCGTGCGGCGGTTTTCATCGGTTCTTCCCAGTACCGGCGCCACAGCTACGGTTCTAACCACCCGCTTTCCATTCCCCGGGTATCTCTTACATTTGATCTGATTAACGCCTACGGCGCGCTGCTTCCGCAGGAATTTCGCACCGGCCGTGCGGCGACTGAGGCCGAGCTGTGCCGGTTCCACAGCGCCGACTATGTGCGCGCGCTGCAGCGCTGCAAAGCGCTCGGTGGGGTGAGCGAGGATTACCGCCAGCGCCACAACATCGGCAATCTGGAAAATCCCTGGTTTCCAGGATTTTTCCGCACGCCTGCGCTGGCGACCGGATCGAGCCTGCAGGGCGCTGAAGAAGTTCTGGCCGGACGTGTTGCCTTCAGTCCCGCCGGCGGAATGCATCATGCGCGGCCGGATCGCGCGCAGGGTTTTTGCTATTTCAACGATGCGGTGCTGTCGGTATTGCGCTTGCGCGATGCCGGACTGCGCGTGCTCTATGTCGATATCGATGCGCATCACGGCGATGGAGTGGAGGAGGCGTTTCGCGAAGATCCGGCGGTGCTGACTTTCTCGCTGCACATGGACACCGCCTATGCCTATCCGTTCCGCGGCGGCACGCTGGCCGATCAGGGGGCGCCGGCCGGGGAGGGAATGTGTCTCAATGTACCGCTGCCTGCCGCAACCAGCGATGCCGAGTACGCGCTGCTGTTCGACACGCTATGGCCGCAGGTTATGAAGGCATTTCGCCCCGGAGCTGTGGTGCTGCAGGCAGGCACCGATATTCTTTACGGCGATCCGCTCGGCAAGCTGCGCATTTCGACTCAGCGCTTTCTCGCGGTGGTGGCGCGTATCGTGGAAGACAGTCCGCGTCTGTTGGTGATCGGCGGCGGCGGTTACCATCCGCTGCTGCTGGCGCGCTGCTGGACTGGCCTGTGGGCTGTGCTTTCGGGGCGTACTTTGCCGGCGGCGATCCCGCCCGCGGGCCAGGCACTGTTGCGTGCGGTCGACTGGGATCAGGATGAGGATGAATCGTATTACCCGGGGTTGTTCGAGTCGCGCGTCGATGCGCAAAACGATGTGCCGGTGCGCGCCGAGATCGTTGCGCTGCTCGAGGGCATCAGGCGCACGCATCCCCTGATGGGCGGGCTATAACAGGCGTTCGCTCGTGAGCCCGACCAACTTAATAGAAGGATTCGCCAGCGCGGCGAGCACCCGCACCTATACTCAAAACCAAGGGGCGCGCTGCGCGCCCGGCCACTACAGCGATTTCCAACGCAGTGGCATCCTGCTGAGTTCTATCGGTGTCGGCACGTACCCCGGGGAGGCGAGCGATGCCGTAGATGCCGCCATCAGCGGTATCGTGGCACGCGCACTCAGCAACGGGCTCAATGTGATCGATACCGGTACGCATTATCGTTACGGACGATCACTGCGTGCGGTCGGCGCGGGTTTGCGCACAGCATTGGCCGCAGGCGTGGCGCGCTCTGCGGTGTTTGTCGCATCAAAGGGTGGATTTCTGCTGTTTCCGCATGGTCCGCCGGCTGATCCGGGCGACTGGTTCCGGCGCGAGATCGTGGAGCGCGGTCTCGGTACCTACGCCGACCTGGCTCGTACGGTGCATTTGCTGTCACCGGAATATATAAAGTATCAAATAGATATCAACCGCGAGTGGCTCGGCATTGAGACACTCGACGCCTTTCTCGTGGACCAGCCGGAAGTGCACATTGCGCAGATCGGCAAGCCGGCGCTGATCGCCAAGCTCGAGACGGTGTTCCTGGCGCTTGAGCAGGCAGTACAGCAAGGCAAGATCCGCCACTACGGCGTGTCGACGTTTCACGCGTTCCGCGCGCATACCGACGACCCGGCGTTTCTGTCGCTCACCTCTTTGATAGGACTGGCCGAGAAAGCGGCATCACTGGTGTTCGGCGGCAACAATGCCGGACATCACTTTAACGTGATTCAGATGCCGTTCAATCAGGTCATGCCCGAGGGTTTTGTGCGCTTCAATCAGGTGACCGGCCAGGGCAATGAAACGTCGACGCTACAGGCGGCCATGCAGCTCAAAGTTTACGTCATGGCCAGCCATACCCTGTTCAAGGGTCATCTTGCAGGGCAGTCCATCGACGTGGTGCAGCGGGCGCTGCCTGAGCTGCCAAGCCCCGCCGCGCGCGCTATCCAGTTCAATCGTTCAACGCCCGGGCTCGGCACCACGCTTGTCGGACTTAGCCAGCCGGCGCATCTGGAAGACGCCCTGGCGGTCGCGCGGATTGCGCCCATGGAACGCAAGAACTATCTGGGGATGTACGAAAAAGCCCCCTGATAATGTGCGATTGCGCAGCGCGCGAGATCGGCTAAACTAACCTCATATGGCAGACCAGAATAACGCATCCGCCGCACCCGCCGCCCAGAGCGGGGCACCGGCCCAGGGAATCCCAGCTAACGTCGATCCGCTCAAGCTTCTCAGCCAGATACTGGCCCTGGCGGTGCGGCACAAGGCGTCAGACATCCATCTGCGCACGCGCAGTCACCCAATCCTGCGCGTCGACGGCGGATTGCGGGCCGTGCGCGAAATCCCGCCTTTACCGCCTGAATTCATGGAGAGGCTGGCGCGCACCATGATGTCAGCGCGCTTGAGCTCCCAGTTTGACAAGGATCACCAGGTCGACCTGTCGATCGGTTTCAAGGATATCGGACGCGTGCGCGCCAATCTGTTTTATCAGCGCGGTTCGATCGGCATGGTGCTGCGCGTGATTAACTCCAGTATCCCGACGCTGGCCGACCTGCGCATTCCCGAGATGGTGAAAAAATTCGCCAATCTCGAGCGCGGACTTGTGCTGATCACCGGTGCGACGGGTTCCGGCAAGTCGACCACGCTGGCCTCGCTCATCAACGAGATCAATGCATCCCAGAACAACCATATCATCACGATCGAGGATCCGATCGAGTTCCTGTTCTCGGAGAAGCGTTCGATCATTACGCAGCGCGAGCTGGGCATCGATACCAACAGTTTCGCCGATGCCATGAAGGCATCGCTGCGCGAAGACCCGGATGTGATCCTGCTCGGTGAAATGCGTGATCCTGAGACCATTGAGATGGCGCTGACTGCTGCCGAGACCGGACATCTGGTGTTTTCCACGGTGCATTCCCCGGGCGCGGCGGAGACAGTGTCGCGCATTATTTCGGCGTTCCAGCCGGAAGGCCAGCAAACCATGCGCGCCAAGCTTGCCCAGAATTTGATGGGCGTGGTGAGTCAGCGCCTGCTTCCACACAAGGGCGGGCAGGGCCGTATCGTTGCCTGCGAGGTTATGACGGTGTCCGCGCTGGTGCGCGAGTACGTGCTTGATCCGCTCAAGATCAAGGAAATCAACGATGTCGTGAAAAAGGGCACTGCCGCGGAGGGGATGCAGTCCTTCGACCAGAGCCTGCTGCAGCTATTCCGTGCTGGCGAGATCGACGAGGAAACGGCACTGCAGTTCGCCACCAGCGCCACGGACCTCAAGCTCAAGCTCGAAGGCTTCTAGGCATCTCCATTGGCTCGATTGCTTCGGCTTGCTTTCCTGCTGATCGGAAGTCCCAAATATCACCGACCTGCAGTTTTCGTCCAGCTGCGACGCTGCGGACAATAGCCTATGGGCCTGTTGCTGGCGACAACGCGAGCCCTGAGCAAAAGACTCCAGACAATCCCCGGCGATGCGTCCACGACGCGGGTGTCGTGCATAAAGTTGTCTCAAAGTCTGCCCTTTGGGCAAGTGCCGAGGCTATTTGCAGCGGTACATCCTCTTCCTTGCCGCTTATTTCCGCCGGGTCAGCTCACGCAGGAGCTTTTCCTGTTCGGCAAATGACGGCGCGCGTTTCGCAGATTCTTCCGCCGCCGCCGTTGGCGAGTGGCCCCCGCGCTCGGCCTCTTTGGAACGGACATAGTCGTTGAGGTCCGCGTCATCGGTGTAATGGCCGCGGAAGCCCGGGGGCGGTGCATTGCCATGGTGCAGGTACTCGGCCATGCGTGCCTGCTTGTTGAGACCGGTTACGCGCCGGTCGATCCAGACCAGGTCATACGCAGCCCAAATCCCGGCGATGACGACGGGGATCAAGGTTAGCCAGTTGTGCAGGCTGCGATGCACGATGACCGCCGATGTGCTGAGGGCCATGTACAGGAGAGCACGTGACCAATCGCCGAGGTAGAACCGGTGGGCGCCCAGCGGGAACAGTATCCACAATATATATGCGGTGACCCGCCTTTTCAGGCGCTGTTTCAAGCGCCGGTTGGCACTTTGCAGGCCACTTCCTTCCAAATCGAGTTTTTCCCAGGCAGAAGGCATTCGCTATCGAATCTATTAGTTAAGGGATGTACCAAATAAAGCCAGTTTATGCTCAAATGCCATGCTCACCCCTAATAAGACGGACCTGATTTTGTGTCCGGCGGTAACAAGCCATGGCTGATCGTAGACTCCAAGTGTTCCATACTGTAGCGCGCTTGCTGAGCTTCACCAAGGCGGCCGAAACGCTGCATATGACCCAGCCTGCGGTTACCTTTCAGATCCGTCAGCTGGAAGAGCATTTCAATACCCGCTTGTTCGACCGCACGCATAATCGCATCAGCCTGACAGTGGCGGGGGAGCGCGTCTTCGAATACGCCGAAAAGATCATCGCGCTGTACGGCGAGATGGATAGCCGTGTGCGCGAACTGACGGGCGACGTCAGCGGCATCCTGCTGATTGGCGCCAGTACCACGATCGCGGAATATGTGCTGCCCGGTCTGCTGGGTGAATTCCAGTCACGCTATCCGGACGTCAACGTGCGATTGAGCGTGTCCAATTCGCTCGGCATCGTGCATCTGGTGGAGAACAACTCTGTGGACGTCGGCATCGTCGAATCTCCGGTGACCAACAAGAACCTTGCAGTCGAGGTCTGCTGGCACGATGAACTGGTATTCATTTGCCCGCCCCACCATGCTCTGGCATCACGCCAGTTGATCGCGGTGGAGGATCTCGTGACCCTGCCATTTCTGTGCCGCGAAGAAGGGTCGGGTACGCGCGAGGTAATCAGCGAGTATCTGGCGCAGAACGGAGTGCAGTTGCAGGATCTTAATCTATGCATGGAATTCGGCAGTCCGGAATCGATTAAAAGTGCTGTCGAGGCAGGACTGGGCATATCCATCGTTTCGCGTGCCACAGTTGGCAAAGAGCTCAAACTTGGCACGCTCGTGGCGCTGCCGTTGAAGCCGCCTCTGGAACGGCCTTTCTCCTTCGTTTACCAGCGGCAGAAGTTCCGCTTGCGCGCGGTCGAGGAATTCATGAAGTTCGCCCACGAGCAGTGTGAGCGCCAGGGCGCACAGATCAAGGACAGCCGGACCGCCAACTGACCTAGCCGGTCGCAATATCCGGCGCCATGTTGCCGGTCCGCAATGATTGTGGCTTGCGGGGCAAGCAGTGTCACGCCTGGCAGGTTACAGCGCGAGATGCAGGAAGGTTGGGCCAATCATGAAACAATTTGCTGTACTGCAGCATACCTACTCGGAGTTTCTCGGCACCATCGAGAACCAGCTTGAGAAGCGCGACATCGGCTTCGTCTATTTCCGGCCGTTCGTTGGCCAGGATCTGCCCGCCAGCGCCGGCCAGTTCGACGCGCTGTTTCTGCTGGGCGGGTCGCACCCGACCGCGGATCGCGCATCCTGTCCCTGGGTCGACGATGAATTGCGCATGATCCGGGCGTTCCGTGGCGCGCAACGGCCGGTGGTTGCCTTTGGCTTCGGTGCCCTGGTGCTGGCGGAGTATGCCGGGGCAAAAATATCACCCGACCCGCTGCACACCGCCTATTGGACGAACGCGCACCAGAGCGAGGCAGGCAAGGGGGACGCGCTGGCCGAAGCAGTTGATGGCCGGCGAGTGCTGGTTATGTATAACGGCAGCGCAACCTTGCCGCCGGATGCGCGATCGATCGTGGTGGATGATAATGGGAACTGCATCGCTTTTCGGCCGGACGCGGGGTCCTACGGTATGTTATTCCGGCCCGAGCTCAAGCCGGGCATGATCGAGGATATGATTATGGAGGCCAAGCGCCCGGTGCCGGACAACATCAGTCAGCTGCTGGTCGAGGCGCGCGGCGAATGGAACAACATGCAGCAAACGAAAGATCGGGTCATTGCCGCGCTGGTAAAGGAACTCGATCTGATGCAAGAGCGGCATAAAATGCCGATATTCCGCTTGAACGTCGAAGACGACGGCTAGCGTGGGGCGGTGAACCGGGGATTCTAGAACCATGTCGAAAGCCAGTGAGAAACGCCTGCGCGATATTCTGCGGCGCCTGCCGGAGTCGCAGGCGCAGATGCTGATCGAGTTCGCCGAATTCCTGGAGGCGCGCCACGCCCAGCCAGGCGCAACGACTGGGTTGCCCGAAACCGCAACCCCGCAACCCATTCCTCGACCGGAACAGGAGAGTGTGGTCAAAGCCATCAAGCGACTGGCGGCCACTTACCCGATGCTGGATCGCTCCAAGATGCTGAACGAAACATCGTCGCTCATGACGCAGCACGTGATGCAGGGGCGCGAAGCCGTCGAAGTAATCGATGAACTGGAAGTCATGTTCCGTCGGCACTACGAGAAGCTCACAAACGGTGATGAGCCGAAGTAACCGGGCACGGCCATCCGGCAGTTTTTAGCTGTTTATCCGTCATGTTTAAAGCGCGAAAAGAAGCAATTGCGCTTCTGCTTCCGCTGTCACCGTCAACGCTGCCGACAGCCATTTTCCGGCCAGTGTTATGGCTTTCGCCGGCAACGATACTTTCCAGCGCAACACCTGTTTCTTCTGATCTCAACGCCTTGGACCCGGCGGACTTGGTCGTTGACCGGGTTTAGCGGGCGTCCAGCGAAATTTCTTATTTTTCCCAATCCAATCTAGAGTCAGTACAATTTGTACCTGCGCTAGATGACATGGCCACGCTGTTTCGCGGCGCCCTTTCCCCCGGTATGGGCTTGCTATAATGAAAACATTTAAGGACAACAAATTCGTTCGGCAGGAGAATTCGAATGGATCAATCGAAAAAGGCTGTAGGGAAATTACTCGTCGTTCTTGCCGTACTCACGCTCGCGGCTGTCGGACGGGCGCATGCCGATACCCTGGGCCTTGCCGGCTTGGAACGCATGGCCAAATCCGGAAACGTGCCCGCGGAGAATCAGCTCGGGCTCGCTTACTTGCGGGGCAACGGGATAGAACAAGACTTTTCCAAAGCCAGATACTGGTTCGAGAAGGCGGCGGCCCACCATGGTCCAGCCGCGATGTGCAATCTTGGCGAAATGCGCCTGCGTGGCCTCGGCGTCCGGCAGGATGATGCCAAGGCGGCAGCCTGGTTCAAGAAGTCCGCCGATATGCACTATGTACCTGCCCAATACGAGATGGGCTACCTCTACCAGAATGGAATCGGCGTGCCCAAGGACCTTGGCCAGGCGCAACTTTATTATGAGCTTGCGGCTTATGCCGGTTATCGACCAGCCGCTCTGGCGCTCGCCCAGATTCGTGGAGAGCAGCAGCTGCAAGGCAAGAATGGGAACAGCGGTTCGATACCGGTCACGGCCGTACCGAAGAGCAACAATCTTTAGCGCTACAATGCGCCACCACTGGCGCAGTTGGCGAACGGGGTTTCCGCAGGACTCTTTCCTGCTGCATCGAGCTATGCAACAACGTTCGGATCTCGTAGCACTTGTTGTTGTGGCGTGATGGCATGCGCCAGATAGGTCGTTGCGCCGACATGGCCGCCAGGCGGGCGGCCATTCTGCAGCGGTACGCTTCTGCATATCGTTGCCGCGACAGCGATTGCTGTCTATCGAACGCTAGAGTATTTCCGTCGCGTAATCAGCCAGGCGCGAGCGCTCGCCGCGCTGCAACGTTACGTGCCCGCTATGCTCCCACTGTTTGAAACGGTCGACCACGTACGTCAGGCCTGATGTCGTCTCAGTGAGATAGGGCGTGTCTATCTGCGCGATATTGCCAAGGCAGACTATCTTGCTGCCGGGACCGGCGCGGGTCACCAGTGTCTTCATCTGATGAGGAGTCAGATTCTGCGCTTCGTCAATGATGATCAGTTTTTTGAGGAACGTGCGGCCGCGCATGAAATTGAGCGACTTGATGCGAATGCGGCTACGTACTAGGTCATGCGTGGCAGCGCGTCCCCAGGCGCCGTGCTCCTGGTGGTCGCTCGGATTGAGCACATCAAGGTTGTCTTCGAGTGCTCCCATCCATGGTCCCATCTTTTCTTCCTCCGTGCCTGGCAAAAACCCGATGTCCTCGCCGACTGGCACGGTGACGCGCGTCATGATGATCTCGCTGTAGCGCTTTTCCTCGAGTGTCTGGGTCAGCGCGGCGGCAAGCGTAAGCAGGGTCTTGCCGGTTCCGGCATGGCCAAGCAGCGTGATGAAATCGATTTCCGGATCCATGAGAAGATTCAGGGCGAAATTCTGCTCGCGGTTGCGCGCGTGAATACCCCATACGCTGTTACGGGCATTGCTGAAGTCTTTAACAACTTCGATGATGGCAGTGTCCTTCTCCAGGCGCCGGACCACGGCCTCGAATGCGCGCTCGCTTTCATCGTAGAGAAATTGATTTGGCAGCCAGGTGCGCGCCAGGGGACCGCGGATGCGGTAGTAGGTACGACCTTGATCGGCTTTCCACGACTCCATGTCCTTGCCATGTTTTTCCCAGAAATCCGGACCAAGTTTCATCGCGCCCGTATACAGCAGATTGGCGTCATCCAGCACTTGGTCGTTGGTGTAGTCTTCCGCGCGTATTCCCAGGGCATGCGCCTTGATGCGCAGGTTGATGTCTTTGGATACCAGGACCACGTCCGCTTCCGGGTGGCTCTTGCCGAGATCCAGGGTGACGCCGATAAGGGCATTGTCCGGACTGCCGTCTGCCAGCCCGTTCGGCAGGTGGCTGTGCACGGCATCCATGTGGAAATAAAGCCGTCCGGTCTCGATCGATTCCGCCGCGGAAGGCAGTTTCAGGCCTTTGCTGATGTCGGCGTCGCGGTTTTCAATCAGATCGTCAAGGAAGCGGCTCACCTGCCGCACGTTGCGCGAAACTTCGGACATGCCCTTTTTCGCGTGATCGAGTTCTTCCAGGACCACGATAGGAAGATAGATGTCATGTTCCTTGAAGCGAAAAATCGCCGACGGGTCGTGCATCAATACATTGGTATCAAGTACGAAAATCTTCTTTCTGGGTTCGGGCATCGATGTTACCGGGATGTAAATTGCCTATTTTGATCTGAGTGTCTCAAGCAGGTGCGTCACATGTCCTTCGACTTTGACGCCGCGAAATTCGTGACGCAGGACTCCTTTCTTGTCAATAATAAAAGTGCTGCGCTCTATGCCCATGTGCTTCCTGCCGTAGAGATTCTTTTCCTTGATGACATCGAACAGGCCGCATAGCGCGCCCTCGGTATCCGCGATCAGATCGAACGGGAACGAATTCTTGCTGCGGAAGTTTTCGTGCGACGTGATGCTGTCACGAGACACGCCGATGATCTCGGCGTTGAGCTTGCGGAAGTCTTCGTAGCTATCACGAAAATCCTGCCCCTCGGTCGTGCAGCCCGGCGTGCTGTCTTTGGGGTAGAAGTAGAGGATGATGGTTCTTCCCCGCAGGTCGGAAAAGCGGATGGTCTGGCCATCCGTGGCCTGCATTTCCATGTCTGGAACTTCTTCTCCAATTTTGAGCGTGCCCATTGGCCACCCCCTTGGTCTTTGCCCTGCCTGCCTGCGGCGCGGCGGTATAGCGCATCGATCGGGAATCGTCTTAGGTTACAGTCCTTTTTTAATCAAGCACAACCGCCCGCAGAGTACGCGCGGCGGCTTCGGGACTGATCGTGTTCACGAACAGGCCCGAGCCAAGCTCGAATCCTGAGGGTATGGTGGTGCGTGGACAGATTTCCAGATGCCAGTGGAAACTTGCAGCATTGGCGCTGCGATCCTCGCCGTGCGGAACCGAATGCAGAAAATAGTTGTATTGGGCGCCGCCTAGCACGGCATCGAGACGCGCCATGGTGCGCTGCAGAACGCGGGCGAGGTCCGCGTGTTCCTCGGGCGTGCTATTGAGAAAATCCGCCTGGTGCGAAAGCGGCAGAATGTGCACTTCCCATTCGTAGCGGCTGGCGAACGGCTTGATGGCAATGAATTTCTCGCCGCGTTCGATGACGAACTGTCCGACGTCGATCCTGCGACGGATTTCGCCCGACTCGCGATCATAGAGCGTGACCTCGAAGGTCAATGCTTCGTCAATCAGGCTGCAGAATATGCAGCGGTGGTTCTTGGTAAAGTAGGCGCGGCTGTTTGCCACTTCAAGCTGGACATTGTCCGGTACTACCGGCATGCCGATGATCTGGCTGTGCGTATGGGCAATGCTCGCGCCTGCCGCGGGGCCGAAGTTTTTGAACACGAGCACGTAGCGCAGGCGCTGGTTGGAGCGGTAAAGCTGGTCCATGCGTATCCGGTACGCGCCGAACAGCAGTGCCAGGTGCGGTTCGGTCATCTCGTGTATGGCTATGCCGTGGGAGCTGTGGTCGATAATGACCTCGTGCCGCCCGTAGCCGTCTATGGTCTGTTGCAAACCCAGGTTCAAGTTCGGGTTTTCGCTGTCGTCGCCCAGCACCGGATAGAGGTTTTCGACAATGCGCACTTCCCATTGCCCCTCCGCAGGGTAGGTGGCGATGGCGGGCGGGGTCATGGACTCGTTGCCGATGCAAAAAGGGCATGTGTCGACGTGACGGCGCGTGTCGCGCGGTGCAGGCGCTTCGGCTTTCTTCGGGCGCATGCTGCGTGCGGTGGCGACCAAGACAGACTCGCTGGGAACAATCGGGTTGATGCGTATTTCGCGGACTGGTTTTTCGGCTTCCATAATACTGCTGTTCACAATTCTGTAATCGGTGGCGGCGGTTCGGCGCTCCTGCCGGTATTTTAACGCAGCGCAGCGCCGTTTCCGACAGGTAGACAGCCCCAAGCAGGGGTGGCAATTAGGCCGGACAGGGCCGTTGCCGGACTGCCTGCTGCAGGATACTAGAACGCAACGGCTTTGCCTATGCGCCGGTGTTTCCGCTATGGTTTGTGCGCGGAATTGAGGGTGCGCGCCCGGACGGCGCCGGTTATACCATCAGATTGCGAAGACAAAGTGACTGTGCCAGATGAGCGGCTGACGGCCGGCGTAGTAAGGAGAGCATTTTTTTAAATGAAAGAGCGAATCCGTGGCGCCGGCATGGCCTGCCACATGCGGGCGGCGGCATGAAGCGCAAGCGCGTTGCCCTGTCCTGGAGCAGCGGCAAGGACAGTGCCTGGACTTTGCATATACTCAGCCGCAGGCCAGATCTTGAAATCGTGTCGCTGGTGACCACGGTGAATGCGCAATTTGATCGCATTGCCATGCACGCAGTACGCCGCGAACTTCTGCGGCGCCAGGCTCAGGCCGCCGGACTGCCGCTTATCGAAATTTCGATTCCCTATCCCTGCAGCAACGCCGATTACGAGCGCATCATGTCCGGGCATATCGAAACTCTCAAGCGCCAGGGAATCGACAGTATGGCATTCGGCGACCTGTTTCTGGAAGAAGTACGCCACTACCGTGAGCGCCAATTGCAGGGCAGTGGTATTGAGCCACTATTCCCTCTCTGGAAAGAAGACACCCGCAGGCTCGCGTGCACGATGATTGACTCCGGAGTAGGTGCGGTCCTTACCTGTGTGGACCCCAGGCGCCTGGACCGGGGATTTTGCGGCAGTAAATTCGATGCGGCGCTGATTGCAGCATTACCGCAAGCTGTGGATCCATGCGGCGAAAACGGGGAATTTCACACATTCGCGTTCGACGGACCGATGTTCCATCATCCCATCGGTATCGCAGTGGGCGAAACCGTGCTGCGGGACGGTTTCATCTTCACCGATCTTTTAGCGCAAGACGCGTGTGCCACATCAGCGAAGGCATGAGGGAGAAGGATTCCAGGGCGCGGCGTTAAGCCTGATGTTGCGACCGGTTCTCTTTTATTTCCTGCCCGTTAACTGCGCGGCCTAAAAACGCGTGTGGTTGATTTCGATCAATGTTCCAGCGCCGATCATAAGACAGGCTAATGCTCTGCGGAAGCAGGGATCGCGCGTAAGCGCACCCTGAACCGATCAGAGGCTGACTGCGGAATTGACCGACGCGGCTGGTTTTCCAGTATGGAAATTTCGGAGGAGTGTGGCATGTTGCAGGAATCGATGGGCACGACGGGAGCCGTTTTTCGCTTACGCAGCAATCCCCGGATGAAGCACAGTTTGTGCCGCAGGTGCATTTTTCTGGTTTCGGCGCTGAGTGTGCTTTTTGCTGCTGCCGCGCTGGCGCAAAATGGCAGTGAATACCCCGCAGGCGGCACCCGGATCAAGGTGACGCCCACAATGATTGGCGCCGGAGCGGTATCAAGCGGGGTTAAACTTCCGCCTGTACCGCCGCTAACGGGCACGCGCCAGAATCCGGTTCCCTCCTGGGGCAAACCGCTGCCTTATCCGATCGTGATCGCTGACCGGCGCAACAACCGTTTGATCGAAATCGCGCCTAACAAGCAAATCGTCTGGGAATTTCCCTCGCCAAATCTGGAAATCTATCGCGGCAACGACGATGTGTTCTTTTCTCCCGATGGCAGCAAGCTCATGGTCAACGAGGAGGACAACTACGATATTCACATCGTGGACTACGCCAAGCGCGCACTTCTGTGGACCTACGGTGTGTCTAACTTCAAAGGCAGCGGGCCGGGTTACTTCAACTTCCCGGACGATGCACATCTGCTGGCAAACGGTGAAGTGCTCAGCGCAGACATCCGCAATTGCCGGGTGCTTTTCATCGATCCCGCCACGGCCAGAGTGATCAAGCAGTGGGGCCAGCCCGGTACATGCCGGCATGATCCACCGCGTTATCTCGATCTGCCGAACGGCACAACCCCGCTCGACAACGGTGATGTTCTCATTACCGAGATACCCGGTTCATGGATCTCGCGTGTCACTGCTGCAGGCAAGCTCGTGTGGAGCGTTCGTGCTCCGCATGTGCGCTACCCATCCGATGCCTATCCCACGCGCGATGGTCAGGTGATCGTGGCGGATTACTCAAAACCCGGACGAGTTGTGATCTTTGATCCTGCCACGCGCAAGGTGACCTGGGAATACGATGTCGCAAGCGGACCCGGGATGCTCAATCACCCGTCCTTGGCCATGGAACTGCCCAACGGTGATGTGGTGCTGAACGACGACTGGCGGGATCGCGTGCTGGTGATCGATCGCAAGAGCAAAAAAATCATCTGGCAGTACGGGGTTACCGACCACCCCGGCCATAAGCCCGGTTACCTATTCAATCCGGACGGGTTGGACATTGACGTTTTCCATGACTGGAAGCGAGAGCTCGCGTTGCCGGCAAAATAAGGCGGCTTGGCGAGCCTGCGGCTGGATTGGCGCGGTGGCACTGGATAATCGCCGCTGAGGCTCTGCAAAAGGGCGGAAACGCGCCGTCGTGGCGGATTTGGCGGACGCGTAACCGGCTGGTGCGCTGCGCCGTTCGCCAGGTCGCGCCGCCGCATGCCGCGTGCCAATTCCCTGCAGACTTGTCATTGAGAAGGGCTGAAAGTACTATCGCGGCTCAATCTCAGCAAAACTCGGTATCTTCCCATGTTTCACGGCAGTATGGTCGCCCTGGTAACACCAATGCACCAGGATGGCTCCCTGGATCGGGCGGCATTGCGCAAGTTGATCGAATTTCACATCGAAAACGGAACAACCGCGATCGTATCCGTTGGTACGACCGGCGAATCGCCCACCCTGGACATGGAAGAGCACTGCGAGGTGATTCGTCTATCGGTTGAATGTGTGCGCGGACGAGTGCCCGTTATTGCCGGTACCGGTGCGAATTCCACCACCGAGGCGATCGAACTCACCCGCTGCGCCAAGGATGCCGGGGCGGACGCCTGCCTGCTCGTGACGCCATACTATAATAAGCCCACGCAAGAGGGCCTATTTTTGCACTTTAAGGCCATTTCCGAGGCAGTGGCGATTCCCCAGATCCTATATAATGTGCCGGGCCGGACCGCCTGCGACATTCTGCCGGCGACGGTGGCGCGCCTTGCGGCGCTACCGAATATTGTGGGGATCAAGGAAGCCACAGGCAATCTGGATCGCGCACGCGAGATCATGCGCAGCTGCGGCGCGCAGTTCGAGGTCTTTTCGGGCGATGACGAGACCGCCCTTGATCTCATGCTGCTCGGTGGCAAGGGAGTCATTTCAGTGACGGCCAACGTGGCGCCGCGGGCGATGCAGGACATGTGCGCTGCCGCCCTGCGTGGTGACGACAAGACGGCGCGCGAGATCAATGAACGGTTGATGGGATTGCATCGGGGCTTGTTTGTCGAGGCCAATCCCATTCCCGTTAAATGGGCACTGCTGCAGATGGGGTTGATAGAAGGCGGCATACGCCTGCCGCTCACCCCGCTATCGCCGCGGTATCACGATGTCGTGCGTCAAGCGATGCGCGCCGCCGGCGCGCTGTGACAACCGGTCAAGATGTGCAATTCTTGATGCGCAAATCTTTAAGAGTGGTATCGGGCAGAACGCGGTGATAATGATCAACAGACGAATTGCGGGCGCCGCTACGTGCGCCTTGGCGCTGCTGCTGAGCGCCTGTGGAACGACTGCCTCCAAGCCGCCTTCCTACGAAAACAGTTTCCTGCGCCCGCCGCTTGAAGTGCCCCCGGATCTGGTAATGCCGGATAGCGAGGGAAATCTCACAATCCCTCAACCACCCGGCCCGGGCGGGACAGTAGCCAAGCCGGATAACGGTACTTTGGCGCTGCAGCCCTTGTTGCCTAGTTTTTCAGGCATGCAAATCGCGCAGGACGGCTGCGAGCGTTGGCTCGTCATACAGGCCACCCCGGAGCAGGTGTGGGATCTGGTGCAACGCTTCGTCAAGGACCGGAATCTGGCGATACGCCAGCAATCACGCCGACTCGGCATTATCGATACCGCATGGCACGATACCGAGCCATTTGCCGCCAAGGCGCATGATGATGTCCCCGAGATCCTCGGCGCCCGTGCTACGTACCGTTTCCGTATCGAGCCTGGCGCGCAGGCAGGAAATACAGAACTCTACATCAGTCGCCGCAGCGTCAACGAAGTTTTGGCGGGCCGCACCACAGCGTGGGAGGCGGCACCACCCAGTCCGGAGGCCGAAGCGGCAATGCTGCGCACCTTCATGGTATTCGCCGGCGTCAGCCAACAGCAGGCCGCGACCCAGATCCAGGGTGGAACGACGGCCTATCAGACTGCGTTAGTGACCGATGCCCAGGGCAATCTTCTGTTGCGCTTCCACGACACTATCGACAATGGCTGGCGGCGCACAGGACTGGCGCTCGACCGGATCGGTTGGCTGGTCAAGGACCGCGACCGGTCAAAGTGGACCTACCGTGTGCAGCAGGCGAACAGTTCCGGCAAGCCGGGTTTCTTCAAGCGCCTGTTTTCCAGCAGCGCCGTGTCCGTGGGTCCGGTATACCTCGTAGTGCTCAATCCGACCAGCGACGGCTGGGTGGAAGCAAGAATGCAACTCAAGAACGGAACGCCGGCACCGAAGGCTGATGCCGAACCTTTTCTGAAGCAGCTCTACACACAGATGAAATAACCGAGGAGGCCGCCTGCCTGGCTTATCCGATTCCTTGCGTTTCGCGTCGCTAGGCAGCGGAAGCCGGGGCAATGCGACACTCATCGAGCGGGGAACGACCTGCATTCTGCTCGACTGCGGGTTTTCGACGAAAGAGTTTATGCGGCGTCTGGCCCGGGTAAACCGCGAGGGTTCGCAGCTTAGCGCCATTGTGGTCACCCACGAGCATGGCGATCATCTGCGTGGCGTTGCCGCCTGCGCCCGGCGTTTCGGGCTTCCGGTTTGGATGACTCCCGGCACACTGCACGCTGCTGAGGCGCAGGGAGTAGGTGAACTGCCGCAACTCAACCTATTCAGCTGTCATGTGCCGTTTGCCATCGGCGATATCGAAGTACAGCCATTCCCGGTTCCGCATGACGCGCGCGAACCGAGCCAGTTCGTTTTTTCCGATGGACGCCATCGCCTTGGTGTGCTCACCGACACAGGCAGCGCAACGCGCCATATTGAGGCGAGCCTGAGCGGGTGCGACGCATTGGTAATTGAGTGCAACCATGACCGCGACATGCTGCTCAATGGCAACTACCCGGCAGTGCTCAAAGAGCGTGTCGGCGGGCCGCTCGGTCATATGGATAACGATTCAGCTGCGGCACTGCTGGGGCGCCTTGACACGTCTCGATTGCAGCACCTGGTGGCGGCGCACCTCAGCGAGAAGAATAACACCCCCTATCTGGCTCGCGCGAGCCTGAGTGCCGCCATCGGTTGCGAGGACTCCTGGGTGCAGATCGCCGACCAGGAGCAGGGGCTGGCGTGGCGCGGACTTGCATAATGCTTCTGCCAAACGTGTGCCTCCCGTATAATTGCCGCAGGGGGACGCATGGCTAGCGGCAACATCGATACTGTCACCGGAACGCCTTCAGCGCTGGCCGGAACGGCCTGCACCGTGGTCGTGAGTCTGCGCGGTTCTCCCGCCCTGTCTCCATTCCGTCAAGAGCGGCTGCTCAAGCAAATGCGCGGGTTGCTCCCGCAGGTACAAGGCGTATACGCCGAGTACTGGCACTTTGCGGCTTTCGCCGCCGATCCCGACGAGAATGAAAAATCGGTATTGAAGCGACTGCTCACCTACGGACCGAGGCAGACGACGCAATCCGCTGTCGGTGCCTTACTGCTGGTGGTGCCACGCATCGGCACAATTTCTCCATGGTCTACCAAGGCGACCGATATCGCGCGCCATTGCGGGCTCGACCGGGTGGGGCGGCTCGAGCGCGGCGTCGCCTGGTACATTGCCGGGGAGGGCGACCTCCCGCTGGCGGCGACGCAACTGTCGCCATTGCTGCCGCTGCTGCACGATCGCATGACAGAGTCGGTTCTCGCCAGTTTCGACGAAGCGGGTGCACTGTTCCGCGAAGAAGTCCCGGTGCCGCTTGCCATTATTGACCTGCTCCACTCCGGGCGCTCGGCGCTCGAGACCGCCAACGCCAATCTTGGACTGGCGCTGTCGCGCGACGAAATCGATTACCTGGCGGAAAACTTCACGCGCCTGGGCAGAAATCCGACCGACGTCGAGCTCATGATGTTCGCCCAGGCCAACTCCGAGCACTGCAGGCACAAGATCTTCAATGCCGACTGGATTATTGACGGCAAGCGCCAGGAGCGCTCGCTGTTTGCCATGATCCGGAATACCCACGAGGCCAATCCGCGTGGCACGCTGGTAGCCTATCGCGATAATGCTTCGGTCATCGAAGGGTTCCGTGCCGGGCGCTTCTTCCCCGACCCGCACACGCGCGAGTATGCCTATCATGAGGACGAAACACATATCCTGATGAAGGTGGAGACGCATAACCACCCCACTGCCATTTCGCCCTTTCCGGGCGCCGCTACCGGCAGTGGCGGCGAGATCCGCGACGAGGGTGCGACCGGTCGCGGCGCCAAGCCAAAGGCCGGCATTACCGGATTCTCGGTCTCCAACCTGCGCATACCAGGTGCGGAACAGCCGTGGG
>JAJXUF010000127.1 GCA_021783175.1 Pseudomonadota bacterium
CTTATTCCCGGGCTGGCAGTAAGCCGCGATGCCGTCCCAGTGCCGCTCGATCATCTCGGTGAACTTCTCGTACGGCTTCAGGCGCTGCCACTTGAGGTTTGCGCGCCAGTTATCGAAGAACTTGCACACCCATGCTTCACGCTCGTAGTCCCCGAGCTGACCGAAGGATTCTTTGAGCAGGTAGGTGGTGTTCAGGCGCTTATTCGCCGCCAGCAGCAGCGTCAAGTTCTTGCGTGCCGTGCCGGCGAGATTCTGCGGATGCGACAGCAGGGTATATTTCTGCCCCTTGATAAAGGGGCGTTGCTTGCCCTCGAGGCGCGCGTTCTCGGATTCTCTGACCTTATCCAGCGCCTCGCCCAGGTGCTTCATGACGTGGAACTTATCGAACAGGATCGCCGCCAGCGGGGCATTCCTGGTCGCCGAATGGCGAAACGGTTTCCGCATGTCCATGACGGTGAGCCATATGCGCTGGGCCTTCTTTTCCCCGAGAAATCGATAGAGCTCATCCATGCTCGCCTCGCTGCGGTCCTCACCCCCGAACCAGATCGGGCGGTGTCGTTCCAGGTCGCTCACCACGATACGGTAGCGGTGTCCCTGAGCGGAAGAGATCTCATCGATTCCCGCGACTTTAGACCCCGGAGTCCCGATGCGCCGGAGCTGTTCACGCAGGTAATCCATCTCCAGCCGCTTGACCGTCTGCCAGTTGAGATGCAGCTCCGCGGCGACGTCCCGGACGTGCCAGCGCGACAGCGCCGGCCCACGTACAGCGCAAAGCGCTTCGTGTGCACGACCAGAAAGTCCAACGCGCTCGCGTTTCACCGCGCCACAGCGCCGGCAATCCACGCGTCGCACCTCGAGGTCGAGGTAAATGCGGTGATCGGCGCAGGACAAATCCCGCACCCGCCGGCGCTTGCGGTCGTACCCGGTGCGATGCGCCGTACCACAGGTGCCGCACACCGTTTTTTCCCCGCCGAACGAGTGTGATGAGGCGAGCACCCGGGTCACCGAAGATCCCATCAACGCGTTGCGGGGGGCGAAAACCGGGGAAGGTATATGCATCCGCCAATCGGCGGTGCTCGGGTAATTTAGGCATCCGCCCATCATGTCAAATTTCTGCGACTTCTCAACAGGCATCAAACCCTGTAGAAATAGGCATTGCGGCGTGATTGAGCGGCGCTTTTTACCCATACGAAATCACGAAGACCCTAAAATAATAACCCTTTTATTTTAATATTAAAACAGGATACGAGACACGTGACGTGCTCTTTCAGGTCCACCGTCGGCTGCGTGCGCACCTGAAACGTTACGGATAACTGGGCATCTCGGTCACCAGGCGCCTGGCGGGGTGCTGATAAATGGCAAACTTCACCCTTGTTGACATCAAGCGCTGTGCATCGGGTGGCCGAAGTAGCATCAGCGTCGGCCGGTCCGGGTTGATTCAGGACTGGTTTTGATCTCCCTGGCGAATTCCGCAACTAAAGTGCCTCGCGCTGTCATGGATGGTTGTCCAGCCCGGTATCTCCGGGCACGGGAGGATCTCGCGGTCGTCCTGTGTCCCTATCGGGCGCCGGGCATGGGATGAACTGATCGGCAAAGACGAAGGAGTGCCTGAACGTGATGGATCGGGTCATCGTCATACAGAATGGACTTGGAACGGGACTGGTCTTTTAGGGAGTTGTGCCGCTGAGATGCCTCTTCGATGGCTTGCGCGAGTCCCTTGCCATCGAGCGTAGGCATTACTACCTTGGCTTCGTCCGCTATGACCTCACCCGCGCCTACGCGATCGCTTATGATGACAGGGGTGCCGCATTTTAGCGACTCAACGCACGCCAAACCGAACGGCTCGTAATAAGACGGATGGATGGTGAAATCGACCGCCCGATAGACATCTCCGAGGTCATTGCGATATCCGATATGGCTTATGCGCGAACTTGTGGAAGTGATCGGGCGACCGGCCACGAGCAAACGAAAAGGGGTGCGGGCCGCCTCGAAATACTGCTGGAGCAGATCAAATCCTTTGCGCTTATGGCCGGTAGAGACAAACAGAAATAGCAATTCGTCTTTTGGAAAATTGAGACGCTCCCGTAGCATTTCTCGCTCGCCGGGCGCCAAGGGGAAAAAACTCTGCGAGGATACGGGAGGATAAATGACATGTATTTTTGATGGCACAATGCCATAGAATTGTTCAAGTTCGGTCTGCATCAGGCGAGAGTGAGCGACGACAGCAAGGCTTTGAGCATAGAAATCCCGCTCCAGATCAAGCTCCAGCCGGTCCATTATGCCGGCCTTCTTGCCGGTGCTCCGCAGAAATCCGATATGCGTTCCGCCGCAAATCGCAAGGTCACTTGCCCGATTGCGGGAACACCCAATAAGGCAAGACAGATTGTCGCGGGTACGAACATGGCGAAGCCGCGCTGATAAATAGTACGGTTTCAGCCGGCGCGGAATCAGGGGTGATCCCAGTACATGGGGTTTTATTGCAGCGGTTTCCGGCAGGTCTTGATCGATACGGGTGGCATAGATATGCGGAGAAATTCCCAGCGTGCTCAGTGCGTGCACCAAATCCATCGCGTACCGCTCAATCCCTCCCCCATGACGGAACGCATTCAGGGCAATGCCAATCTCGACGCCGGATTGGCCCGCGGGATACTCAACATCCGATGGATACAGTGACAAGGCCTATCCTCAAGAGAGAACTAGTTTTTGCGATCCTAGTCTGGGCATATCAACATCTTTACTCATAAGTCGGCAACGCGGGCTACAGACGGATGCCGGAATTCCGGATGAACAGCTGGGGTTGTCACCGATCTTCCGAAATGGCTCGTGCGTGCACTCTTGCAAGGATCCCGTCTGTCTGCAGTTTGCACTCTACGGTCATTATGCAGGTCGACTTTCGGGTATCACGATCATTCATTCTTCCATCTCTATAATTATGCCCGATTCTGGCCTGCATAAGGACGCTTCGTTTCCGGATTATAGGCTTCAATTATGTATTTTGAGCAAAGGTAGCGTCCGTGAAGCTGCGGACGTTGAGATCTCAGGAAGTGGCGTAGACGGTTGCCGTACTGCGGTGACGGGCAGGGGCGATGCCTTGGTCCGGTCATGCGCTCTGATGGGGCATCTGGCAATCCAGTTATGCGCCAGGCATGCATTTAGCCATGGGCCAGCGCCACGCTGTGATCGAAGCGATGGGCCTCAGACACAGTTTGGCCTTCCGGTGCTTGCCGCTGACGGCATGCTTGCGATCGCGCATCTGCCCATTTGGTTCATTGTGTAGCCGCCGCGCCCCGGGGTCTTCAAAGTGTCCGTTACCCGATCGAGTCCACATCTTCTTCGATACGCACCACGCAATCAAGACGGCAGCGCCCGGATGCCTGCCGTTGATCAGTCGACGGACTGTTCGGTGTCGCAGTGCAATCCGTGATCCCGAACAAGCCCTCCAGCCGATTGCGTTCTTATGTCAATGCCGCACATTTTTTGCCATCAACACGCGGAATTCGATACTCCATTACCAACAGTGCGCGATGAACCATGCGCTTGGGCGGATAGGAAGCCGCTGCCGCACCTCGGGTGCCATTGCGCGGAAAAGCTGGGCGGACCCGACGCGTCATCGTCTGCTCGAAATCAATCCCGGGTCCCGGAAGACGCGCTTCGCCAGTATTCCCGGATGCTACGCTCTGTACGCTCGTCAAGTTCCGGTGCCGACAAGGGCGCCCGCCAGTTACCGGTTATGGCGCAATATCCATTTCAGCTGAAACAGCGGGGCATAGAACAGCGGGAACGTCGTATATAAGAAAATGCGCAATCGATATCCCCATTTTACGCCATGACTGCGAAGCATGATAACCAGGCGGCGACGAATGCTGTCCGACTCGAACATCGCAAGAGTGAATTGTTCGCGTGCGAATTTCGGCGCCAGTACAGATCGCATCTTATCGGCGATCCCAACCCTGTCTGCATCACGCTGCAGTTGAGATAGCTCAATCAGCCCATGCTGGTTGCTGCGCCGCATTTGAGCGACCTTCTCTGTGACCGACCTGAACAGGCGTTTATGAGACGAACCTCCGCGTCTGTAGTTCACCAGGGGATCACTCAGGCTGATCGCTCCGCCGGTGACAATCGCGCGCAACGTCATAATTTGATCTTCCGCCATTGCGCCTTGCATGATTGGTCCGAATTGCTGAAAAAGACGTCGCGTCCAGACGTGTGAAGCGCCAATGACCCATGGTTGGCGTGCTGCCCAATCCTCGAAACTCTGGTATGTTCCAAGATTGGTTGGCGTGATCGGTCCATGTGTAATGCCCGAATCATCCATATCTGTTAACGCCGAAGCGATGAGATCGGGCCTGCGTCCATGCTCAATCCAGCATTTCACTACGAGCTCGCATCGGTTAGGCAGGGAAATGTCATCGCCCGCAGCAACAACGACCAATTCGGCTCTCGCCAGTTGTGCAAGAAGCGACAGGTGCGCGCCTATCCCCAGATTGGTGCCATTGCGACGCACTATTACACGATGTGGTCCGGAATAGGCGCGCACGGCACCCTCGATGGCTGCGAATGTTCCATCGCCGGATGCGTCGTCGGAAATGATTATTTCGAGAGGCTGGTAAGTCTGGTTAAGCGCAGCGCGAACAGCCTCTGCAACAAATCCCTCCTGGTTATACGCAATCAGTAATATCGACACGAGCGGGCGGTCGTTAACGGATTGTGGCGTGGAAACATCGGCTTCAGACATGGGTGACCTGTCACACTCCGCAAAATTTCTGGTGCGAATGGCAAGGCAGTTGTGCGTCCGAGCGAACACGCATACGCACTGTCTTGATGGCATATTCCCCGGCAGTGAGGCGATGCAAATGATGGTACATATATCGAGCTGCAGATCGCGGGGCAGCCGAATGCTGCCTTTCACTTTCATTCATTGGTTGCGGCCCCCGGCTTCAGTAGACTGGTCGCGGTGCCATTATATTCTCAGGAATCACCATCGGACGAATTATCTGGCACGTATTGACAAGTCATGTCTGTCAGTCATATTCACCGATGTATGGCGTATCGGGGCAGCAGAGCTGAACAGCTTTCCGATGGTTGATCATTCTGACAGTGACAGATGGGTTACCGCATGTCTTGCGAAGTGTCTGGGATCCGCCTCGCAGCCCCACCGTATCGAGCCAATGTCTTTGTCGTTGCGCGCGTCAGTTCCCGCATATCTGGCAATCTTTTTCTCTGTCCGGCTGTTGTAATCAATCGATGCCGGGCCGATCTGTTTCCGCTGGATCTGCCGTGGCCAACATGCGTTTTGCTGCATCGATGACGGTGCTCGCCTGCAGTTTTTGCAGGCAATCGCTGAGGCTGCGGGTGTGGCGGTCGCAGCCCTCCTCCAGGCAGGGCACGCACTGTCCCGGTCCCTGCAGCAATAGCACATTTCCGACTCGTTGGCTGCCTCGCATCGAGTAGGGGTTGGTCTGGCCGCGGTAATGTGCCGGCCAGGGTCCCCACTTGACGGGACTGGAAGGTCCGTACAAGGCGACTGTTGGGGTGCCGAGTGCTGCGGCCACATGAGTGAGCGCAGTGTCTGGGCCGACATAGAGGCTGGCCCTGCTGGTGAGGCAAGCGATTTGTCCGAGATTCCACTTACCCGCCACGTTTACGGTGTCTGCCGGCAGGTCTGCGGACAGGGTCTGTACGTAGTTCAGTTCCTCGATGTCGCTGCTGCCGGACAGGACGATCCGCAGACCCTGCGCGTGCAACCAGTGCGCGAGCTCGCGCCAGCCCTCCCGGGTCCACATCTTATAGGGGAACTTGGGATAGACATGGAGTAAGGCAAAGGGCTGAGCCCGGCTATCGAACGGCAATTGGGTATCAAGCGAAGCTTCCTCCTCGGTGGTCCAGGATACAACCACCTCAGGGCAGCGCGGTACGCCTAGCAGATCGGCGATTGCCAGATTCATCAACACAGTGTGGGTGTTCACACCGTCGAGCGGCGCTGAACGAGTCAGCATGCGCATTTTCAACGGCTCCTTCTTACGTTGCGCGTACAGACCGGCGCGTTGTTTTCCGGCCAGCCAGGTATACAGAACGGGACGGTCACCCGTCTGGGTAGTTACTGCCACATCGTATTTGCGGAATAGCTGGATGAAAAATTCCAGATTGCTCCAGAAACCGCGCTGCCGAGGTACCGTGAGTATGCGGTGGATGTCGGGATTGCCGCTCAATATGCCTTCGGTATTTGCAAAAACTAATACGTCGATGTGCGCGGCTGGCCAGGCACGGTGCAGGGACCGAATCAGCGGTGTGGTGAGCAGCACATCGCCAATGCGTTGGGTGGCGACCACCAGTACTTTTTTTGGAGACTGTGTCACGCGAGCTATCAATTGGGCTTGGTTGGATCAATGGGCGCTACCGCTTGTCGCAATTCCAGTGCCTTGGCGTATTTCATGAATGATCCCAGGGCGGTGGTCAGGGCAATGCCGACACCGTCGCTGCCGTCCAGAAATCCGAGGCGGAAGACGTAGCATTTCAGAAAGGCAGCGAGTGCGTGCAGCGGGGGGTCATAGCGGCTGATAGTGCGGCCGCGCGCCATCAGGCCACGTGCATTCAGATCTGAATAGAGATCAAGCTTTGCCAGCATGGCCTTGTAGTTTTCGAACGAATGGTGGCCGATCGCAGCACCGAGCCGGCAAACCGATCCGTCAGTGAGCCATCGCTCGTGGACAGCATCGTTTGAAAATCGACCACGCCGCCGATCGACCAGGCGCAGTACCTCATCTTTTCCCCAGCCCCCAAAGCGTATGCGCTTACCATGAAAAAAATTGTGCCGCCGCAGCGTAAAACCGGCAGGCAGGGTGGCAGCGGTCAGGGCATTCTGGATCGATATAATGGCCGGCGGCAGCAAGATTTCGTCGGCATCCAAAATCAATACCCAGTCATGATTTGCGTGTTCGACGGCAAATTGCTTCTGCGGTCCGAAACCACGCCAATCACGTACAACGATTCGTGCACCATGGCGGGCAGCGATGGTAAGCGTGTCATCGGTGCTCCCCGAGTCTATGACCACGATGTCGTCGGTCAGACCGGCGACGCTTTTCAGGCTCTCGTCGAAACAGCGCGCAGCATTGCAGGTAATATAGACAACACTCAGGGCTGGCATGGCGGTGCCTTCGTTTTGGCTATCAAGAGCTTGGTTAGACCATAGTTGCTTTAAGGGCGGCATTTATCTGGCAGCCCCCAGCTTTTCGGGCGCCCGAGAATATGCCAAAGGACGATTCGCCAGTAACCGAGCATGCGACTGCGCTGCTCGCTCGAATGGCACAAGGTTAACATGCAGACAAGGCTGTTGGAGAGCGCATTCACGACTGCCTTCGTCGGCAGGACAGCGGATACAAGCAGATAGGCAAGACGGCCCTGAGTTTTGCGAAAGAAAATCAGTTTCGATCGCTGAAATTCGATGCGGGCGGCGCTGCGAAAGCGCTTAGCAGTTTGTCCCTGGGCGTGCAGTGCGTGCGCTGCCGGAACGTGGTAGACCTGGAAGCCGAGACGCCGTGCACGCTGGCACCACTCGGTTTCCTCGAGAAAAAAGAAATAATCCTCGTCCAATTTTCCGAGATCCGCGAGGCCGGAGCGACGCATCGCCAGGCAGGCGCCTATCACGCTTTCTACCGCTACCGGGCGGGATGCGTGCGATTTGCCGTGTAGCGGCCACGGCTTGCGCCATTTCAGCAGGAACTTCGGCAGGAGTTCGCCGGCGATGCTCGGAATCGCCGCAATTGAGTTTTGCGGATGCCCGTCCGGGTAATACAGCTGCCCTCCAGCGATGAGCACCGTGGGAATCTCGTCAAAGACCTCGGCGAAGGCGCGCAGGCTGCCTGCCTGCAGTTGCGCATCGTTGTTGAGTAGCAACACAAAATCGCTGTTTGCTAATTCCAGTCCTTGATTGACGGCACGGGCAAATCCTGCGTTACAGTCATTGCGGATCAGGTTTATAGCAGGCGCCTCCCGTTCCGCCAGATCCACGGAATCATCCCGACTGCCATTGTCGATGACCACGATCTGCTCTGCCGGTACGCCTTGTTTCAGCACTGAACGCAGGCATTCTGACAACATGCAGCCGCCGTTGTAGTTGACGATAATGGCGAAAAAGCGCCGAGCGCAGTCAGGTCCAGTCATGGGTTCCGGCGACACGCAGGTCAGGATGCACAGCTATTTTTTCGGGGCAGCTGCTTGGGCCTCAACTTCAGTCCCGCGAGCCGGACTCGATCCGACACCAGAGCCTCTATATTCTCATCGACAAAATCAGAAGGATAACCTACCAGTGCAAGCGCTGTCTTGCCAGCGTCCGGCCATTGGCTCTTTAGTATGCGATAGCGCAGTGATGTTGCAGGAGAAGTGTTCCCGGTGGATTCAGCGGCGATGGCAACGGCGATCCCCCAATGCCGCGGCCGGTTGCCGGTTTGCACGGCAGGCCTGTTCACTGCCGATCGGGTAGCAGACCTGCTCGCAATGTTTTCGCAATCAAGGTCCAAGTGGCGAATCGATGCTGTTTGTCTGGGTGGCGACAGGATGAACCGTCCTTAATCTAGGGCTTTGTTCCTTAGGACACGATCATTTGTAATTTCTCAACCCCGTTTGCGGGGCCGCATTGATCCCTTTTGCATAACGGTCGAATCAGAGCCGAATTGCAGATGTCGGAACTGCGGCCTGGAGCGGCGGTATTGTGCGTCCGGCCCATCGGGCGTGGTCTGTTGCAGGCTTCCGTGGCTGGATGAAATTCGCGGCTGGTCCTGTCAGTGGCATGTAGACTGTTTTCGCACGAGCAGAGCGCGTTGGGTAACGCCCCGTCGCTCGTAACTTTGCACTTGCTTCGTCGTCTTTGGCAGCGGTATCTTTTCGTCGTCGTCGCAGACCAGCTCTGATGTTATCGTGCCATTCTCCCGCGGGCAGGATAGGGATTTGACCCGGGACATCAGGGCTTTGTGGTTGAAAACCCGGCCCGCCTGAGTAATATATCGGCCCAGACTCGCCCTCGTGGCGGCGATTAACCACACTTTTTGCAAGAGGATCAGAGATTCATGGCTAACGTCTAC
>JAJXUF010000026.1 GCA_021783175.1 Pseudomonadota bacterium
CATTGCAGCTGCAGGCACGCGTGCACGCACACGTGAAGTTTAACGATACGACGCGCAAGCTTGCCGAGGTCGAGGCAACGCTCGAGGATCAGGCGATCACGGATCCGCTGACGCTGCTCAGCAGCAGGCGCTATTTTCTGCAGCGCGGCGAGCAGGATCTGGCGCACGCAGTTCGCCACGGCAGCGACATGGTGCTTGCGCGATTGGACATTGACCGGCTGAAGCATATCTACACGCAGTACGGCGATGAGGCCGTCGACCAACTCCTTGCATGGATCGCCGGAACGCTCAAGCACCGCAGCCGGAGCGAAGACACAATCGCCCGTATCGGGGGTGCAGAATTTGCTTTTCTGGCGCCTTCGACCGGGCGAGCACAGGGCGAAATAGTCTGTAACCGCATGCGCATGGCGGTGGCAGCCAGTCCGTTCCGCTTCAATGACCAGGCAATTGCGGTTACCGTCAGTATTGGTCTTGTTTCCTTGGCCGAAGATCGGCCGCGCTCACTTGAAGAAATGCTGGAGCTGGCCGACCGTTGCCTCGCCAATGCCAAGTCCGAGGGTGGCGACCGCCTGAGCGCCACCATCCCGGGGGCCGGGGTCGCGCAGCCCGAGGAGCTTACCCTAGTGTCGCCGGATGCGCCGGCCGTCGCTGAAGATCTGGTCTCCATGGTGGAATCGAGCGTACCGCCTCTTTCAGAGCTGGACGACCTGCTCCTGTCTGATGCGGGTGCCGACGGCAGTCAGGCGGGTGTTTCCATTTCCGATTTAGAGAATTCATCGGTGCCCGCTGACATCGTCGAGTTGCTCAGCATCGATCGTGCGTTGCTGATGCTGGCTAACGGCGACAGTGCGCGACTCGGTCCGTGGCTCCATGGCCTGGCGCGCCGCGTCATTCCATTGCTCGAACTCTGCAATCGCGAACGCAGCCTGGGATTGGATGCGGCACTGGCAAACATCAAGCGCAAACTTCCGGACCAACCGTTATAGTCTCTGACCCAGGTTCCATTTGCCGCGGGCGACGCCGCCTTGGCGAGGATTCACGGGCGATTCTTCGGCCGAAACGGCTATCTGCCTGTTGTGCCATAACTTGCGTGACCTTTGGTAGTATGGCTCGTTTCTGACGGACAGACCTTCCAGGCGGCCAATCACATCGATGATCGGGTTGTTGCAACGAGTAAGCGTAGCCAAGGTGACAGTGGACGCCCGCATTGTCGGCGCGATCGACAGCGGAATACTTGTGCTAGTTGGGGTAGAACGCGACGACAGCGAGGCACGTGCCGACCGTCTGCTTGAGCGTCTGCTTGGCTATCGGGTCTTTGCCGATTCAGGCGGGCGTATGAATCTAAGTACGCGCGATATCCGAGGAGGGCTTCTGCTTGTGCCGCAATTCACTCTCGCGGCCGATACCTCAAGCGGTATGCGCGCGAGCTTCGCGCCAGCAGCGGCCCCGGAGCACGGACGGAAGCTTTTTGACTACCTGGTAAGCCGGGCGCGCATGCAGTATGACCGAGTGCAGACGGGAGAATTCGGTGCCGACATGAAAGTCGAATTGATCAACGATGGCCCCGTGACTTTCTGGCTGAGCGCCTGACTTCGCAGCCTACCGAGTAGCAGTTTGTTGTGCTTGTGGGGCCAACGCCCTGTGGTTCAGGCGGGCGGCGCACCGCCGCGAGATGAACCTGTCAATGCAAAAAACTTGCTGAAGTGAGCTGACTGCGGCCCCGGCCGAGTGTGCGGGTCATGCCCGGGCCAACGGAAAACTCATGACTGCGCCAATATCGCGCTCACCGGCGGCCAGCATGACAAGGCGATCGATACCGAGGGCCACGCCTGCGCTGGCCGGCAGGCCATGTGTCAGCGCCGCGAGCAGGAATTCGTCGCGCGGCACCGGCGCGAGGCCGGACGCGCGCCGGCGTGCGAGATCGCCGTCGAACCTTCGTGCCTGCTCGCGCGGGTCGGTGAGTTCGTTGAAGCCGTTGGCAAGCTCGATGCCTTCAAGATAGAGTTCAAAACGTTCAGCGAGCGCGGGGCTGCCGTCACGCACGCGCGCCAGTGCTGCCTGCGACGCCGGGTAGTCATATAGAAAAGTGAGTCGGCCGCGGCCGAGGTGCGGTTCGACGCCATGGGTAAGCACCAAGTCGCGCCAGCCATCTATGTCCGAGCTGTCCAGGGATTGCGGCGGGCGGCCCGCATGAGTTGCGCGTTCTTCTGCCCAGGCGATCATATCCGCGGTCGAGGCCGCAAACGGGTCAATTCCGGTGTAACGCAGAAACGCCTCACGGTAACTGAGTTTTTCAGTATCGGCCAGTGGTGTGTAGTCGGCCAGTGCATCGCGCACCAGGGCTGACAGCATCTCCATGAGTGCGTGATGATCGCAGTCGGGTTGGTACCATTCGAGCATGGTGAATTCGGGGTTGTGCAGCCGCCCGGCCTCGCCGTCCCGAAAGACCTTGCACAGCTGGTAAATAGCGCCGCTGCCGGCGGCCAACAGCCGCTTCATTGCAGACTCCGGCGAGGTGTTAAGATAAAGTGTCCAGCCGCTGGGTGCACCAGGCCCTGTATAGCGTGTCACCAGGCTTTGGAGGTGAACATCGGTGGTCGCGCAACTGGAAAGCACGGGTGTTTCGACTTCCAACACGCCTCGGCGTTCGAACCAGGTGCGCATGTGTTGAATCACACGAGCACGCAAGCGCAACGCTTCCAGGGTTGCGGCAGGACGCCAGTCGGGTCGATCCGTTTGTGTCAAGAACAGCCCCCGGGGCCGCGCCAGCTACTCTTTGGCGCGAGAGATGTATTCGCCGGTTCGCGTGTTGACCTTGATGAGGTCGCCCGTTTGCACGAAGAGCGGAACACGCACCACCGCACCGGTGTCGAGGGTCGCCGGCTTTCCACCACCACCACTGGTGTCGCCGCGCACTCCCGGGTCGGTGTCAACGATCTTGAGGACAACTGTATGCGGGGGTTCAACCGACAGTGGAACGCCGTTCCACAAGGTGACGACACAGGTGTCCTGCTCTTTCATCCATTTTGCGGCGTCGCCCACGGCTTTGTTGTCGGCCGCAATCTGTTCGAAGCTTTCTGGGTTCATGAAGTGCCAGAATTCACCGTCGCTGTAGAGGAACTGCATCTCCGTATCGACGACATCGGCACCCTCCATGGTGTCGCCCGACTTGAAGGTGCGCTCTATTACCCGTCCGGTCTTGAGGTTGCGGATCTTGACGCGGTTGAAGGCCTGCCCCTTGCCTGGTTTGACAAACTCATTTTCAATGATGGAGCACGGATCTCCGTCAAGCATGACTTTCAGTCCGGCTTTGAACTCATTTGTGCTGTAGGTTGCCATTGAACACCTGTAGGTCCCGATTGGTGAAAAATTGCGCGCTATGATACCTGTAACTCGCCCTTTGCGGCAGACACCCACCTGGCAAACGGTCCTGGCGCGGTCAATCAGCGATCCGGCTGAGCTCCTGGCTGAGGTCGGTCTCGATTTGGCACTGCTACCCGCGGCGCGGGCCGCCGCACGCCTGTTCCCGTTACGCGTGCCACGCGGTTTCGTGGCGCGCATGGGCAGGGGGGATCCGGCCGATCCGCTTCTGCGGCAAGTGCTGCCGCTTTACGCCGAGATGCAGGAAACACGGGGGTACGGTCCAGACCCGGTAGGTGACCTGGCGGCGATGGCGGCCCCTGGCGTGTTGCATAAATACCGCGGACGGGTGCTGCTGACTGCAACCGGAGCCTGCGCCATTCACTGCCGCTATTGCTTTCGACGCTACTATCCCTACGGCGAGGCCAATGCCGCCGTCGATCACTGGCATAACGCACTTGCCCATGTGGCGGCCGATTCCTCTGTCTCAGAGGTGATTCTGAGCGGGGGCGATCCGCTGATGCTGTCCGACCGCCGCCTGGCTGAACTGACCATGGGGCTTGCGGCATTGCCTCACGTGCGCCGCCTGCGCATTCACACACGCCTGCCGGTGGTGCTACCCGAGCGCGTAGATGACGGACTGATCAAGTGGCTCACCGAAACCCATCTCCATACCATTATCGTAGTCCACTGCAATCATGCGCAGGAAATTGACGGCTCGGTGCATGATGCTCTGTCGCGTCTGAGACAGGCTGGCGTGACGCTGCTCAACCAGTCGGTGCTGCTACGCGGTGTGAACGATGGTCTGGCAACCCTGGTACGCTTGAGTGATACGCTTTTCGACTGCGGAGTATTGCCGTACTACCTGCACATGCTGGACAAGGTGCAAGGGGCCGCTCATTTCGAGGTCGACGATGTACGCGCGGACAGTCTGATGGCACAGCTGCGTGCCCAGCTTCCGGGTTACCTGGTACCGCGCCTGGTACGTGAGATTCCTGGCGCGGATGCGAAGGTCCCGCAAGCATTGGGTATGTTGCATTGTTGCTGACCCGGATGGCCGCCGACCAGCCATTGACAGCGGTGTGTAACCGCTGCGTTCGGCATCGGTTGCTGAGCTTTGCGCGGGCGGTGCGTCGGGCAGCCATTAGGAAAGACGGCCGGGCGGCGGGCGATTTGAGCTGGGCGAGGCATCATAAACATGCGAATACTGGTAGTTGAAGACCAGGTCAAGACCGCCGCCTACCTGCGCAAGGGTCTGGGTGAAAACGGTTTCGTGACAGATGTGGCCGACAATGGCGACGATGGGTTGCAGCTGGCCTCCGCCAACGATTACGACCTTATTGTCCTGGATGTGATGCTGCCGCGGCGTGACGGATGGTCCGTGATCAGTGCGTTGCGTCTTGCCGGATGTCACACGCCGGTCCTGGTACTTACCGCGCGCGATGCTGTTGAGGACCGGGTAAAAGGACTTGAGCTAGGTGCTGATGACTACCTGGTCAAGCCGTTCGCTTTTTCCGAATTGCTGGCACGCGTGCGCTCCTTGCTGCGGCGCGGACCGGTGCCGCAGGTTGAGGTGCAGCGCATTGCCGATCTGGAGATTGATCTATTGCGCCATCGCGCGACGCGCGGCGGACGCAGGCTCGACCTGACACCAAAGGAGTTCGCGCTGTTGTCGCTGCTGGCGCGGCGTACCGGCGAGGTTTTGTCGCGTACCGTTATCGCCGAGCAGGTGTGGGACATGAATTTCGACAGTGATACGAATGTCGTGGACGTCGCGATTCGACGCCTACGCCGCAAGGTGGACGACCCATTTCCCTGCAAGCTAATTCAAACCGTACGTGGCGTTGGCTATTTGCTGGAGGAGCGGGGCTAGCGCACTGTAGGTCGCCTGGCTGACCTGGCGCTGGCGCTAACCCGGCGAAATCATGCCAAGAGAACTTCGGTACCGCGACAGGCTGTGGGTGATGCGGGACGGTTGAGGGAGGTTATGATCAAATATCCATTGTCTCCTAGAACCTGGTCGATCGCCGGTCGGCTAACTGTGCTTTACACGGCGTCTGTGTTTGTCATGCTGGTTCTGGCCATGCTCTTTCTGTTCTGGTCTCTCAAGACCAATCTCGAGAAGGAGGATCACGAATCGCTGGCCGAAGAGATTACGGTCCTGCGTCTCATCCTGGGTGAGCGGTCGCGGAGCAACATTTCCCTGCAACAGGAAGTGCGGTGGGAACAAAGCGCGGGTCGCTTCGGCGACTTGTACAAGCGCGTATTGTATCCGGATGGGAGCCTGATGATAGAAACCCCGCACATGGCCAAACTGCTCCCGTCGGCCGTTTTCCCGCCGCCACGACCGGGACTCGACGCGCCGCCTTCGCGGCGCTATCTGTGGCAGCCGGCAGGCAAAGTCTATCTTCTGATGGCGGCGCGCGCCCGGGACGCTGGCGGCAATAACACCGTTATCTTGCAGGCGGCGCTGGACGTTTCGCGCGAGGAGGCATTCATCAGCGCCTATCGAGATAAGCTGCTGCTGGTTTTGGTCTGTGGCATTTTGCTGGCGGCCGCAGCTGGCTATGCCGTTGCCCGGCGCGGACTGCGACCGTTGCGCGCCATCACCGCCAACGCCGAGCGCATTACTGCGAGTCGTTTGCACGCGAATATCGACCCTGCACACTTGCCGCAGGAGTTACGCGCGCTGGCACGGGCGTTCAACGACATGCTCGATCGTCTGGGTGACTCGTTTTCGCGCCTGGCTCAGTTTTCGGCCGATTTGGCGCACGAGTTACGGACGCCGATCAACAATCTAATGGGTGAAGCCGAGGTTGCCCTCAACAAGGCCCGTGGAGCGGAAGAATACCGACAGGTCCTGGAGTCGAGCCTGGAGGAGTACTCTCGGCTGTCCCGCATGATCGATAGCCTGCTGTTCCTGGCGCGCGCTGACAACGCCGAGATGCGGCTGCAACGCAGGCGCTTCGACGCCAGACGCGAAGTCCTGGCTGTAATCGATTACCACGACGCCGTTGCGCAGGAACAGGGGGTGGACGTGGGCTGTCGGGGTGAGGCCGCGCTGGAAGCTGACCCCATCCTGTTTCGTCGTGCGGTCAGCAATCTGGTATCGAATGCATTGCAGTACACCCCGCGCGGCGGGAATGTCAGAATCGAACTCGCGTCGGCAGCGCAATTTGTGGAGGTGAGCGTCCGCGATTGCGGTGTGGGCATTGCGCCGGAACATCTTCCTAATGTCTTTCGGCGCTTCTATCGAGTCGATGCCGCGCGTTCGCACCACCCGGACGGAGCAGGGCTGGGGTTGGCGATCGTGAGATCTATCATGGATTTGCACGGTGGAACCGTGCGTCTTGAGAGTGAGGTCGGACGCGGTACAACCGTGGCCCTCCAGTTTCCGCGCACCGCAAATGCGGAGGGCTGAACTCGGCGCCAGCGCAAGCGGAACGTCCGGACGGATGCAAAAGCGCACAGCAATTTGAAATGCTGCCGAGCAGTTTGTGTCATGCTTCTGCGGTATTTCTTTGACAGTTAGGACTTGCTAACCGCGATTGTTGCCAGCAGAGTATTATTGGTGCCGTACGCTATCGCCATAGTTCTGGCGCAATCGAGTTAACCCGCGCATTGGAGTTAATCCAAGTTTGACGGGCAAGGAGGAGCGCGCAGGGCAATCAGCAATGCGGGCATGCATCTTGCAAAGCTCGAGCAATATCCGGTAAAGCTGCCGCGCCAATCCTCTGGATAGGGGATGGCACATTTGCCGATAAAGCCGATTTTGATGGAATACGGGTGGACAACATACCTGTTTGACCTGGTTTCGCAAGGGGTGCAAGTCAGATGTCAACAGAAGGAAGGCCCTCGTCCGTTATCGCGACCACAGCCGCGCTGCTGCTGGCGGTGTTTGCCGCGACCGGCTTGTTGCGCTGGTTGCTACCTCAGTCCAGTAGCATTCAATTGCTGGCAAACTATTCGGCGGCGTCACCGGCGATCGATCTATGTTTCGTCCTGATCGGCCTCGCCCTGTTGCTACCCGTCGGTCGTCCGCGCCTGCGGCGCAACGCGCAGATCACAAGCGCCGGTCTTGTGATCATTATTGCCGCGGCATTTGCGTGTGCCGATATCACTCATCTTGCGTCAGGCTCAGGCCACAAGATTCTGCATCATTGGCTTGTCGCCGGCGCATTCACCCCTTCTAGCCAGATGCCGCTGGATGCGGCAGTTGAGTTCGTGGCGAGTGGGCTGGCAATCTTATTTCTGCAACTGGAAAAGAGTAGATCGGCGCGCATCACCTGCCAGGCCCTGATCCTGATTGTTCTTGTAATGGGTGTCAGCGGTGTTTTCATTAAAATCCTGAATCTTAATTTGCTGTACGACTGGTATGGTGCCATGCGCATGACGCCCGCCACCGTCGGCGGCTTTCTCGCAACAGGCGTCGCTCCGGCAGGCACATGGGTCAGCGCCCACCAAGGGTTGACCTTCTATCGGCGGTATGAAAGCGAAAAAATAAGTCTCGTCGGTGGCACCATCATGATCGCTATTGCCATAGCGACCGGCGTCGGCACTTTTGCATTGTCGCAGCGCAAGACGGAGGCGGTCCTGGCCCATGAGCTTGGGCTGACGCTGCATAGCCGCGTGGACTTCTTCGCCCAGATGATCAAAGAAAGCGAAACGGACGCGCGCTTCATCGTCACCCGTCCGGCCCTGATCAGCAACCTCGAGAAACTCGAGGCGCATCCATACGATCGAAAGGCTTTCGCCGCTCTGCAAACCGCCGTGCACAGCTTCGTCGATTTCGACTACGATGCCGCCACGCTATATGACAGCAGGCACAATGTGATCGCACATGCCGGCATGTTTGTGCGCTCACCTTCAGCCGATGTGGAGCTAAGTTCGCCACACGCGGGGCACCTGCTGTGGCATGGCGAATTCCTGTTTCGCACGTTTTTGCCTATGAAAAGTGCTGGGCGCATCATCGGTTATGCCGAGCTGGAACGGCCGCTTCCCTATCTCGCCAAAATGTTTCAGGACTTTCGCGGCCTTGGATCGACAACCGACATGGCAGTATGTTCGCTGTTTGGACATGAGATGTTGTGTTTCCCCTTGCGAAACGAGTCTCACGCGGGGATTTACCAGGAGGCGAACTACCCGTCGTCATTGCCCATGAAGCGGGCATTGGCCGGGCAGACCGGAGTGATCACCACCAAGGACTATCGCAATAAGACGGTCATTGCCGCCTATGGGCCGATCGATGATCTCGGGCTCGGAATGGTTCTGAAAATTGATACCGCCGAGCTGTACGATCCTATCCGCAAGCCGCTAGAGCACACCATTCCGCTTCTGCTGTTGCTGATTGTGGTTGGTACTTTCCTGCTGCGCTGGCAGGTGACGCCGCTCGTGCGCAGGCTCATACAATCGGAACGCGAGTCACGTAACATGCGCCGTGCACTGGAAAGTGTTGTCGATGGAGTGTCGCAACTCGACTCGCACGGCAGATTTCTTGCAGTTGGCGGTAGATATGCCGGACATCTCGGGTACACAACCAGCGAGTTGATCGGCAAGGACTGTAGCGTCATCGTTCACCCCGATGATCGAAATGCGATGCGCAGAGGCTTCGAGCAGATGCAGCGCGAGGGTCGTGCTGAAATCGAAGCGCGTGCGTTGCACAAGAACGGAAGTCAGTCGTACATCCAGATCTTCATGGTGAGCAACTACGACAAGCAAAATGATGTCGTGGGCCGTTACTGCTTCATGAAGGATATTTCGGAGCGCAAGCACGCCGAAGAGGTCCTTCAAAGCATGTCGTTCATCGACGACCTGACAGGACTGCAAAACCGGCGTGGTTTTTTCGAACTTGCGGGTGAACAACTTAAGCTGGCACGTCGGTCAAACAAGGATCTGTTGTTATTCTTTTTGGACATTGACGACATGAAGCAGATCAACGATGAGTTTGGGCATCGTGAGGGCGATGCGGCGCTCATCGGTGTTGCGCAGGTTCTGCGCGCGACTTTTCGGGGCTCTGATGTCATTGCTCGTTTGGGCGGCGACGAGTTTGCGGTGATTACTATGGACGCCAGCGCAGATGCGGAATCGGTCATCTCTGAGCGGATGCGCGCGAATTTGGATCATTATAATGCGTCCTCCGGTTCAGCCTATCGGCTAGGTGTCAGCGTGGGGATGGTGCGCAGCGATCCAGCGTCGGATACCTCGCTGTCGGAATTGCTGGTGAAGGCGGACCAACTCATGTATCGCAGCAAACACACGAAACTTGGTCGACTCAAGCTTAAATAGAGGTTCCGCTCCGGACGGTTTGAGCTTGGCGGCCTCCCAGGTTCCTATTCACAGGTCTGCAGATCGCCGGCTTTTCCCGCGATTGCTAGACCGGAAGTTCCCAAATCGAGTCTTTCGTATGCGAGATGAGGAAGATGACAGGTCTGTCATCTTGGTGTCAGGCCATCGTCAGCAATCAGTCGTTAGACTTTAAAGAATAGGTTTCTTGGTGGTTGTCACGCCAGGCGCAGCCTCGGGACGCAGCTGTCGCCGCGGTACCTGGCGCTGGGTTGCATCTCAACGCCGTGACAACCTTACCGCAGGGTGTTGTATCGGGAAAAGACTTCATGAAATCTGTCTTTGACCGGCATTTGGTTGCAGGCCGGCCGAGCAATGCATCATGGCGCGCGTCTCCCTTTGTGATGGGAGTGCGGCGTGTGTTCCTGATTTGCTGTCTTGCGGGGATTATGTTCCCGGCGCACGCAGACCAAGGCAGCGCGCCGCTCACCCTTGGCGCTGCAATTGCCGCGAGCCTGACGCACCAGCCGGTAATTGCGGCCGCCCGAGCGCGCAGCCAGGGCGCCGGCAAGGATGAGGCGGCTGCAGCGCACGCCCTTTACCCGGCACTGTCGCTGGAGGGCGAAGATTTATTTGCCAGCACCACGAACGGTGTCCCGGACTTCGCCGCAGCCAATGGAGCACGTGAGATCACGGGTCAAATTGTCATCAATCAGCCGATCTACGATGCTCGCCTGCGTGCATCGGTGGAAGCTGCCCGTGCGAATGCCTTGTTCGCCCACTTTGCCTCACTCCGCACACGCCTTGCAGTGGTACAGGCCTGCGCGCAGGCGTTCTATTCATTGCGCTCGCGCGAAGCGGGGGTTCAAATCTGGCAGGGCACCCTCCTGCAGGTGCAGCAGTTGCTGACAGCCACGCGTGCGGGTTTTTCGGCCGGTATCCGGGCGCGCCTCGACGTCGCAAGGGCGCAGGCGCAGGTGTCCGCCGCGCAGGCGTCGTTGGCCACCGCGCAGGTTGAGCGCGACACCGCCACGCGCCTATTGTCCCTGATGACCGGGCTCGACCCCTTGCCGCCTCTTGCGCCACCGCGACCCTTGTCCGCGAAGATGTCACTACCAGATCCAGCTGGTCTGCGCCGTGCCGCGCTGTTGCAGCGCCCGGATCTGCGCATGGCCCAGGCCGATGTCATGCGCCGACGCGCGGAGCTGCAATTCGCCAAAGGCGCGAGTTGGCCACGCTTGTCACTGCGGGCGGCGTATGGATGGGATACGTTGACCACACCTAGCAGCCGGAATGAGGGCTGGGCTGCAGGCTTGAGCATGCAGGTTCCAATCTTCGAATGGGGACGGCTGAGCGAGCGCGAAGCGGCAGCCCGCTATCGCACGCAGGCAGCCGAAGCGCAGCGCGCTGCGGCCGTATTGGCGATTGACGCCCAGATCGGAAGCGCTCTGGGCGATGCGCAAGCCGCCCTTGCAGATTTTCGTGCGAGCCATGATCTGGTACGGCAGAACGCCGACATCTACCGGATGTCACAAGAAGGGTACGCCAGCGGACGACTGAGCGGTCTCGATCTGGCGCTGGCCAGACGCGACTGGGTACACAGCCAGCTTCGCCGTGCGCAGGCGCGCTACGCCCTGCGTCTGGCATTGGTGGAGCTCGATCTGGTGACGGGAGCGTTGCCGACACAGGATGGGGGAAAACCGTGATGACCGGACGATATGACCTGCCAAGCAGAACACGGCTTGTTGCAGGGTTGTTGGCTTTCTTTTTTGTTTCGACAGCGTTCGCTGGTGACGAGGTGTTGGTTGTCGCGAATAGGACCTTCAACAATTCGCTCTCAGCCTATGCCCAGGTTCGGCCCATACAGCTGGTTAATGTGCAGACGCTGATCGACGGACAGGTAGAAGACCTGAAAGTATTGCCCGGGCAGCATGTGCGGGTGCACGAGTTGCTTGCGCGTCTGCGCGGCGTCGCGCAAGCATCGCAGAGTGCCGCCGCCAAGGCGGCCGTCGCCCAGGCGGATGGAGCCCTGGTCTTTGCGCAGCGCAATTATTCCGCCACGCGCAAGACCTATCCGGATATCAGTACACGCCAGCAACTTGAAGCGGCCCTGTCAGCCCTGATTGACGCGCAAGCCAGGCTGACTGCGGCGCAAGCCCGGCTGGCGTTGGTACATGGCGCAGCGTCGGTGACGGCGCCGGTTGCGGGCACAGTGCTTCGTCTTGCTGCCACCTCAGGTCAGGTGCTTGCAGCGGGCGCCACGCTGCTGGTCATGCAACCTGATCATGGGCTGTGGCTCAAGGCCAGTTTTTACGGCGACGACGCGCACCGCGTGTCATCGGGTATGACAGGCAAATTCTTGCCGGCCGATGGCGGTTCCGCGCTGCCAGTGCGAGTGCGCAGCGTAATCAACGAAGTTGGATCCGACGGCGGTCTCGGCGTCGGCTGTGTGCCGCTGGGCCGCGCCGATTGGACCGCCGGCGAAGCGGGGACCCTGGTCCTCGGTGGCAGTGCGAAGAGCTGGCCGGCAGTGCCCTCGCAGGCACTGATTCTGGATGCCGGGCATTGGTGGGTCGTGGTGCGCGAGGGCGGTCACTACCGCAATCAGCTCGTGACAATCGGACCGCAGGCGGACGGCTGGACGGCAATTACTCATGGCGTTAAGCCGGGCGATCATGTCGTGGCAGAACAAGCCTATGAAATTTATCACCGCGATTTTGCGCGCAACTACCAGATGCCGGATTAAATGCCCATGACGTGGCTGTATGATCTTCTGCGTCGTCCTGTCCTGTGGTTTCTCCTCTATGGAGGCTTGCTCATCGCCGGCGTTTACGCGCTAGTGCATATCCCGGTCGAAGTGCTGCCACGCTTCAATTATCCGCAGATCAGTGTCGTCGTCCATTTTCCCGGCGCCACGCCGGAGGAATTGGAAACTCTTGTCGCGCGCCCCATTGAGGGACAGCTGCTGGGCATTCCCCATCTTGCCAGCCTGCGTTCGGTGATGGCTCAGGACACTGCCAGACTTAACGCACGTTTCAGCGAAGGTACCAGCGCCGGACAAGACCTGCAGGCCGTGCTGGGTGCGATTGACCGGGCACGCGCAGCCCTGCCGCCTGGTGTGCAGCCGTATGCGGAAATCATGGGCAATGCAACTAACGAGGTCGCCGACTACGCCCTGCAAATTCCGCCCGGCACCGCGCCTATGCTGGTCCAACGCGTCATCGAAACGCGCGTTGTGCCGGCACTGCGTGCCTTGCCGGGCGTACAACGGGTGCTCGTTTTCGGCGCCGGTCATGAGTCCTTATGGGTGCAGCCCGATCCAGGAGCCCTGCGCCACTACAACATCAGTGTGAGCGGCCTCGCGACTATCTTGAAACGATATGTCAGTCAAGGTCCCGCGGGCTACCTCGATCTCGGTCACCAGGACGTTTTCGTTGAAGCGCACGCCTTGCCACGCCATGCCAGTGAACTTGCAGGTATTCCATTGCCGATAGCCAGCGGGCAGCGAGCGGTGCCGCTGGGCGCGGTGGCGCGCATTGTGCGTGCACCAATACCGATTCATTCCGCCGTGGAACTGGATGGCCAGCCGAGCATAGCCATGGTGGTATTCAAACAACCGGGTGCGTCGACCTTGCCGGTAACGCGCGAAGTGGCGGCATCATTGAAGCAGCTGGCGGGACAGTTGCCGAGCGGTGTTCACTGGATCCGCATCTATAGCCAGGGACACCTGGTGAAGCTTATCGGCGGCGATCTCAGTCGCAACCTGCTGGTCGGCGGCATTCTCTCTATCGTGGTTCTATTCTGGCTTCTCGGCACACACCGCGGAGTCTGGGTTCTCGCGGTAAGTGTCCCGCTTGCCTTGCTGATGGGAATTGCCGGGCTGTACGTGTTCGGGCAATCACTTAATCTGCTGACCTTGGGAGCATTGACGGTCGCGGTGGGGCTGCTTGCCGATGACGGTATCATTGTGCTGGAGAGCATCTACCGGCGCTGGGAGGACGGGGACGCTCATGCTGCCGGAGTGTGGAACGGATTGCGTGACATTGCCAGTCCCGACATTGCGGGCACGCTGACCACTTTGGCGGTTTTTCTGCCTCTGCTTTTTGCTGGCGGCCTCGCCGGCCTGTTTTTCATTCCCTTTGCCCTCGCCATGGGTCTTTCGCTGATGGCCTCGCTGCTCATATCGCTTAGCCTGATACCCGCCATGCTGGCTTTCCTCAAACCGCGCAGTCATCCTGCTCCGCCACCGGGCGCGCGCTTTCTGGACTGGCTGGCCCGCGCAAACAACAGGTTGCTGGAAATCTCGTTGCGCCGCCCGCGTACTGGACTCGGCGCCACAGTGCTGGTGTTTGTTCTGGGGCTCACGGCAATGCTATGGGTGCCGATCAATTTCCTGCCGCTGCCAAACGAAGGCGTGCTGCTGGCGAGCTTCACCTTGCCTCCGGGAAGTTCACTCGAAGACACCAAGCTGGCGGTGCAGAAAATAACTAGCGCCATGCACGCCGATCCCGCTGTAGTTCATACCTATGCGCGCATCGGATCGGCGAGTAACACGGCTTACACTGAACCCAGCTTTGGTGGTGAGATTTCCGTAACCTTGCGGCGCAGCGTGCACGCCAGTGCCCTTGATCAGATTGCCGCGCGCCTCATGCGCGAGTCAGCCCTGCCGGGTGTGCAGATGAGCGTCGATACCCCTACTGTGGAACGCGTGGGAGAAAGCCTGTCGGGATTGCCGCAACCTTTTGTGCTAACTGTCTTCGGACCGCAACTCGCCGAGCTGCGCCGCATTTCCGCGCAGATCGTGGCGCGCCTCAAGCCGGACGGCTCCTTGAGCGATATCTTCAATAACGATGCGTACCCCGTGACCCAGTTGCGCATCACACCGCGCGCGGCGGCCCTGGCAGCTTACGGCTTGACTCCGGAGGGTCTCTTTCGCCAGATCCAACCGGCACTCGGCGGTGAGGTGTTGGCGCAGATTCCACAGGGTAACTATGCGGTTGATCTTTACCTGCGCCTGGCCGGAGTCTCACATCTTGGCCTGAATGACCTGCGCGCGCTGCTGCTCAAGACGGCAAATGGCTGGACTCCTCTCGGCCAGCTTGCTGACGTGCGGTTTATTACCGGGCCAAATCAGATACGCCATATCGATGGTGCGCGCGCCTTGCAGATTCTGGCTACGCCCACCGGACCGCTGGGCAGCACGATAGCCAAGGCGCGACAGGCGCTGCGCGGTTTGCAGCTTCCGCCGGGTTATCGCTTCACTTTCGGTGGGCTTTTTCCGCAACTCGAGAAAGCTGCCCTGGCGCTCGGACTGGCGGCCATCGGGGCGCTGGTCATCATCCTCGGCATTCTCGTTGTGCAATTCGATGGGCTCATCATTCCTTTTCTGCTGCTGCTGGAGATGCCGCTTGCATTCGGTGGCGGCGCACTGGCTTTGGGATTAAGCCGCATCGGTATGAATGCCACCGGGCTGATCGGATTCCTGACGCTCATCGGAGTCTGCCTGAATCACGGCATCGTGCTCTTGCACCGGGCGCGCAAGGCAGAGCAACGTGGTATGGATAGGGAGAGCGCAGTTCGCGAGGCTGTTGCTGTGCGCTTCCGGCCAATCGTATTGACCACTCTGACAGCTGTGCTGGGTATGTTGCCAACAGCCCTGGGCTGGGGGCTCGGGGCGCAGCCGGAGCAGGGGCTCGCGGTAGTTATCCTTGGCGGGGTTCTGTGGGCTTCACTGCTCAGCACCAACCTTATTCCCGCACTTTATCTGCACTGGGCTGCGAAACGCTCAGGATGATCGCATGGCTGCACCTGCTTCCGACCTGACACTGGGAGCGTCTTGCCAATAGCTGCAATTTTGCTGTGTTACGACATTCAATGCGTCGGCATGACCAGTCCGCCGCCACGTTCGTCAGTGGCCGGCCAGCGGGTCGTTACAACCTTGGTGCGAGTGTAGAAATTCACTCCTTCCATTCCGTGCACGTGCAAGTCGCCGAAAAGGGACGCCTTCCAGCCGCCAAATGAGAAAAATGCCATTGGTACCGGTATCGGAACGTTCACGCCGACCATTCCGACTTCGATTTCGTGCTCGAAGCGGCGAGCATGGTAGCCGGAGCGCGTGAATATGGCGGTGCCGTTGCCATACGGGTTGTCGTTGATGAGGCGTATTGCAGCGTCCAGATTGTCGACGCGCAGCACGATGAGCACTGGTCCGAAGATCTCCTCACGGTAAATTTGCATGTCCGCCGTGACGTGGTCGAACAGCGTGGGACCGAGATAAAATCCACGCGCATGTCCGTGTGCTGCGAGCGCGCGGCCGTCAAGTGCCAGTAGCGCGCCGGCGGCAACGCCACTATCGATGTAGCTTTGTACCCTGTCTCGATGGACTGCGGTAATGAGCGGTCCCATATCTACATCAGGCATCGTGCCAGGTCCGACTTTGAGGCGCGCAGCATTTTCCTTGAGTAACTGCACCAGCGGATCAGCTACCTCACCCACCGCCACCACAGCCGAAATTGCCATGCAGCGCTCGCCTGCCGAGCCGTAGGCCGAGCCGACCAGCGCGTCGGCCGTGAACCTGAGATTGGCGTCGGGCATGACCACCGCGTGATTTTTGGCGCCGCCCAGCGCCTGAACACGCTTGCCATGGTGCGCTGCGGTTTCGTAAATATGTTTTGCCACAGGGGTCGAGCCGACGAAGGAGATGGCGTTCACTCCCGGGTGTCGCAGCAGCGCGTCGACCGCCTCCTTGTCCCCGGGAACGACATTGAACACGCCATTCGGCAGACCGGCCTCGTGGAAAAGCTGCGCCATGCGCAGACTGGCCGACGGTACTTTCTCCGATGGTTTCAGGATGAACGTGTTGCCGCAGGCTATGGCTACGGGAAACATCCACAACGGCACCATGACCGGAAAGTTGAATGGCGTGATGCCGGCACAGACGCCGACCGGCTGCAGCAGCGAGTGACAATCCACGCCGCGGCCGACATCTTCGGCTTGATCGCCTTTCAGAAGATGCGGAATACCGCTGGCAAATTCGATCACTTCGATTCCGCGTTGCAGTGAGCCTGCGGCATCCAGCAGGGTCTTGCCATGCTCCTCGCTCACCAGGCGTACAATTTCCTCGCGCTGCTGTTCCATAAGCTCGCGGAATCGCATAAGCACGCGCGCGCGCCGTAATGGGGTTGTCTCGCGCCAGGCGGGATAAGCAGTGCGTGCGGCGCTCACCGCCTTATCGATATCGGCCGCGTTGGCCAATGGAACGCGACGGATTACTTCGCCGCTGGCAGGGTCAAAGACATCCCCGAGGCGCTGCCCGAGGCTTGGCGTGGGACGACCGTTGATCCAAAGTGACAGGACAGGTTGAGTCATGGCGCCCTCCAGGTTTGGCCATGCGGCGCCTAAGGCGCTGTCAGGACAATCAGTACGCGATAAGGTCCGTGTGCGCCCAGCGTGACGGTCTGCTCAATGTCGGCTGTGCGCGAAGGCCCGGAGACAAAATTCACCGCACGCGGCATTGCGCGATGCTCATGCCGCAGCAGGTCGAAGGCATCTTCCAGGTGCGCCACGACGCGCCCGACCGGAACAATTGCGATGTGGGTTTCCGGCAGCAAACTGAGCGTGGCTTCAGAATCGTGCCCCGACAACAGCAGCAGGCTGCCGGTTTCGGCGACGGCGCAGAATGCGGCGGTAATGCCTACGGCATCGCTTGCTTGCGCCGGCCGCGCCGTTACGTCGACGCCGACCGCTCGCCAGTCATGCGTCGCGAGTATCGGCCAGCACACGGCACGCAGTGGCAGATGCTGCCCGTTAAGATAGTCAGCGACCGCCGCCGGGACGCTGCTTGCGGGGACTGGTCCGACAACGCAGCTGGCTAACGCGCCGGCGCGCGCAATGAAGCCGTTTACCAGATCCGCGTCGTGATTCGGCAGGGGGCCATGCGCCGGAGTGTGCTCGTACGCATCCATGGCACTGATTGCCGTTTCGACGCCGGCGGGCCGCCGCAGCGCAGCGCGAATGCGGCCGAGAATCGCATCACGGCTGCTCATGGCGGCCCAGGCGCTGGTAAAGCGCATGAAAAGTGTCGCCAGCCGGTGCTGGCAGGTCGCGCAGTTTGGTCCAGCCGGCAGCGCCTGGCAGGTGGTGCAGCAGGCCCTCCCTACCCGCCAAGCGGTGCAGTGCGCGCACGACGAGGCGTGTCACCGCGTGATAGACGCGTGGGTGACTCGCAGTCCAGATCCAAAGGCGTAGCATCAGCCGCTCGCGCAACGGCCGTAGTCGCTCCACCAACTCGCGCTCGCGCAAGTTTCGCATAAGATCGGGGAGCGGGATTTTCACCGGGCAGACGGCGGCGCAGGCGCCGCAGAAGGTGGAGGCGTTTGGCAGATCGCTGCTGGCCGCAAGGCCAGCAAAGGCCGGTGTCAGTACCGCGCCCATGGGCCCGGGATAGACCGAGCCATAAGCGTGGCCGCCGACGCTTTGGTACACCGGACAATGATTCATGCAGGCGCCGCAGCGGATGCAACGCAGCATGCTGCGGTTATCCCCTGCAAGCAGCCGGCTGCGTCCGTTGTCCACGAGGATCACGTGGAAGTGTTGCGGCCCATCGTGTTCGTCGCTCGCACGCACACCGGTCAGCAGAGATACGTAATTGGTGATGGACTGGCCGGTGGCCGAACGCGGTAGCAGGCGCAAAAGCACTACCAGATCTGCGAGAGTCGGCACCACTTTCTCGATGCCAGTGATCGCCACGTGTACCGGTGGAAGCGTGGTGACAAGTCTTCCATTACCCTCGTTCGTAAGTATGACGACGGAGCCGGTTTCGGCCACCAGGAAATTCGCACCGCTGATTCCCATGTCGGCGCTGAGGAAACCCGGCCTAAGCACCTCGCGTGCCTCGCGACACAGTTCCGCGATGTCGCTCTTGCGCGGCGCATTGTGGTGAGTATGGAAAAGTTCGGCGATTTCCTCCTTGCTCTTGTGCACTACCGGGGCAACTATGTGCGAAGGTGGTTCATGTGCAAGTTGCAAAATGTACTCGCCGAGATCGGTCTCCACCACTTTGATCCCGGCGCCGGCCAGCGCCTCGTTGATGTTGCATTCCTCAGTTACCATGGACTTGGATTTGACGACGCGCTGCACGCCGTATTGGCGGGCGATATCGATGAGAATGTCCTGCGCCTGTGCGGCATCCTGTGCCCAGTGCACGCTGCCGCCGGCCGCTATAACGCGCTCCTCGAAGCGTTCGAGATAGAGGTCCAGATCGGTAAGTGTGCGATCGCGTATGGCCGTGCCGGCATCGCGCAGCGCTTCAAAGTTGTCGATTTCAGCGATCGCTGCGGTACGACCGCGCACGAACTTTTCCTGCAGACGCAGCAGCGCCCGTTGCAGCCGCGCATCTGCCAGGTTTATCGCGGCACGCTGGCGGAATTGGCGGGAATTCACCTGCATGTCAGTTTCGCTCTTCGCCCGCCAGCAGTTCCGCGACGTGCAGCACGCGAGTTGTGCGATCACCGCGGCGCCGCAGGCGTCCCTCGATATTGAGAAGGCATCCGAGGTCGCCGCCGGCGACTGCGTCCACTGCCGTTTCGGCAATGCGCGCACACTTGTTGTCCGCGAGGTGCGCGGAGATGTCGCCAAATTTGACCGAAAACGCACCACCAAAGCCGCAACAGACGTCGCGATCTTGCATTTCTACGAGCCTCACCCCTGGCATGCGCGCTAGCAGGGCGCGCGGCTGCGCCTGAATGCCAAGCTCTCGCTGCGCCGAGCAGGAATCGTGATAAGTCACGGTCCCGCGGAAGGTTCCGGGAATGTGTTTTGGCTTGGCAACCGTGGTTAGAAAAGCGGTGAGCTCGTAGGTGTTGCGCGCCAATTGCGCCGCGCGTTCCGCATGCCGGCCGTCGAGCAGTCGGGGATAGTGCACGCGCAGCATGCCGGCGCAGGAGCCGGAAGGGACGACGACGCAGTCGCAGCCGGCGAAATCGTCGAGCGTCTTGAGCGCCAGGCGGCGCGCGCCATGGTGATCGCCCGAGTTGTAGGCGGGCTGTCCACAGCAGGTCTGCCCGGGGGGTACCACGGCGGATATGCCGTTGGCGCGAAGCAGCCGCAGTGCCGCGAAGCCGACGCCCGGGCGCATGAGATCCACAAGACAGGTCGATAGAAATCCGACGCGCATGTCGCTATTCCGTCCTCGCTGATGCGGAGCACCCCAAATACGCTACCCGCACCCCCGGCGCGATGCAACGCCTGCCGCTTAAGCGTCCGGCCAATCCGCTGAGGGTGCGCGGACATCGCCGGCTGACATGAGGTGGCGATGGATCGCGACACTGCCGGAGCGATATGCCAGCGCAAGGTTGCGCCAGCAAAGTGACGTCTGGCGCCGGTGTGAGCGTGCCGCGTACAATGAGCCTATGAGCGACATCACCTCTGTGGTCTATCGCATCTCACCGCGCGATCCGAATGCCCACCTCTTCGAAGTGCATTGCACAATTCCCCGACCGGATCCGGCCGGCCAGCGGGTTTCGTTGCCGGCCTGGATTCCCGGCAGCTACATGATCCGTGATTTCGCCCGGCACATCGGGCGGATCACGGCGCGCGATGGCGACAGGCAGATTGCGATGCACAAACAGGACAAGGATTCCTGGATCTGCGAGCCGTGCGATGGCCCGCTTACTATCAGTTACGAAGTGTACGCCTGGGACCTGTCCGTGCGCGGCGCGCATCTGGATGCAACGCACGCCTATTTCAACGGTACCAGCGTGTTTTTGCAGGTGCATGGTCGGGAAGGCGATGCCTGCCTGATCGATATCGATCCTCCGCCAGGAACAATCGGCAGGCAATGGCGCGTGGCGACGGCACTTCCCCGAGCCGGGGCGCCGGCGTATGGATTCGGACGATACGCGGCACGCGATTACGACGATCTGATCGATCATCCGGTCGAGATCGGAGACTTCAATCTGGCAGGATTTGAGGCCTGCGGCGTTGCGCATGAGGTGGCCATCAGCGGTCGGCACAGGGCCGATCTTGAACGCCTGTGTCGGGACCTCAAGTGTATCTGCGAGCAACACATTCGTTTCTTCGGCGAACCCGCACCCATGGATCGCTATGTGTTCCTGATTACTGCTGTAGGCGAGGGTTACGGTGGGCTCGAGCACCGTGCGTCTACAAGCCTGTTGTGCCAGCGCGACACGTTGCCGCGCCCGGGCGAAACCGAAGTGGGTGATGACTACCGCACATTCCTTGGACTCGCGAGCCACGAATACTTCCATGCATGGAACGTCAAGCGCATCAAACCGCAGGTATTCCTGCCCTACGATCTCAGCCGCGAAACCCATACGCGCATGCTGTGGGCGTTCGAAGGTATAACGTCTTATTATGATGATCTAGCGCTCGTGCGCAGTGGCCTGATCAGCACCAAGGACTATTTGCAGCTTCTTGGGGAAACCGCCACGCGCGTGTGGCGCGCCGGCGGTCGCCTCAAGCAAAGTCTGGCTGAATCGAGCTTCGATGCCTGGACCAAGTTCTATCGCCAGGATGAAAATTCCCCTAACAGTATCGTGAGCTATTACACCAAGGGTGCACTCGTGGCGCTCGCGCTGGATCTGACCATACGGCGGGCCAGTGGGGATGCTCGCTCGCTCGATGACGTCATGCGTGCCCTGTGGGAGCGCTATGGCAAGGGCGGAATCGGCGTGCCGGAGGAAGGCGTGGAGCGTATCGCACAGGACGTCGCGGGAATCGATTTGAGCATGTTTTTCGACCGTATGGTGCGAGGCACGCAGGATCTGCCGCTTGCCGAGTTGCTCGCCTATGTGGGCGTGGATTTTGTGACGCGTGCAGCGGACTCCGTCGCCGACAAGGGTGGACGGGCGGCGAAGAGCGGCGAGACCCGTCCATGGCCGCGTGCGGTCCTGGGGGCGAGCGTTGCCGGTGGTTCGGATGCGCGCCTGACCTATGTGTTCGACGGCGGTTCGGCGCAAGAAGCTGGGCTTGCCGCCGGGGACGTCATTCTTGCGGTCGACGGTCTGCGCGTTGCACCTGCCAATCTCGAAAAGATGATCAACGCGCATGCACCCGGAACCCGTGTGCACGTGCACGCCTTCCGCCGCGATGAGCTGATGGAGTTCGATGTCACGCTCAAGGCCGCACCGCTCGACACTTGCGTGCTTGCCGTTCGTGAGACCGTGGATGCGGTCACCCTGGCGCGGCGCGAAGCGTGGTTGCGCGGTGCTGTGGCACCGGTGCACGCGGCGCAAGCCGTTTGAATCGGAATCCGGTTGCATGCCCTGCTAGAATCCGCCCATGGCCTCGCGTAGCGCAGTCTTGAGAATCCTTGCTGACGGAGATTTCCATTCCGGCACCGATATGGGGCGCGCGCTAGGCGTTACCCGTGCCGCAGTATCCAAGGCGGTTGCTACGCTGGTCGAGGCCGGGCTCGAAATCCATCGCGTTTCGGGCCGCGGCTACCGTCTGGAAAACGCCTTCGATCCGCTTGATCAAAATCGCATTCGCGCGGCACTGGATAACGCTGCGGCCGTGCCGGTGGCGCCGATTCGGGTCATCGAACAGGTAGATTCGACAAGTCTCGAACTGTTGCGCTCTTCGGCGGATCTGGTGTGCGGTGAGGTGTGCGTGGCTGAAGCACAGAGGGCCGGACGAGGGCGCCGTGGGCGAAGTTGGGTTGCCACACCCTATGCCAACCTCATGCTCTCGATGGCCTGGCGTTTCGACGGTGGTTTCGCCGCGATTGCCGGCTTAAGTCTCGCGGCAGGCGTCGCTACGGTACGCGCATTGCGCGAGTTTGGCGTAGAGGCGGTCGGACTCAAGTGGCCCAACGATCTGTTGTGGGGAGAGCGTAAGCTTGGAGGATTGTTGGTCGACCTGCGCGGGGAGGCCGCCGGTCCGTGTCTAGTGGTGGCAGGTATCGGCATCAATGTCCGTATTGCCGGGCGCGACGCCGACCAGATTGATCAACCGTGGATCGATCTTGCCGCGATACTTGAACGTCGAGTGGATCGTAACCGGCTGGCAGCCGAGTTAATACGGCATCTGGCACAGATGTTCAGGACTTTCGAGCGCGATGGCCTTGCGCCGTTTCGCGAGGAATGGTCCGCCTGGCATCACCTCGAAGGTCGCCGCGTGCATGTTACGGGTGCGCAGGCAGTATGCGATGGTGTCGTCGAAGGCATCGATGCCAACGGCGCGCTGCTGGTACGCGATGATCGTGGCACAATGCATGTATTCAATTCCGGTGAGGTCAGCGTGCGGCCGTTGGATGCGGACCCGGCAAGAGTTTCCGCGGCAAGCGGTTTCCCGAGGCCGCGACGGTGAACCTGCTTGTCGACATCGGTAACAGCCGGCTTAAGTGGGCATTGGCGGACGCAGACAACTGGCGCCACGGCGCGTGCCTGCATGATAGTGACATGAGGCAGGCGTTGGCACGCGAGTGGTCCGGTATCTCGCGACCGACACTCGTTGTCGCGGCGAACGTTGGCGGCAATGAGCGCGCGCAGACGCTAACCGACTGGGTCCGAGATCATTGGTCGCTGCCGGTGCATTTTCTCGTGGCTGTGCGCACCCAGCTCGGTGTGACCAATACTTACGATGAGCCGGTGCATCTCGGCAGTGATCGCTGGGCAGCGCTGATTGCAGCGCGCCATATTGGCGACGCGGCGGCCTGTGTTGTTGATTGCGGCACAGCAGTGACGCTCGATGCCCTGGCACTAGACGGTACATTCGCAGGGGGTGTGATTCTGCCTGGTGTTGGGATCATGCGCGAGTGTCTGCGCGCACGGGCTTCCGGCATTCGCGACGTGGATGGGCGAGATGACAGCTGTTTCGCGCACAATACAGCCGATGGTGTGTCGGCCGGCACACTTTTTGGTGTCGCAGGGGCGGTGGCGCGCATCATCGAGGAGTTCCGCAAGAGCCTTGGTCCAACTATGCGCGTGATCTTTACCGGCGGCGATGCCGTTCGCGTCATCGATCGCCTTGCGGGAAGCCTGTCGTTGCCGATTAGTCATGAACCCGAGCTTGTGCTCAAAGGGCTGGCCCTGGTTGCGGAGTCGCTCTCTTGAAAACCGCACTGCGCTGGCTGTTTGCTGTCCTGGTGCTCGTGAATGTGGGCGTGTTCATGTGGGCAAGCTGGTATCGCACGCCTGCCGTGCCGCCGCCGCAAGCGCCGTTACCGCAACTCAATCCGGAGAAGATGGTTCCGCTTTCGGTGCCCGGTTTGGAGCTAAAACTTCTCGCGCCGGTTGCCAGGGCGAAAGTGCCGGCGCCGCTGGCGCAGGTGAAGGCAGCGACGCCAGCACCTCAGTCAATTCCAGTGCCAAAGCCAACGGCGCCGCCACCTCCACCGCCAAAGTGCGTGACCGTCGGCCCCTTCGATGCCGATAAGGCGGCGCGGGAAGTGGGTGTCCGGCTCAAGGCCGAAGGAATTGACTATGCCGTTCGCACCGAGGATAAAAAGGAGGTATCGAGTTACTGGGTGTATTTGCAACCGGCCGCGTCGCGCTACAAGGCAGAACTCATGCTCAAGCGCCTCGATCGCCTGGGCATCAGGGATCATGTCATTGTGACTGAGGGCAAGTTGAACAACGCCATTTCGCTTGGGTTGTACGCAAACCCGGAAAACGCCCGCACTCGCATGAGACAAATGGCAAAGAAGGGTGTGAAAGCAAGGCAGGAAGTCCGTTATCGCACCCGTAGCCTTTATTGGCTGGATATGGAGGTCCGCGAGCCTGATCAGTATGCACACTTGCTGAGCCAGGACTGGGGTGCGCCGGGCGTATCCGCGCAAGACGTGGTGTGCAAGAACCAACCGGCGCCTGGCGCGGCATCGGTGAGTACTGCGCCCACCGCCTCAGCGGCAGCCTCGGGACCCGCAAAGGAATCGCCAGCGTCAGCGAAAGGCGTGCCCCCGCGATACTAATGTGCGACAAGTTTGCCTTGGCGGCAGAATGTTCCTTACAATTGCGATCTAGCCTCAAATTTCTGCATGCCCGCATAGCTCAGTCGGTAGAGCATCTGATTTGTAATCAGAGGGTCGGGGGTTCAAATCCCTCTGCGGGCTCCATGATTCCGTGATCTCTCCTTGTCTCTGGTATTTTTGTAGGTTAGAGATCCGGCAGCCGAATCTCCTGATCTTCCTGGTGGAACAGGCAGTAGTATCCCAGTGGGCTTCCTGCACCCTCACGTGCGCGCCATTATCCGCTGGTCGCATGTTGAACCTCGGCCGCAATCTTCGCGCCGAACTTCTTTTCGGCCACAGCAAGATCGTAGCGGGCCTGAAGATTCACCCAGAACGCCGCGCTCGTGCCGAAGTACCGCGCAAGGCGAAGCGCCGTGTCCGGCGTGATGTTGCGCTTGCCGTTGACAATGTAGGTGAGGCGCCCCGAGGGGACGCGGATCGCCAGGGCGAGGCGGTTGATTGAGAGGTTTCGGGCCTTCAGCTCGTCTTTGAGAATCTTCCCCGGATGAATCGGAACCATGGTGTTACCCTCGATGATAGTCCACTATTTCCACGCCGAAGGCGTCTCCACCCTTGAACCGAAAGCACAGGCGCCAACGGCCATTGATCGTGATCGCCCACTGCCCGGCGCGGTCGCCTCTGAGCTTGTGCAGGCCTAAGCTCTTCAACTGGCCCAGGTCCGCGAGGCTTGTGGCGGCATCCAGGGCGGCGAGCCGCCGCTGCGCCAGCTCGGTGTCGACACCCCGGAAGCCCGCGCTTCGGCCTTCGAGATAGAAGCGCTCGCTCGCGCGGTTGGCCCAGGTTTTTATCATTCTACCATCAGAATACTACGCATCACGTAGTAGTTCAAGCGCGAAAAAGGGGTGGGCTGATGCGTCAGTGCCGCAAATGCCCTTGGGGGTCACCGATGGTTTCGGGTGGGATCGGCCGTTGGGCCCAACCTTCTGTCCGGGATCAAGCCATTTTGGAAGAAAGAGTCTCGGCTCCCTGCATAAACAGGCTGTGCTGTAATCCTGCTGTAATCGGGTTGCGTTGTGCTACACGGTGATACATTTCGATGCATGGCAACGTCAATTCAGATCATGCACCTCAGCGAACGGAAGCGCACGACAATGCATCGTGTGGCGATTTGTAATCAGAGGGTCGGGGGTTCAAATCCCTCTGCGGGCTCCAAGACTCTCAATAGCTTATTGCCTGTTTTCTTCCCACGCCCCTTCCGGACATTGTGCTTTTGCCATAGCTGACCCATGGCGGAACGCAAATGACTGTTTTGCCATTGGGCCAGTATCGCGGTATGCATGGCGGTCGCCGGTTGTACCGCGTACAGACACTGTCTGATTATGCCCGGACCGGGGTTACCGTTAGCATATTGGTTACCGGCGGCTGTCAAAGAAGTTGTCGCCTGGAAATTCACGCCGCCTCTCGTTGTGGGTCTGTGCCGGCAATGTCGGCCGGCCGGTTGAGCCACACTTCGCTCGGAGCCGACCATTTACGGATATTTTTGCTCCAGCGTTCCGGATGTTGTGACCAGGTTTGCTCGTAGACTTTGATGCGCTGCGCGGAGATGGCCGCATCCTTTCCCGCGTGCCGTTCTTCGGGGGGTTACCGTGGAAGTTGAGATCCATGGAACACGTTCTATACTCAATCAGCGCGTTCGAATAAGAACATATGAAGAGCGTTTGTATAAGAACATAGAATGATTCTCGCGACCTATAATCAACACCCAACAACTTTCGTAGGGAGCAATCGGAGTGACTGAATTCCACATTGTCTTCCTTTTTTTCGCTTTGGCCCTTTCTGCCAACCTTTGCGCTTGTTGCGGCGGAGGAGCAGGTTCAACATCCACTGACCAATCAGCCGCCCTGTCCAGGGCGCCAAATACCAAGACTGGCGTTAACAGTGCAGGTGATGGCTGCAAGGTTCTCTGGCGCGTGCGCACCTAGAGTGGTGTCGATTCCGTGGCGCGATCGCAGCTTCTGGGCCGCCTTGTTGGCAGGCCCCTTGTTTCTTGCGGTACTGTTTGCATCGACCCATCCCATCATCAGGCTCGCGTGGCCGTTAGCACGGGCGTCTATGTTTTTGCTGCTGGCGGTCGTGTATCCCGTCCTCGAGGAGATCGTCTTTCGCGGCGGTCTGCAGAAGCAACTGCACCGGTGGCTGAACACGTCGTGGCGGATCGGTGTGGTCAGTCTGCCCAATCTGCTCACCTCGCTCGTATTTTCTGCAATGCACTTGTTCTACCATCCGCCGCTATGGGCGGCGGCGGTAGTGCTTCCATCGCTCGTGTTCGGGTATTTCAAGGACAAGTATTCCGGTCTCGCAGCACCTATCGCATTGCATATCAGTTACAACACGGGGTACTACTGGCTGTTCGGCGGCCACTGAGAAAGCGTTGCACCATGCAGTACCGAGTGTGGATCGCAGTCAATTGCGATGTAGTTACATCGGTTACTTTTTATGACAGGTGTGTCGAAGCCCGATAGATCGGGCGCGACGCGATGGATTAGAGGGTTGCAGAAGGTCCCTTCAACAAGAAAAGGACAGATAAAGACACAATGATACGTAGTTCAGGGTCGGCGCTCATGGCCGGCATTGCTCTGAGTCTCCTGGGATCGCTGCCCCTTGCCGGCTGCGCTACGGCCCAGCCGACAGCCGCACCCAGCCCGTCCGCGGCTGGTGTCGGGCACATAGTATCCGGGCGTGATCCGATCGCCATGACCGCGTGGGTCGTGCCGGCCAACGCCAGATCGCGATATCTGCAGGTGCGTCTCGCTCCGCGCGTGCCCGTGGCAGAGGCGATATTGACGGTTGCCGCCAAGGGTCTGTCGGTGTCGCCACATGGCTTCCTGTTGAGGGACCTGCAGCCGAACCTGCCAGCGAGGCAGCCCAATTCTCCGCCTAACCCCCCAGCCTTGGGGATGACCGTGCTCCGGACGTTCCGGGTCACGGCGACGCACGCGGGGGCGTACCGGGTCGTCGTCGAGCTCAGGGTCGGCAGCACTCTGATAACAAAGATCGTCAACATCGTAATCCAGTCAACATCGTAACCCGCTATGGAGGACAGCTGATGTCTTGTTCAAGCAGAAGTGCGTGGTGTTTCGGGATCAGCTTGATCACCTTGAGCTTGGTCGGTCCGACATCGACTGACGCCGCCGTGCAGACACCCGCCCCTTCGGCGCTGCATGCCGCCGAAGTCCATTTCCAGCAGCTTCAGGAGAGCGGCTCGACCGGCACGGTGCGTCCAGACGGGTTGGTGCGCGCGATCGCCGAGCGCAACGCGATGCTCCAGCGGCAGGGGACGCGGACTGCATTAACCGGGTCGACGTCCACGAAGGTCCTGGCTCCCGCGGCCGGCATTACTTCCGCCACCTGGACCGCGCTTGGCCCGGGGAACATCGGCGGGCGCATCCGCGCCATCCTGATCGATCCGACTACCGGGGAGATGTTCGTCGGCGGTGCGGAGGGCGGCATCTGGGTCAGTGCGAACAGTGGTGTCAGCTGGAGTCCAGTGAATGATTTCATGGGCAGCCTCTCCGTCAGCAGCCTCGCGCGCAACTCGGTGAACGATTATCTCTATGCCGGCACCGGCGAAGGGTTTGAGAACTCCGACGCCGTGCGGGGCGCCGGCATCTTCGAATCGACCGACGGCGGTACAACCTGGAATTCACTCTCGTCCACGAATCCGGCCAGTAATCCAGACTGGTACTACGTCAACCGCATCGCGATTAATTCTACCGGTACGGTGATTCTTGCGGCAACCAACGGCGGCGTCTATCGCAGTACCGACAACGGCTCAACCTGGGCCGAGGTTTATAACACGAGCATTAGTGGCCATCGCAGTCTGGACGTCGCCTTCGATCCGAACAACGCATCCAATGCGATCATCGATACTGGGCCCGGCACGATCGCCTATTCCACCGACGGCGGCGCGACCTGGACGAGCGTGACCGTGCTCACCAGCATCCCGTCGTGGCCTGACGGCCACTCGGAACTAGCCTACGCGCCGAACAGCGTCGGCGTCGTGTACGCCTCGGTAGACAACAGCAGCACCAGCAGCGGTCAGGTCTATCGCTCCGCCAATGGTGGGCAGACCTGGACCCTGGAGTCCAGCCCCGCGCACCTGAACAATCAGGGTTGGTACGCCAATACCCTTTGGGTGGACCCGACCAATGCCGCGCATCTGATTGTCGGCGGCCTCGATCTATGGCAATCGATCGACTCCGGCGCCACCTGGACCCAAATCAGCGACTGGACCCAGACCCCGACGTCGCCGCACGCCGACCAGCATGTCATCGTCGCCGATCCTGGGTACAACGGCACCACCGATCAGACGGTGTACTTCGGCAACGACGGCGGGCTCTACGGCGCGACCGACGTCACCGCCGTGACCAAGACCTCGGGCTGGAGTGATCTCAACAACGGCTTGGCCATTACCCAGTTCTACGGCGGCGCCGGGCACGCCGGTGTCACCGCAACCGCCAACGGCAGCATCGTCCCGATCATCGGCGGCGCACAGGACAATGGTACGGAACTGTACTCGGGCAACGTGAACGGGTGGACCGAGTTCTTTGGCGGCGACGGCGGGACATGCGCGGTCGATCCGTCCGACGGCAATTACCTGTACGGCGAATACGTGTATCTCCAGATCGGTCGTTCGACGGATGGTGGCCAGACCGCGTCCTATATCGACGGTGGAATCACCGACGCCGGCTCTAACACTACCGTCAACTTCATCGCACCGTTCGTGCTCGATCCCAACGATGCGACCGACAACACGATGTACGCCGGCGGCGCATCGCTGTGGATGAGCGCGAATGTGAAGGCAACGACGCCGAACTGGATCGCGATCGATGGTAGCACCCTCCCTACGTCCAGTCCGATCAGCGCAGTCACCGTGGCGCAGGGCAATGCCAACGAGATCTGGGTGGGCCATAACGATGGCAGTGTCTACCGTCAGACGGGTACGGTCGCCGCGCCAGTTTGGACGCTGATGGGCGGGGGCGCCCTGCCCTTGGGCAGGATGGTGCTCAGCGTGTACGTGGATCCCAATCCGACTTCGACCTCGGAGACGGTCTACGTCACCTACGGCGGCTACAGCGCCGACAACGTCTGGCGGGGGGTCTGGAACGGTACCGCCTGGACCTGGACAGATCTGACGCCGGGCAGCTCGGGCTTCCCGCAGGCTCCCGTCTACAGCCTCGCGGTCAATCCGACCAATACCAGCTGGCTCTATGCCGGTACCGACGTCGGCGTGTTCACCAGTACCAACGGCGGCTCGACCTGGTCGACCAGCAACGATGGGCCCGCCAACGTGCGTGTTAACCAGCTATTTTGGTTCAACGCTACGTCCGGCAGTCTCGAGCTCATTGCAGCTACCCATGGGCGCGGCATGTTTGAGACGCCGGTGAGCAGCAGCTCGACGCCGGCCGATCCCGTGCCCACGATCAGCGGCCTGAGCAAGACCAGTACCATGGTAGGCACCGCCGCGTTCACGCTGACCGTGACCGGCAGCGGCTTCGTCAACGGTTCGACGGCGCAATGGAACGGCAGCAGCTTGTCGACCTCGGTACAGTCCGGGACGCAGCTCGCGGCGCTGATCACGGCGGCCGACCTTGCGACCGCTGGAACGGACGCGATCACCGTCAGCAATCCCGTGATCAGCGGAGGCGGCGGGACGTCGGCAAGCCAGAGCTTTGCCGTCGACAACCCGGCGCCCACGATCGCGGGCCTCAGTCCGGCAAGCGCCGCGGCCGGTGGTGCCGCCTTTACATTGACGGTCAACGGAAGCGGCTTCGTGAACGGATCGACCGTGGAGTGGAACGGCAGCATCGTGACGACGACCTATGTGTCCGCGACGCAGCTGACTGCGGCGATTCCTGCGAGCGACATCGCTTCGTCTGGTTCCGCCAGCGTGACCGTGGCGAACGCCGCGCCCGGCGGCGGTACGTCTAACGCCAATACCTTTGCGATTAGCTCCACCAGCTCGGGGGGCGGGGGCGGGGGCGGCTGCAGCCTCGGCACCAGCCGCGACGGTGCCATTGATCCCATGTTGCCGTTGCTGCTGGGCCTGTCGGGATTTGTCCTTTGGCGCTGGCGTCGTTCATCGCAGCGAGGTTGAGCGGGCAGCGCAATAAGAGGGCGGCCGGCTCGGCCGCCCTCATTCTTTGGAAATACCAGTGCCACGATGCGACTGGCAAGGCTTGCGCGGGGCGTTCCTGCGAGAGTTTCCCGTTTTGATTCGTTCGTCTGGGTCGAACGGGTCATTCTGGCGTGCCACTTCCATCGTTTCATCTGGTTCGGCGCACCGGACAACAACTGAACTGGCGGTTCGACGGCAACAACCTCTGCACCTTGAAACCGCATGCGTTTAAAGGGCGAATGGCGATGCGCTGGTCGCAGCCGCGCGGCTAGCTACCGCAGTCGTGGCCCCGACACCGGCAGAGAATGAACATCGCGCCGGCGACTATTCGATTTCAGGAAAGTCTATTCAAGACGTCCTGATACAACGTCCGGATCTCCGTGCCAGGCGACAGGCCGAACTCGGTCATCAGCATTTTTTCGCAGCGATGGTAAACAGCAATTGCCGCGGTGTGATGCTTAAGCTGCCGATGACATTGCATCAAGCTATGGTAAGTCTCTTCCGCGAGGGGCTCGATCTCGATGCCCCACTCGTACCACTCGATTGCCTGATCCAGCGCGCCCGCCAGCTCGAGAGATTCCCCCAGCCGCCGATGGTAACGTTGGAACTTTGAGCGCAACCGTTCGCGCGTGTTCAATCCCCACGGGACCGATTCATGAGCGAGGAACTCGCCTTGATATAATTTCAGTGTTTGCTCCGGCGTGGCCCGGTAGCGCGTGTGGTGCGCTGTTTGGGTATCCGTCGAGATGACGGGATCCAGGCACTGTTCGAAGGTCCACATGTCCAGCCAGACAATCCGGCTATCGAGCGAAAGGCAGCCGTTTTCCAGGCGCAGTGCCTGTCCCTGCCCGAGCAGGCGGCGCAAACGGTGAAGTGTGGTTGCAAAGGCCTGCTGCGCGGTGTCACCGTCCGTATTTGGCCAAAGCGCCTCCGCCAGCCGCTGTTCCGGCACAGAGCGACCGCCAAAGGCAATCAGCGCTTTGAGGAGCTCAACCGGCTTTATCTGACCCTTGCCGCTGAACATGGGCGGTTGGCGGCTGATTTCGAGACGGAAACGACCGAGGGTATAAATCTTTACCGGCCATGGCCAGGCGTCGGTCGCCAGTGACGAATTCTCGGGGAGTAGTCCTTGCCGGCCGATCAGGGATCGGACATGGTCGGGCTCAATATTAGACTCTAGCGCCAGTCTACACAGGCGGGTCATTACCGGGCGCTGCCACGCCCCCCAGACATTCGTGTAGCCATGGTGCTTCCCGAGCGCAAGCGCCTTACGTAGCGACACGCAGGCCGCGACTTCGTTGTCTTGCTGAAGTCGGCAGTTGGCGTCAGCCAGCAGGCCGATGTACTGTATAATAGGAGTCTTCATGGCGGAGCCGATGCGCATGGCAGCCACAATGTGCGGCATGGCCTTGCCGCATTCATCGCGGGCTACCAGAACGAACCCCAGAGCAAGATGGCACAGAGCCCGCGGGAATGGGGTGCCGGCCTGATTGGCGAGCATCAAAGCCTCCCGACCGTAGATCTCCGCCTGTTGCAGACCTCGGGTGAGGACATGGAAGAAGGTTGTCTGATGATAGTAGAGCGCAGCACCAAGGCGTCGGGACAGGTTCAGCGTGGTGGTGAGTTTTGACAGGATGGCCGCGCTGCCGGCCACATCCTCCATGCTTAGTCGGGCAAACAAGGCCTGCGCAGCAATCCGAGGATCCAGGACATGTACACCGGAGGCGGCACTCAATGCCAGTGCCTCGCCGACTACATTCAGACAGCGAGCGAGCTCTCCGTTGTGCCAGCTGTATGCGGCCTCGAGGACCAGAAATATCAGTTGGTGAGACATCGCGGTGGACTTTGACTTCAACGCGCTGCGAAGCAGGCTAATCAACCGTTCGGCCGCCACCAAGTCTCCTGTCCAGATCGCCTGGTGAAACAGGGACGCAGCGATACCGATGCGCTCACCGGGGTGTTCTGTCGCAGGCAGCAGGTCCCACAGGCGGGAAACCCATGCGTCTATCTTGGGGTGTTGCGGACACCGGTTCATAAGCAACATGATCAGGCTGCTGACGACACGCCGTTCGATCTGCGGCGAGGGAAATTGTTGCGGACTTTGGATCAACGAATCGAATTGCGCGAGCCACGGGTCGCAGGATACAAACTCGTCCCAAAGCAGGTTGTAGCACTCGGCGATGCCCGCCCAGGACAGCAGCTGGCCGACCAGATCATTATCGGCGCGGAACAGCTCGAAGGCCTTGGCGAAGTGACGTCGTGCCGGATCTAGCGGATGGTGGTGCATGCCGAGCCAGTAAAGTAGCCAGGGGGAAGTTTCCCGGATATGCTCCGGCAATGCATGGATCCAGGCGGCAAGTGTCTGTCCGCGCCCCTGTGCCAGCAACGACTCGGCATTGGTGATACACAGGCGCGCAAGCGCGGGCCAGTCGCGTGCATCGCACAAAAGGGCCGCCGCCGGCTCGACCTCGTTTGCCTCGATGAGCACGCCGGCAGTCGCGATGCGCAGTGCGTCGAGTTGTTCCGGCGCGAGCGCGTCGCGGACGCGGGCTTGCAGGAATGCGCGGAACAAGGCGTGATATTCGTAGCCGGGATTCGGGCCGGCATGCGTCACAGTGAAATAATTGCGGCGCGCGAGATCGTTCAGTATCCGCAGGGCGCCTGATGCACCCGCGAGCCGCTCGGCCGCGGCCGGTGTCACCTTGAGCAGAAAGGCGGTGCTTAGCAGGATTTGTTGTGCTGTGGGATCCAGCTGGCTCAAAACCTCGTTTGCAAAGTAGTCAAACACCAATTTGCGGGTGTGTCCCGCGAGTGCCGGCAGTTGCGAGCGCGGTGTACGTCGCGCCTCGAGTAACAGCGTCAGGCCGGCGGCCCATCCGCTGGTTTCATCGTGCAACTCGTCCAGTTCAGTCCGATTGAGTGTAACGCGATGCGTGCGTGCGATGGCTCGTGCCTCGGCGTGCGTTACAGCAAGTTCGCTGCTGTCAATCACGGTGAACTGCCGATGCACCGCGAGCCGCCCCAGTGCTGCCGGTGGTTCGGTGCGGCTGATGATCACCACACTGATGTCAGCCGGAATGACGCTGAGACTATCGTACAGCAATGTCGATACCGGACTGTCCGCGGGCAGCTCCTGAAAGTTATCGAATACCCACAAGCATGGCAGTTTGAGTCTTGACGCCACCAACTCAAAGAAACGGCGCGCAAATACCGGAATTCCGTAGGCGTATTCAGGGGTCAGTGCCGGCAGTGGTTGCCGCCGGCGCGGGTTCGCACTCTGGGCCGCCCGCCCCAGATAGTGGAAGAATGTCGCGGGGTCGGAATCGTGCCGATCGACCTGAAACCACAGGCAGGGCAGTCCGCGTGCCATCAGATAGCTGCTTACCAGGGTGGTCTTGCCGGAACCGGGAGGTGCCTGAATCCAGATGATTCCGTGCTTGCGGCCGTTATCCAGGCGCCGGAACAGCCGGGTGCGAATTAACGTCCCAGGCGGGGGTTGCGGGCGCGTAATCTTGACAGGCGCAGGCGGTTTTTGCATGCCATTCAGCCGATGGACGCAGTCCGCAGGGGGCGGACTGATGGTATTTGCCGTGTTTCTGTTTCTTCTTGTCGCCGTACCCGGAACACTGGGTACGTTCCATGATTCCCGGAAAGACCAGTAACTTATTATCGGAATCTGCCTCCCAACTACTGCAGTTTCGCTCCTCCCGTCCAGTCCAGAAGTCGTCTGTACCCTATTTGTAAGTCGACATTGGTTAGTATGCCCCGGCCGTGGGTGAATACGCAACGCAAGCCCAGTCGGACATACCGCCATCCCGGGAGGGGCGGTCGTTGAGCCAAGACATTCAAGAAGTGTGGTCCAGTTGAAAGAATCCGGAGCGGCTTGGGTATTCAATCGCGCAAGCCGGCGAAGAACAACCGAACAACAATGCATGAAGAAGCTAAGACACCGAGGGGGGTAGTCCAAATGAACACCGTAAGCCCAAGACGCAGTTTCCTGATGATGATTCCGACTATGCTGGCGGCGTTCCTGGTAGCCTGTGGGGGTGGAGGAGGCGGAAGCGGCGGAAGCGGTGGTGGCAGCACCCCGACCGGCGCCGCCAGCGTCGATCCCCGGTTTGCCTATGTCGCAAACGCAACGTCCAACACCGTCTCTGAATACTACGTCGATGCGGCCACCGGACAGTGGCATGCCAACGGCTACGTCGCGGCCGGGACCCGCCCTATCTCCGTCACCGTCGACCCCGCCGGGAAGTATGCCTATGTGGCGAATTACATTAGTAACACCGTCTCCGAATACACCATCGGCAGCGGAGGCATCCTGAACCCCATGGCCACCCCGACGGTCGGGGCCGGGAGCGGCCCTGAATCCGTCACCGTCGACCCCGCCGGGAAGTACGCCTATGTGGCGAATGCAGGCAGCAATACCATCTCCGAATTCACCATCGGCAGCAACGGTATCCTGACCCCCATGGCCACCCCGACGGTCGCGGCCGGGACCGGCCCTGCCTCCGTCACCGTCGACCCCGCCGGGCAGTACGCCTATGTGGCGAATTACATTAGTAACACCGTCTCCGAATACACAATCGGCAGCGGAGGCATCCTGACCCCCATGGCCACCCCGACGGTCGCGGCCGGGACCGGTCCTGTCTCCGTCACCGTCGACCCATCCGGGCAGTACGCCTA
>JAJXUF010000027.1 GCA_021783175.1 Pseudomonadota bacterium
TAAAGGTTTTGCGAGTTTTCTACGGAAAAGTTCTTCCACATCTTGTAGTAGACGTAGTAGTGCGCACCGGGATCATTCCAAGTGAACCCGTTTGACGCCATAGTGACAAAATATTTCACGTTGCTAGGATCGGTATTGCCGAGCGTGCCGAACGCACCATAGGCAACTGTGGAAACTCCATCTGGCGCGGTGATCGCATTGCTGTACTGCAGGTACCCGACACCGGTGCTTGAACCACCATCCGCATCAAACGTCGTATGTTGTCCCAGCGAGGAAGGCGTGGGTGTTGTACCGACGGCACCGCCGGTCATTGGCGCCCAGAGATACGGCGCCGCTGGCGACTTTGCGCCAAAACCTGAGCCTGATATCGTAAGTGTGGCACCATTTACGAGGCCCTGAGCAGAGGTCGTGACGCCGGTCACTGTAGGCGCGGCTATTGCGCGTGCGCTGAGAACGGACATTGCCAAGAACACGCTCCAGGAAATCGACCTCTGGATATGAAATTTATCTGACATGATATGTCGATCCTCTACGAAAGCAGTTCATAAATTGCAGCCATTCCCCAGCCGCCAACCGATGCCGTTTAGTACCATAGCCCGCTTGCCTCCTGACGAAGCAACTGGGTCCATAATCGGTGGACATCCAGCTGCCAGTTTGAACGCGGTCATGCATTTGGTCCGTGGCGCGGGACCAAGCACCGCTGTTCCAGGAACAACCCAGCTAGCCAAGACATTGCCAAGAACATCAGTTTATCAAGTCGGACACAACGCCAGAATAGCCACTTTGCTGACCGGACCCATCTACCACCTGAACCGCGAAATACCAAGTACCGGAAGTCCAGGTACCGGAGGGCGGGTTTTTGGCAGCATAAGTGCAACTTTGCACCGGACCGCAGGCATTCGTCGTGCTGCTGTTTGTGCACGTCACGGAGCCGGCGGGCAGCGAAATTGTCTGAGACAGGTTTGTTGATGACGTACCGAAATGGATTTGGTAAGTGGCGACATTGATGCAAGCGCCACCCATATTCTGGTTCGGAGCATCCCATGTCAGGGTCGGATAGGCGACACCTCCAGGAGAACCGCCGGCAGGAGAAGAGCTACCGACCGCCGAATAACTCGAAATCGCCCCGTTTCCGCCACCGCCACAGCCGGCCAGTATCACGCAAAGCACGCCGACTCCGACTAACCCAATACCACACTTGCCACGCGACCCCAGGTGTCCGGTCACAATTCCTCCCATGCTATCCTTTCCAGCGGGTGGCATAACCCGCAGCATCTGCCTTCCGAGCAAATTTTAGCTTCAGTCACGCACGATAAAAGGGAAAGCAGACGGTCGACCCGCTCGCACCGATGGATGGCGCGCATCCCGGCAGGCTTGCGCCGGGCGCGACACGCCGATTACCGCAGATCGGCTGAATTTATTCGCCGGTCTCGGTATTGACGGCAAGGCCGTTTATATTGCTTCCTGGAGGAGATCCGAACACGATAAGGGCGCCCGCCATGGCGTAATTCTCAGAACTGAAACAGTCCATTCCACAAAATGCCGGTGCCTTTTATTTCTTCTTCATGACCGGTCCCGCCCGAGCTGCAGAACCCTCCTCGTTTCCGCCAATGTAGCTTCGTCGCCGATTGCGCACCCCTTTTTTACCCTGGGCACTTGATGCAGTCGTGACGCGTTTCCAAGCAGGCGCAGCATAGCAAACCTTTATTTTTTCTACCACGCGACCCCACATTGGATAGCGCGGGCGGGCACCTGTCACATCCCTTCAGGTCGGCACGTCAGACGCCGCGAAATGATAAAAACTCCGGCAACCCCTCGCTCATAAGGCGTTTACGCATCCCGCTCGAGGTCATTCCGACTATGGCCTAATCATCGATAAGCCACCGTGAAAGCGCGTCAAGAAGGCCTGCGAGGTTAGGCTGCAGCCGATACTCTCGCTTTGCGACCGTCTAGAACTGAATACCAATCCGCTCGCTCCGACATATAAGACCCTCGTCTTCGAATTGCTAGTGACCTGACTCTCCATACGAAGCGGCCGTGCGTCTGCAGATTAGAGACCCTCCCCTCCAGGGGTGCCATTCAAAAATGTTCCATCGCTGACGGATTTACTGACAATTCACTTTAAGTCAATGCCGCAATCTATTAAAATGCTTGGCTTCTTCTGACACACTCGCGCAGAGTTTTTTGCCAGCAAAGGTAGCTCTGTTTCCCGCGCCTGATCTACCCGGAAGTCATCCTGCTCGCGTGTCCTCGGGCCACGGCGTTATTGATCGCACGCAGCATCGTGCTTGCCCATGCGCATGCCGATTCGCGGCGGCGAAACAGTTTCCATCTTGCCACGACCCGGCCCTTTCCATTCTGCCGCGCTGAAATAATCCGTCACGAAGCTGCGGCACAACACTCCGGACATCCGATTGATTCTTCCACCTTAGGTCTGCCCCAGATGCGCGCCTTTGATTCGGTAGACCTGGAACCAATCGTTACTAAACACCAAATCAAGTCGCTGTTGGTTCTCCTTGGCCCAATTCTCCAAATATGGCTGCTTGTCGAACTGCAACCCGGCGTACTTCACTATTACATAGTCCGCTCCGATTGACTGAATGTACGGCCACAGAGTCGAGTACTGGCCAGGTAGCGGTGGAGCAGCTGCGCGTCGATCCGTGAAAAGGGCCAATGCCCGTGGTTTCCTGAAAATGAACACGCTGTCCGGTCTTGTTTGTTTTCTTATGAAAGAAAACAGCTGACGACTCTGTTCGGAATACGGGCCATCGGCTATTGGGCCAAGATGTTGGTTCTTGTACCAGAATGCATAAGAAGCAACCACCGCAACGACCACCACTGTGGCAATCGCCCGTTCCTTGGCGATGCCGAAGCGATATCCGACAACCTTGATTCCGAGAAAAATATCGAGCAACAGAAAGGGCAAAATCGGCAAAAGATAACGGTTCCCGCCAATTATGGGAACAACAATCAGCACACACATGTAAGCCGGCACAAATATGCTATAAATTGATTTCCGTTGTGAAAATCCCCATACCCAGCCGATGACATACAATGGAGCCACAATCAAAAATACCAGGACCCCACCAACTTTTCCAAGACCGTCATCTCCCCAATAACCAACGATTAGCCGGGCATAAGCCATCGCATGATCAGGAAACACGCTCCAATGGTACATAGTGAGGATTTCGGCATAGCCCGCCTCTGAATGAACAAAATGTCTTTGTACAAGGGCCAGCGCCGCAAATGTCGCCGTGATTACAATCGATGCGCCTGAAATTCGTCTATGCCGCAAAATGTCGAATAAGATGAATACCGGAATCAACAACCCCCCAACCTCCCGCGCGCCATAGGCAAGATATGTTGCCACGCCGGCCACAAAAGCTAGCAGCATACGCACCCAGGTATCCCCGGTTTCTTCCATTGTCACCAGCGCGACCTCAGCAAGAAGCAACGACAGGAATACGAAGAACATGAATGGTATGTCCGAGACAATTCCGCCCCGCATTCTCCAAAGCCAGGGACTTAAACCCATGGCACCCATGTACAAATAGGTAAGAATTTTGTTGTCCAGGCGCCGACGCGCATAGACGTAACACAGCGTAAGCATTGCGAGGAAAACCACCACCAGCGTGATCTTCATCGCATGTATGTCCAATCCAAACATCATATAGATCGGCGCAAGGATAAGAGGAAATACGGGCGGATATGCTGTAGGAGATAAATTTGGATTGTATGGATTGGGAATGTAGCCGGTTTGTACATAAACATGGCCCGACGCAATATTCTTTGCGAGCGCAATATACATCGCGAAGTCGTCGCCCCAGCCTATTCCTGGCCGCAAAGTCAAGATATAGATAGCTGCGATAACAAGCAGGTATATTCCAAATATCAGGTAAGGACTGATTGCTTCCAGCGCGCCTTTATTACCAGTTCTCATCGGAAAGGATCCAATATTATAAATTAATTTGGTTGATCACGCCGATTGGCACAAATTACAGAAGCTGGCGCCCGGCAATTAGATTGGATTTTCTTGTCACCGGTGCAGCTCGCTGCTGTTCAATCTACACTGCGCTTCTTGCTCTCCACCTTTAACCTCACAGTGAGTTTTTGATGCCTGATTTGCGCTGGCCAGTCCGCGCGAACTGCTAGCGGCATTTCGCACAACGAACGACTACTCAAGTGGCGGATTCTTGCGTGTTTTGAAGACCATGCTCCGGGACGCGGTAAAGTTGAATGCAAGCCCGGCAATGGACCCGGCAGCAACTCCTAATACCGGCATCCGATGCGCCGTCGCAGAAATGGCGATTAGCCCAAAAAAAATCCCGTTGTTGACCAGCCACCCGAATACGTTGGCAGAGAAGTAACGGGACCACTCGGCATGCCACGACCCATGGCTTGCCCCAAACGTATAGTGCCGATTCAGCCACCACGCCACGGACGTTGCGGCAGGGAACGCGGCCATTTGCCCCAGAGCAGGCCCAATTTTGGGCGCAAGCAGTGCGACCAAACCCGCATTGACCGCGAAGGCGATTGTGCCCACTACGCTGAATCGCAGAAATTGGCCGGCAACGGAAGACCCGCTCAGCTTTGGTATCTTTATATACATGACTCACGCCGCAACAGTGGATGCCCTGCCCACCGATTTACATCGAACAATTGCCAGCTTACTTTCCCGGGTTGCCTTCACTCTCGAAAACAAGATGCTGCAGGTAGGCAAGCAGCCGCGTCTCCTTGCGCCCGCGCGTTACCGTGTCAAGAATAATTCCCGAGAATAGGCTGAGGGCCGCCAGCACCATAATTCCGGTCGACAATACCGCCGTTGGTATGCGCGGCACCAATCCTGTCTGGATATAAGTCACAATGATCGGAATCGAAAGGCCCACAGACATGACGGCCAGGACACCGGCAATGGCTCCGAAAAAGAACAATGGACGCTCGTGCCGCACAAGTTTCAAGATCATTTTTAGAATTCGCCATCCGTCACTGTAGGTCCGTAGTTTACTCGTGGAACCTTCCGGTCTTCCTTTATAGCTTCCATTCATGTGGGCTATGGGCATCGCAAGCTCAAGCGCATGCACGGTCAACTCAGTCTCAATATCAAAACCTTGCGACAGCACCGGAAATGATTTTACAAAACGCCGTGTAACAACCTTGTAGCCAGAAAGCATGTCTTGGACTCGGTTGCCGAAAAACATACGAACGAATTGGGTCAAAAGGGCATTACCAAATCGATGCCCACTGCGGTACGCAGCCTTTTCCTCATCCTCACGCACACAATTAACAAGATCGTATGGACCGTTTTGCGCTAGTTCGATCATGCGCCGTGCGATACCCGCGTCGTAGGTGCGGTCTCCGTCAACAATCAGGTAGAAATCGGCATCCACATCGCGAAACATCCGCCGCACGACATGTCCTTTGCCTTGCTGCGTTTCAGTGCGAACGATGGCCCCGGCACGCTGGGCAAATTCGATTGTACGATCCGATGAGTTGTTGTCGTAGACATAGATCATGGCTTCTGGCACGGCCGCCCGGAAATCTGCGACAACGTCAGCAATCGCGACTTCTTCATTGAAGCAAGGAATCAATACAGCCACGCGTGGCATGGATCTCCCTTTGGCAGCCATTGGCGTATACTCGGAAATTGATTTCATTATTGACCGTCTCAATATTGTTGTCCAATACAAATCAGAAGGACTTGGTTTTACGAAAAGGGCAAGCAGGATGTTTCAAATTCGCGCACTCCCCCGTGACATCCAAACGACCCATTGCCATAGGATTGCGCGCACATAAGGTTCCGGTTGCATTTCTTGACTACCTCTGAAAGACGCATGCTGGCAGCTTCTTTCGGTTCATTTCGCAATTCAGTACTGCTATGTTCGTTCATGCAGGACTTCCCACTTCGGTTCGTCGGGATTGACCGGTTTCGCCAATCAGCCGGCGTTGCTACGCGGGTCGCACAGTCAATCAACACTGACAGCAGACTATTATTCCCTAATCATGTTACATGCAAATATTCGTTCAGCTCCTAACTGGCATGCCGTTCGTACCAATTCTGAAACATTATGAGCGAGAAAAGTAATTTATTGTTTTTGCTGCGACGACTTTGATGTTCTTCAAGTTTTTTCTGCACATAATCCTGGTTGAACAATCCGCTGCGACCCAGACGACTTGGTCCAAGGATTTCCTTTGCGTACTCCGCCAGATCGGTGCGCAACCATGCTGCCATCGGCGACTCAAATCCCTGCTTCCGGTGCTGCATGACTTCACGCGGCAACATGTGAGATGCTATTTTCCTGAGTAATACCTTCTTATGCCGACAATTTATCTTGTAACGGATGGGAAGCTGCGCGCTCAATTCAACCAAATGATGGTCCACTAATGGCACGCGAACCTCGAGCGAATGCCACATGCTAAGCCTGTCTGAAAGCGCCAGAATGTCTTCAGGCACATACGTCTTCAGATCCACATAAAGCGCCCGGCTCACAGGATCTGGTGCTGCGCAACGCTCATACGGCTTGGTAATGATCTCGCCCGTTGCACCGTAATCGATTCGATTCGATATTTCTGGTGAAAACAACTTCCTGCGTTCGTCCACATCGATCGTGGAAACATAACCGAGATATCGTTCAGCAGGGGACGCCAATACCTCTTTGCTGAACCGCTTCAGGTGATTGATCTTGTCTCCCCCATCAGCCAATTCTGGCAAGGCTCGAACCAAAGGATCGATGACATGCCGGTGAAGTGGTCGCGGAATGCAGCGGCCATACAGTTCACTCAATTTGATACCCGAGTAGCGCTGGTAACCGGCAAAGAGTTCGTCACCGCCGAGCCCGGAGAGCGCAACCTTTACGTGCTGGCGCGTGAATTGTGATACATAGTAGGTAGGGATGACCGAGTCGTCGGAAAATGGTTCGTCAAAAGCATCGACAATATCGGCAGCTATTTCGCGGAAGTCCGGGTTAACCGTAAAATCGCGATAGTCACAGCCGTACTGCCCAGCGACCATTTTCGCCAAAGGACGTTCGTCAATGAGTGCGTTCTGAGCGCCTCCAAATCCGATCGTAAAGGTGCGAACCGGTTCATTGAGTACCTGGCTCATGGAAGAGACTACCAGACTGCTGTCGATCCCCCCGGAAAGGAAAGCGCCTACTGGAACGTCGCTAATAAGATGCGATGTCACTGCGCTTTCAATTGCCCCGCCAAATCTTTCCAACCACGCCTGTTCGCCGGCATGCAAGTCGGGCGCGGAGAAATTGACGTCCCAATAGCGTCGCTCTTCAATGCGCCCGTGCTCGTAGATCAACAAGTGCCCTGGTTCCAGCTTTCGCACGTCTCGATATATTGTGTGAGGTGCAGGAATATAGGTAAACGTAAAGAATGCATCGAGCGCCTGAAGATCGATTTCCCGCTTGCTGATTCCCGCCGCAAGGATAGCCTTGATTTCGGATCCAAATACCAGACCTTCGTCGGTCTTCATGTAAAACAGCGGCTTGATTCCCAGCCGGTCTCGCAAAACCAGACCTCGCTTCCGGCGCGCGTCCCACAAGGCCACCGCGAACATGCCTCGCAGATGCTCGACCATGCGCTCTTCGTATTCTTCATACAGGTGGACCAATACCTCAGTGTCGGTATTGGTCTTAAACCGGTGACCACGCTTTTGCAGTCGGGAACGAAGTTCTAGGTAGTTATAAATTTCTCCATTAAACACGACTGTTACCGTGTTGTCTTCGTTATGAATCGGCTGATGTCCGCTCGACAGGTCAATGATGCTCAGCCGTCGCATGGCGAGTCCGACTTCGGGAGCCAGGAAAGCGCCCCCTTCGTCTGGCCCACGCCGCATGAGGGTGTCGTTCATCCTGTTGAGCACGTCATTTGAAATTGGAATGTTTTTTCCAAAAAAACCGCATATTCCACACATGAGGCAGGACTATCCCTCCGGTTATTCTGCAAGCTTTTCGAGACCGGCGGCAGACATCTGCACCGGTCAATTCGGTAATTTGACAGCGACAGGTTTACGTTCTGCTAGTTTCCAACGGCGAGATTGAGGCCCAATTTCCCCGATCGGCATTACTAATGGGATTTAGACGCGTATTGCGGGACACCGCCGGGATATTGCGTGGAACAAGCATGCTTCTCGCGCTGCGACTACCCATTTTCCGCTCAATGACTCACTCTGGTATTTTGATACTCCAGCCCTGCAGTCTTGCTTCTGACCCAAAGATGCCTGCGTGTCCTGAGCGAGGGACAATTTTCCGCACGCGAACAAGCACCTACCCCTCTCGTTCTCTCGCACCTAAGCCGCCCCGTGGCGCATTCGCGGACAGCGAGGTCAGGCGAGATGACAGCGATCCAATCCGCTCATCCATATAGGGCCCATTATGTGACACCCACTTCTGTATCCGATCTCCCAACTCGTCACGCTGTGCAAACGCGGTAAGCACGGCTTTGCGTATAGAATCAGATTTGTTATCGGTAAGTATCACTGCGTTTCCGAAATACGCACTGAGCGCCGCGCTATTTGACACTACCAGGGGCTTTCCGGCGGCAAGCGCCTCATAGGCTCCGCAAACCAGGCAGTTTTCGAAAGTTGTCAAATCAATAATTACGGCACACGCTCTCAGATACCCATAGTAATCAGCATCAGACAGGAACCCCAGAAAGCGTACCCATGGAAAACGCGAGGTCTCAATCTGCACCTTCTTCGGATTACCTGACACAAAAAGCGTAAGGCCTTGCTCCCCTAAATCCTTGAATGCTTCAAAAACTGCTTCGTACGGCTCATCTTCATCGAAAGAACAGATGAGCAGCGCGGTCCGATCCGATTGCGGCAGACCGGCAAATCCGGATTCAGGCAGAACGGGTAACGGGTCCTGGCAAACAAATGTTTTAACACCCATGCCAGAGAGAGACTCGGCCTGGGACTCATTGGTCACAATAACGAGATCTGCTCGGACATTAAGAAAATTCAACAGATTTTGATGTAAGTGATTTTCACCGGGGGCGACAACGCCAAAATAGTGCGCGTCCAGCACTAGCTTGAACTTGAACCAACGCCGAAAAAACAGCAACGAATATCCGAGTACGATCGAAGGAACGGTGGCAATAACCGTCTGCGGTCGCTTATTGGCAATTATTTTTAGCGTTTGAAACAGACTTCGGGCATACCGCCATGCACGGGCACCGCTCCAGCAAATTTCGTGCAACTCAACACCGAGCCGACGGGCAAGCGTTTGACTTCTTCTGTGTTGACCCCAGTCAATCCAAAGCACCATACATAACCCCTCAATTTTTACATCTTCTTGCGAACCGCGTGATCTCTGGATTTGGTCTTGCTTTTGGTCCGCTTGCGAGCAGATGCCTTCAGCCGTACTTCAATAGCGGCCAAACCGGCATCGGCAATGAAGATTTTTCGCTGACGAGCCGCCATCAGCCGATGCGGGTTTCCTCCGTGACCAGCCGTTTCCGAGGCCGGCTGCGGCAATTAATGATCCATCTCCGTCTCGTTCTTGGCAGATCTTACCCGATCCGTAGCATCTTCTCCCCCATTCCACGCTGCCAGGAGATATCGATTGTCGCAATGTTCAGGCGATATTTGCATCCGGCTGCAGTGATCAATTCAGCCTGGTGCTTTCTTTTCGCCAGGCGACTCACCGCATGCTTTCGGGACAAACTAACCTCTCGCTATGTTTCGATGAAACTCGTCCAACTGTGTTACCGTTAGGAAGAAGTAGTTCGTACTGCGGTCGCCGGCGCGTCTCGCACGTAACTCTTTGCCATCATACCAGTACGGTGAATAGCCCATGTTCGCCAATAGTGCGAATAGATTTGCGACCGTCCCACCAATGTCATCGGGGTTGCCGCTCGCCTCGAGCAACATCGCCGGCTGATGCTGGCGAAGGACCTTCTCGCCGCCGCGCAGCACTTCAAGCTCATGCCCCTCGACATCGATTTTCACAAACGTAATCCTTTTCTGTTGCAAGTCCGCGAAAAAAGTGTCGAGTCGACGTGACTCTGCAACAACCCGATGTGCGCTGCCTGATGTAGCGTCGGGAGCCACAATCCTTGATTGATAATAATTCTTGCCACCATTGGACCAATTTGGAATCTCCATCGCGACAGGTCCGTCGCTACTCGAAAGCGCTACCTCGACCAACTTGACGTTATCCAGGTGATAACCTGATACGTTGCTACTCAATATCGCGAATGTTTCCGCTATCGGTTCAAAACTCAATACGCACCCTTGTGGCCCAACCATACGGGCCAACGCCAGCGTGTACGTTCCAACATTGGCGCCAATGTCAAGAACACAATCCGCTGCGCTCACGAGGTGCTTTACAACTGCCAGGTCCGGCTCATTTCTAGCGAGACTCTCCAGATACCGTCGATAGTACATTTTTTTCAGTTGTACCAGCGCCCGCTTTGGAAACGTCTTAATAACCAGTCGGCGTATCAGGCCGTGCCAGTCCATAGACCCCCCCCCTTTTTTTGCCGGTCAGTTTTCCACCGACCCGAACATTTTCCCGTAAAAGGAAGCTGACCATTCGAGGCTCCGGTCAGCCCGAGGTTCAGCCCAAATCCGCAATGACGTGCATGTGCGCAGAAAACTTCCTAGATCGGTGTCTCTTCCGGCGTTATTGTCCGCAATGGTGAACGCAAGCTTCCAACCGCTACAGTCGTCCCCAGAGGGCGTCCTTCACACGGCCGCGCTCTGTTACCGCAGCACTGATTTTCCCACTTCTGAGAACATGATCCTACGAGATAGTTTCCCGACTTTTGGGCGAGACAGTTGCGTCCGGTACCAACTGGTCGCGGGGCATCCATACAGCATGGCCCACGAACTAGCTAGCGCTGTTGATCAGAGCCGAAAACGGACCAGGCTGTGCAACGCATGACCCCTGCAATTGGCCGCCCTTCTTGTTCTGCCGACCAAACCAGTGACCTTAATCCTTATATAAGGAGTAGCACGCATTTTGCAACAGAATATTCATGCAGGCTTTTAGACGGTCAGTGTCGACACTGAAAAGCGATACTTACCGGACTTTTCCAACGGTATGCTATCCCGGAACATCACTTCAACCTGCATGTCTGTCCCTAGATACTCGCGTATCCTGCTCGCCAAAATATCCTGTGTATTTTGGGACCACTCACTTCCTTTAACCAAATTAACGGTGACCGCGCCGATCTTGTTCTGGATAAACTGGATTTGCCTTATTCCGGCAATATTCGTAATAACATAGGTGGCGACTACAATCCCCGACACCTTCTTTCCATCCGTCTTGAGCAGGAAATCCGTCGTCCTCCCTCCAGTGAGCTTCATCAGCGGAAGTCCTCGTCCGCACTGGCATGCTTCCTTCACCAGATGCCCCACGTCACCAATTCGATACCTTATCATCGGCATCGCCATATTCCTGAGATCCGTAATGACGATTTCACCGTCCACATCATGGCGTGATTCACCATTGGCCAATGTTTCAACCAAAAGATTTTCAGCATTTATATGCATGCCACTGTGCACACTGCACTCAGATGCAATCACGGCAAATTCCCGACATCCATATCTGTTGAATACCTGACAGCGAAAGGTGTCTTCGATTAATTTTCGATTTTCTTCTGTAAGAAACTCCGCTGAACAGATAACAGCTCTCGGGGTGATGTCTGTTATGCGATTATCCTTTACATACTGCGCAAAAAGGCCGAGTGTGTTTGCATAAGCCAACAGCACTGTAGGCTGATAATGCACCAGCTCCTGGGCAAACTTCGCCATGGCACGGTCATCCAAAGCCGATGCGTCGAGAATGAGCCGCCGCTCGAGCACCCAATCCCGGAAACGGCTTTTGGCGCTTCCGCCGCCAGGAATATCCCTCGGCGCACCCCAAAGAATGGCGGCGCGGTCACCCATATCCCAGCCAGCCCATCGGTTATGACGCAGCGTCGCGGCAACTCTGCTGTCCAACCTATCTTCGGAATAACGAAACTCCATTGGACTGCCGGTGGATCCTCCTGTCATATCATTTATCAAATTGGCCTTGCTGAAATCTGACGAGATCATCTCGGCACGAAATTCCTGGATTTCCTGTTTTGTGATGCACGGGATATGTTTTATGTCATCGCGTGACCGAAGATCCGCGGGTGTAAAATCCGCCTTGCGAAAAGTTTTCCGATAATACGGGCATGTCTCGTAGGCATGGCCTACCATCTTCTTGAACAATAACCATTGTTGATCGAGGATCTCCGCCATGGGCAGGTACTGGCTTTTTTCGAGTTCATCGAGATAGCGTAACCTAGGGCTGCCATTCTTAAGAGCCCACAATGGATAGAAGACGTGCTTGATGGCTGATGCCGCAATATCCCGTCGTTTCCAATTTCCAGAACTACTCATAGTCTTTCCATCCAGTTCCTATCTGTACCCATCATGCCAGTGACCCGTTTGCGTGGAAGTTATCGAGAATGCGTTCATACTTGCCTCAACCCAGGTCGCGACGGACGCAAATGTCTCCTTTGTCGATCGAAACGACAAGCGCGCATCACGTATTTGGCAATACTCACCGCAGGCCGAAACTTATATATTAAAGCCATGGATGCGTTCATGAACGCCACATGGCAGCAGGCGCTACGATCCCTTTACGGCATGGCTACCGCGACGGCGTGTCAAAAGCAGCTTTGAAATCGTCGTCTGTCGTGCCGCCACGTTTCTTAGCGGCCGATTTTTGAGATCACTTCCTGAAATTTTCCAGACAGAGGATTTCGCGGAATTTCTGCAACAGGCGTAATCCGGACGGTCATGTCCGAACCTACACGCTCCCTGATTTGCCGAACAGCTTCTTGCTTCATCTCATCGGTCAATTCTTCACGGATTTCGAGAAGCACGTTCAGATCGTTCTGACTCTCTTGAATGTACTGTGCAGCCCTCACTGCTGGAATGTCCATTAGCAAATATGACAACAAAACGCCTGCGACGACAGAGCCGTCAGGCCGCACAATATTGTCGGGAATTCGACCATCAAAGGATTTAAGCAACGGCAATGCAGATCCACATTCGCATCGCTCAGGCGACAGCGCGGCGATATCTCCGGTTCTGCTTCTTATCAGCGGCATTCCATAGTTCAACAAATCTGTTATCACTATCTCGCCGGTTTCTCCGGGTTCAACTCTGCGCCCATCCTTCACAATCTCTACGTAGACACTTCCCACATCGATATGAAATCCATGATGCATTTTGCATTCAAAGCCAACGCATCCGTACTCCCTGGTGCAATACTGGTTAAATACCTCGCCGCCGTAGACGCTTTCCAGGAAAACCCTCTGCTCCGCTGTCAATCGTTCGGCGGTGGCAATGATCGTTTTCACTTTGACGGGCGGCAACTTACGATCCACAATGAACCGACCAAACCGCGCCATTGCATTCGGATAGCCATAGAGCACAGACGGCTTAAATCTGACCAATTTTGCATAGTACGCGTCCATATCGGACTCACTCATTACTTTGCAACAGAGCGATTCCTGACTGTCAGCGAAATTCCTGAACCAGTGCTTGAAACTGCGCAATCCGCCGGCAGGCAAGTCAGAACTCACTCCCCAAAGAAGCGCGCGTTTCATCCCAGGCCGGTAGCCACACTGTTCTAATATGCCGAGCTGCCTGCCCATTCGGCTAACTGTACAGTCATGATTGCGGTAAAACTCAGTGCGAGTACCGGTAGTGCCACTGGTGAATTCCACGTCCAGGCTACCAGTGTCAAATTGTTTGGAGACAAGCTCCGATCTCCTTTGCCTGATAATATCCTTGGTCAAAAAGGGAAAATGCTGAAGGTCGTCCAGAGTGAAAACTGAGGGTTGATTGAGATTCAGTTGTTGGCAAACACCCTTGTAGTAGGGTGATGTCTGACAAGCGTGGGCCACAAGATTGCGTACCTTTGTTTCTGTGTCCAAACGCAATGAGTCTTCTTGTTTAGAAACGCATGTACGGAAGTCATCGCGGCTCGCTTTCCACCCGGCAAATCCGTCCCTACGTCGAATCAAGTCGTACGCCAACGCCCTTAACATATTGCCATTTTCTCGGAAGATGCTATTTCATTCATATCGCAAATGTTTTGCGACCCTTTGTCAGCTCCATTTTCGTAAAACGCGCCGTCCGTATGCAGTGACCGCTCTCATCACGCTGGCTAAGAATATTATGTCTTCGCACTACGGGACTTCATTCGTTTTCCGCCGGCGTCACACGAAAGTGCACTCCCGGCCCGGCGGCCCTATTCGTGCTCCAATCTCCGCGGCAAATCGACGGCATCGCGCGACCTTGAAGACCTCAGCATCCTGGCGACAAACGCCCTCTCCCCTGGCTCAAGCGCAATAAACCATGCCGACAATAAGTAGGCCGAGCCACCGAGGAGCGCATAGACAACCAATTGAAGGTAGCTTCCCGGGTAGGCAATTTGTCGCAATCCAATCAGTACGCCAGACATTACAGATATCGGAAGCAAAAATCGCATTACTGTGGCGCGCAGGTAGGTGTACGGGGACATTTCAAGTGCCCAGCAGGTCAAGGTGATCTCCGATACCGCCAAACCGATCGCATATCCCGTAACCGCAATAGCGATACCGTTCAACCCCCACAGCCAACCAAGCACGAAACTTAGGCCGAGACATACGGGTGCCAAAACACTAGACAGCAGCGCCAGCCGGCCATGCCGACCCATACTCACCAGGAGTCTTTCCCTGGTCGCTGCGGCTCCCTGAAAAAACAGTCCGACACTCAGGATATATATAATCCAGCGTCCATGTTCAGCATACTGCGGTCCGATCCATACTCTGATAAATGGCGCACCGAGTATCGCAATCCCAAACGGCGCGCCGAGGCTTACCACCTGAAGGATGCGTGCGGTCTGGAGCGAGGCCTCGCGAACCAGAGCCAGATCACCCCTACCCGCCAAATCGGCATAATACGGCATCATGGGCGACGCCACTTGCGCGACCAAGGCGCGCGCATAGTCCATCAATCGACTCGGAATTGCAAAGAACACCACCTGCGCGACACCGACAGAGAGCGCGATAGCAACGTTTATCACCTTTTCCAGCGAACCAACAGACGCCGCAATGGCAGCATTCTTGACGCCAAAACCTACCAGCTGCTTCATGGTGCCGAAGCTGAACGAAGAAATGCGTATACGTACCTTTCGATCAACCAAGGCGATCCAAAGAAACATTAGGATGATCTGAAGGATCGTGCCACCGAGAACCGACAGCGCCATCCATATCATTGGGTCTTTCATCCCTGATGTCAGAATGTAGTACACGGCGACTGTCGCAGCTAGCGTCACCATCACGACAATCGAATTCACAACCCGGTGCGCCTGAAGCCCAAGCAAATACGCAGATAGGGTAATGCGCGGAAGGTAACAAGCCACATTGGTGCCAAAAATAATGAGCACCGGTATCAGCTCATGTCTCTCGGTCGCTGTTAAATGAAAGAAACGGCTCGGCCATAATGCGCCGATCAGCATTATGAAAAATCCGATCAAACCGGCGCCCAGGAGACTAAAGAAACCCGTATTGAAAATACGGTCCAGGGTTGCTCTATCTTCCCGCGACCAGGCGTCGGCGACGTAGCACACCAGCGCTGACCCGACTCCTAGCTCAAGCATGCCCAAATAGCCGGCAAGCGCCACAATCAATTCCCACTCGCCGTAGGTGCGATTGCCAAGGGTGTGAACCATGATGGGGCTCATAACAAACGCCACCACCATGTTCACGGCGAAAAGCGCCACACCTGAAGCGGAATTGAGCAGAACTCTGCCTTTTCGTGTCATGGAGCCGACCCCAAACTCGCCGAGGCGATTGACAACTTGGCGCGAACCTTCCTCGCGACTAGCAGATTATGGCGCTCGGCCAACTGCACGGAAACGTACCAACTCCGCCGCGCAAAGATGCCTGAGCAATTCCACTTTTTGCCCGATTGCCTCGGGTCATGCATGCCCAGCACCCGCAAAGCCGGCGGCTGTTCCAATGCTCGCACAAGAGGCGTCACATATCGCCGGCAGCGCGGACGCCACAGTTGCCTTGATTCTCGAATATTGCGCAAAGAAAGCCTCATCGACCGCTTGAATTCGGCTGTTGCATCCGGACTGGCCGGATGCAGGCAGAAGTCACCAGCCCAATAAACAGATTCTCTCACAGAGTTAACTGCCTTGCCCGAACCCGGCACGTAACATTTTCAGCCGTCTGGCGTCATCGCGACCACTGGCACCGGAGAGAAGATACTCAAATGTATCCAAATACCGGTACCGGCCGCAGTTAACTGCCCTTTTTGCTGCCATGAACCGGCAAGATCCCCAGTCTCGTATCACGAAAATCATGCCAAAACGCCAAAATGCCGCCTGTGTGACTGGTAAAACGACCCATTATCCCTTCAAACGATTAAGAAATTACTACGAAGCGAACCAGTCATCGTTGCGAGGCCACTGCATACTTTCGTGCGAGAAGACGGGTAAACACCTCGTCCAATGCTGATGCTGTGTGCCGCACATCGAAGCGTTCGCGGGCCTGGGCCACATAAGCCTTGGCTTCAGCTTTCCCGGGATTCTTCATACGCTGTGCGATTGCGGTAGCCAATCCTTGCGAATCGCGTGGACCAATTGCTGTAGCAGGACTGTCTTCAATGGTGTCTTGCAACCCGCCGCAAGTCGAGGCGACCAGAGGAACGCCTGCTACCAAGGCCTCCATGGCGAGCAACCCGGACGCTTCCCACAAGGAAGGCATCACCACGAGATCGAGCCCTTTTAGCGATGGGGCAATGTTCGGGGCAAAAGGGAGAAAGTGGAAATAGTCTGTCAGACCCTTCTTGTGGATGTAGTTCGTGTCTTCCCGCATGAATCCCCCTGATCCGAATGTCAATACAAGCGGTTTCATCGGAAGATCTTTACTCTTTTTCACAATCGCTTCTATGGCATCGACAAGATAGACAAAACCTTTTTGCGCCATAAAGCGACCAAAAAACCCGATAAGAAACACATTATCGGTAATACCCAATTCGCTTCGAAAATCGCGCGTCTCGGGGCTCTCAAACCGGTCAACCTCAATTCCGTTATTGATGCTTACAATTTTTTCCTCCTGATACTGCAGGCGCGGAAAATAATCCAGAAGATTCCGCTTTGCGGCCATCGCGACCGGATTTATACAATCGGCCAAGTTAAACCCAGCCGACATCGCGGTCCTTTTCACCAATCCCTTGAGACCCTGAAATTGTTCCGGATTGAATACATCGTGCAGCGTCATGACATGCGGCGTTCGCATCACGGCGGCGGGTACCACCGAGCACATACCGGCGGTGGCCCCATGCGAATGAATCAGATCGCATTTTTTGCTCAAAATCGCCTTTACCGCCGTTCGAAAAAACGCTGAAATGTCGCTTTCATCTCCAGAGAAAATTCCGACGGGATCAAGATGCGCGATATCAGTGAATAGAACCCGCATTTCTTCCGTATCGGGTCCCACGATGGTGAAGCTGTATCTTTCACGATCAAGCTTGCCGTAGACATAGCGCAAATACGTTCTAATTCCACCAACCGGCCAGCGGACTATGGCAAGGATTCGCTTGCGTATTTTAGGCATTGGTTAATTATATCCGCGGTTCGCAGCTACCGATCCTTATCTTGCCGACAGCAGGCCGATTTCCTCGAAATCGACACAGCCAACACATTCTTCGTTTCTCTTAACGGCGCCAGTTTCGGCGATAAGGGGAAAGATGCGTTTAAATCGCCGGGGGATTGGTTGATATCCAAGAATCACGGTGATTGCTGGCAAGTGCACAATATGCAGCAGTACTCATACCTGCAAATTAGCGCGCGGAGAGACAGCGCATGGAAACGGTTCACCACACCCAATCACAGTATTCTCGCCAAACTTCATGAATCACACAGGAACTTGCAGAAAACCGGTTGCAACTATGGTCTTCATGAGCCGCCCTTACAGAGAAACTTGCACGTATTGCTCAAAGCGCTTCCGCACGAGTCCTCGCAGCCGAAATTGATATTATTCTCGCGTTACGTGAGAAAGCACTCCAGCACAACTGCTCCTTGCGGGCCCCAGACATTATGAGTCATGGCGCCATGGCTCAAGGCCCTGGCCTGGCTCCAAAAAATCTACCTCTGGTTGCGCACCAAAGGGCGACTCATCCGCTTCCTTCTCGGGGGAAACTGTCTGTGTGGTGCCCTGCTCCTCGACAAGACGTCGAACGACCACTGCCAGTCCTCCAATCAGATACCAGCCATACGTTGAAAGACCATAAGTCGCGAGACTCGTAACGAGGTACATCGATGCCCAAGCTTGCAGTGCATAGGTCATCCTGGCCAACCCGGAGTTGTTTTCGATCCAGGATCTCCCCACGATTTGCCCAGCCGCTTTAAGGTTGCGAAAAACGGAGGCAATGTAGAGTAACACTATAAACAGGCCGCAGAAGCCAAGCTCCTGAAATGCTTCTGTAAAGAGATCATGAGATGGCTGGCCCACACCAGCGACATTAAAATTGGCCTCTTCGGATGTCCCCATGCCATGGCCGATTATCGGCCTCTCTAGTCCAACCTTGAAATCACGGATCAACCCCGATATACGCCCCTCGGAAGTCGCGCCACCCGGTACATGATAATCCACCGTCGACAGGTACCGGTCTCTTTGTAATTTGCTCATGCTGAGAGGCACAATCAGCAACGCCGAGATCACAATCAAAATTCCCAAAGCCTTATAGCGGCTCTTGGAGATGATCATAAGCAGCACAATCATCAACCCTACCAGACCGGTCCGCGATTCGGTCAGCAGTAGTGCATACATGAGCACACTCAGCAATCCAAGATAGACCAGCCTGTGAAAGAAAGTCCGGCGCATCAAGAAATAATGCAGAAATGGCACAATCGCCACTATGACAAATGCCAGGCCGTTGGGATTGACGACATCGTGCGGCGCACCCGACAGTCGGGTCAGGTAGACGCCTGGCTCCATTGTTGTGAAATCACCCCAGTACCCCTGGGTTAGGTGAAGATAAAGAGGCTCCGCAACACGAAACAATTGCGCACCTATGACTACCGCGACAAACACTTTCAATTTCGATTCAGTGTTCACCAGATAAATCGTAAAAAAATAGAAAACGACCACTTTGCTGAAGTCTGGAATACCCGAATGCAGTACGCTTCCCGGCCAAGTGACGAATGGCAGGGTACAGAGAATATATAGAACGAGGTACCAGAGGATCCGGGTTGATCGCTCCTGGAAATTCATCTCCTGGGCCTGATCCTTCGCCCCGACAACGATTGTTGCCAGGATTGCGGCCATAAGGACAAAATCAGAGCGTATAACTCCCAATGCGGGAATTCGCGCCGGCAAATGCAGGAAATAGCTCAATACAAAGAGCAGATATAGTCTGAATCCGGTTTTTTCCATTGCTGCTGGACTCGAAGCGCGGGTTTGCCTACCCGCCAAGCGTTGCTACATTTAGCGCACGTCGCGGATTTAACAGCCTGCTGGCAAAAACTACGAAACTGTTCGCATGACCTGACGGTAGACCGCCATATATCCGTCGGCCATTTTATCGCTGGTGAACTTTTCGACAAACAGCCCATGGGAATTTTCAGCCAACTCTCTGGCGCCGGCGGCATCCTCCATGATCGCGGAAATTGCCATCGCCAACTCTGCTGAATTACCGGGTGACACCAGCATCGCGCCGTTTGTTCCGCAAAAAACACCGGGGACCCCGCCCACGCTGGTAGCCACTATCGGTACTTTCGCGCGCATCGCCTCGAGCAAGGTAATCGGCAATCCCTCGGTTATTGAGGTTAATACAAATAAGTCAAAAAAACGAAGATATTCTTCTGCGCGATCCCGGTAGCCCAGTAAGCTTAGCCTCTCGCCTATTCCGAGCCTGTCGGCAACTTCTTGCAGACGCTGTCGTTCTGGCCCTTCCCCGATGATGACTGCTCTGACATCCCGCCCTTGCGATTTGAGAACTGCCACTGCTTCAAGCAGATCACAATGTGCTTTCTCGCGCGAAAGCCTTCCGATTGCGCCCACCACAAACCCGCTTGCGCGAAAACCTGCTGCTTCAGCGGAGACCGCATCCGCCCCGGGCACGTCGGTATCCAGGGCTGGAATGCCATTCGGAATGACAGTCATTCGGTTGCGAACCGAACTGGAAAGCCGCGAATCCCGCAACATCACGTCGCTCACCGCGACAATCGCGTCATGCTGCCGCAGACTGAACTGATCGAGCCTTTCATACAGGTGCAGAGCAGTGATTTTCTTTTCAGTGGCAGTCCAACCATGCAGTGTGCTAACGAATGGAATTTTCCGAATCCACCTTGGCACCAGTCCAACCAGGATATTCGCCTTGTACCCATGGGAATGCAGGACATCAAATCGTTCGCGCCTGGCAAATTTCAGGATTTGCCAGGCGCCACGGAAATTCGCGCCGCGCCGCATCCGGACTCGCCGCACGGCAATTCCACTTTCTTCGGCAGCAACCTCAATCTGCTTGTCTCCAGCCTGCGCTTCACCAATGCTACAAATTACAGGCTGTACCCCCAGTTTACGCTGCGCTTGCGCGAGATGAAGCAGCATAATCTCAGCGCCATAGAGCCCACCACTGTCAATCAGATGAAGAACTTTCACCGGTATAGCCCTGCGGTCGCCAGCAGAATGTGAAGTTTTGGCGTGGTTTCGATGCCCAGCTTTCCCGCCAGCAACGGCGTCGATTCGGTCATCGTGTCGGTACTAACACCGGCTTTGTTGCGGTACGGCGTTGCCGACGGCAGTCTGGCTGGCAATACAGCAGGCATGCAACTGCTACATCCTCGTCGAGAAACGCGCATCACTAAAACCCAAAAGCAGCGCAGGTAGGAAAGACGATCTGGAGAGCCAAAAAACGCGGCTTTTGCTCGAGTTACTTTAAAGCCCTTTCGCAGTCACTGCGGCAGATCGGTGTAACAAAACCGCACCGTCGTAAGAACGACTAACAGCGAACTGCGACCTGCTAACCGCGAATCCCAAGCATCTTATTCGCGCGCCACATAACCAATTCGGCACCGGATATCACATCAGCAAGCTTTTCCCTGTCGTTATCGATCGCGAAACGGCCAAGCTCGTAATGATCATGTGTTCCAGAGATGGGGAATGCAGCGACTGCGGTCGCGTACCCGGCTTGCGCCACAACTTCTTTTATTTTTTTGCTGTAATCCTCTTTATTTCCGTGAGGATAGGCAAACGAGTAGACGGGGCTGTCCAGCATTTCCTCAATACGCGCCTTGCAACCCGCAATTTCTTCGGCCAACCTGTCCTCTGCCAGACATACCAGCCTGGGATGCGTGATCGTATGTCCTGCCACTTCAATACCAGCGGCGCTCATCTCCCTGAGCTGATCCCAGGACGCCGGGGCAAATTCGGCTGTTGGTTCGGCTGGAACACTTACCTTTGCCTGTTCCGCAAGTTCCCGCAGAAACCGATTCTTTTCCACATCTTTCAGCTTCATCGCATGCTGACAGATTTCCAGCCAGACCGGCCTGTTGTCTCCGGATTCCGACAATTCGAATTGCCGATCCCTTTGTTGCAGCCTTAAGCACCAGTGACGCTCCCTCGCATTGCGAAGAATGTACATAACCAAGTCGGGCCATTGCCAGACCGTCCTGTCCACAAATCCGCTTGTTACATAAAACGTTGCAGGAACGTCATACCGCCTGAGAATCGGAAAGGCATATTCATGGAAATCGGCGTAACCATCATCAATGGTGATAACTGCAGTGTTGTCCGGCAATGGCTCACCGGATTTCAGCATCCCGCCAAAACGCGACATTGAGACCACATTGGCGTTTTGTTTCAGGTACCGGACCTGCTGTTCAAATTGGGCAACCGTAGCACGCCGGCACGAGCCGGCCGGTCCGAATCGGTGGAACATGAGGATCTTCGGCGAGCGAACCGCCAGCCATCGGGCAAACCGTCTTACACAACGAACGCAAAGCGATCGAATGGCCCTGCTTTGACCGCCTGACCGAAGCGCGCCACCGATGTCAGTCTCTCGATTGATCATACGTATTACTAAGTTGCATTCACTCTAATCAACAGCGCCGTAATTTCCCGGCACGGCGCCCCCCACCAGCTTGTCGTTAAAGGCAACCTTCCACACTTCCGAGTCTTAACTTTTTTTCCTAAATAATTCTAGTTATCACCGCCATTATTCTAGTTCTTTTCCTTCTGAGCCTCTGAAGTCGCGCCCGTATTGTCAGTCTACAGCTAGCCTGCAGAACCTGCACTCGAAACGCGAGTCGGACGGCTCGATAACAGATTCTCGTACAGCTCTTCGTGCGCGGCAACCATCTTGCGCACATCAAATTTATCCTTAACAAAATTGAGGGCATGTCGCCCAATCGCATCGGCCAGATTTTGATCCGAAACGAGCGTCCTCACGCGGTCGGCCAAGGCGTCGATATCCCCGACATCAACCAAATAGCCGTTGTATCCGTCTTGCACGATTTCCACGTTTCCACCGACTTTGGTGCAAACGCTTGGTTTCGCACAATTCATGTATTCGATGATGGAATTTGAAAAACCTTCTGATTCTGAACACAAAACTGCGACAGTAAATTGCTGAATGATGGGAGCTACGTCGGTCACCTGTCCGGCAAATACCACCCTGTTGCCGATGCCCAATGACTGTGCAAGGTCGCGCAGGGGCCCTTCAAGATCACCGGTTCCAACTACAACGAGCCACAATTTAGGATCAGTGGAAGCCAGTTTTCCGAAAGCATTGATCAAATCGTCGATTCGCTTGATTGGCCGCAAATTCGCCACAATTCCGACTATCTTGGCATCACGTGGCACGCCCAGCTTTTCTCTCGTCCCTGGGTCCTGGGTTGGGGTGCCCTGACGATTGGCAAAACCGTTGTATATCACTGCAATCTTCGATCCCGGATAACCCTCCTTGTCCCCAACCTGACGTTTAACGGCTTCGCTATTGGCAACCACGTGATCTACAAACAATCGGCTGATTCGAAGCATCCTCGTCACGGTCGCGCTATACCAGAACCCCATGTCACGACGTGACACTACAACGCGCAGCCCGAAAAGTTTTGCAAACGGTGGCGCAATCATCGCAGCGTCATTAAAGAAAATATGCACCAGGGAAAAACCGTTTCGCGACAGCTCACGCATGTAGCCGTAGAGTCGTGCCCACGTCGCTGCTCGCGCCATCTTTTCGATACCGAGCACGTTCACCGGACAACCGAAATCGGCAGCACTGGAATACTTGCTGCCCCGAAAAACAGTCACGTGTGGTTCGAACCGTTGACGGTCCAAGCCATGGATCAGCTTAAGGATCTGTTGCTCGGTTCCCCCGTAAGGATGCGCATAGTGATCCATAAGATAGGCAATTTTAACCGGCATTTCTGCCATCATCCGGTCCTCGGGTTCCATATCACCTTCTTTTCGCCGCGCAGAAACTTTCCAAACGCATGTCCCGAAGCCGTATTAACCAGGGCAAAATAATAGGCAAATGCACTCAACGCATTGCCGCCGCCGTTTCGCGCTAGCGCCCTCCCCCAGAGAGCAAATGCGCACAACAGGCAAAATCCGAGGAACGTCAGTTGGTAAACCAAACCCCGCCCCTTCCATAATAGAAAGATATTGGCCAAAGGGATGACCAGCAGCGGAACAAAGGCCATGTAGCGCAGCGCCTTGTGGGATAAAATCTGCCAGGAATAGATGCCGTATTTCAGCGGATTGAACAGACTACGCATGTCGTAAAGCGCCCAGAACGCGCGCAACGCCACACGCACGCGCATCCGGTACTCGTCCTTTCCCTCAGCCAAAGCTTCTTCTTTAAGCAATGCAGCAGGTTCATACACGACACGGTATCCGCGCTTGGCAACGCTCAGCGGTAAGACAAAATCGGGCAGCTGATCCGCTCTCATATCTCGGTACAGATTTTTGCGCACTGCGTCGACCCCTCCGTCGACGCCGACGACCGATCCAAGATTGGTTTCGAGCGCGCGCAGGTAGTTCTCGTATCTCATAAAGGCACTACAACCATCTCCTACAATTGAGCCGTCCGCTGCCGCGTAGACCATCTTCCCGGTTACATACCCAACCTCTGGATCACAAAAATTGCGCATGAGCGCGCGAAGAGCGCCGGCTTCATATATTGAATTCGCATCCGAGAAAACAATGATCTCCCCGGTCGCCTCGCGAATTGCCATGTTGAGTGCACTGGTCTTGCCGCCTCTGGGGGACTGCCGAAGCAGCCTGACCACGCCCTGTGTTTCGTCCACAAAGCGATTGACGATGGCATCCGTTTGGTCCGACGACTCGTCCGAAACAACGATGATTTGGAGGTGATCCCGCGGATAGTCCAGGCCGAGCTTGTTCTCGATCGTCGATCCAATGTATTTCTCTTCGTTGTAGGCCGCGATAATGATCGTGACGGGCGGCGTGAAGTCATCTTTGTGCACAGGCCGACGGTGCAAGTGCGCGAGCACCCACGCACAGGCCGGATATCCGGCATAGACATAGACGACGAGCGCGACCGCGCTCCAGAATGCGACTTCAATCATTAATTTCTCCGCATCAACGCCGCATGGTCTTACGGCGTAGTCCGAAAGCGCCGAGGAAACACACTACAAACCGGTTGTTAAAAGATCAATTTGCGCGTCTGCGCCAGGAATGGCAAATCGCAACCTAAGGACACGCTGCAATGCCGTGGAGCAACCTGCTCAAATGCAGACCATCTGACAAGGTTGGCGAAAACTGCGAAAATGCCAACTGATTTGAGCCAGAATGCCCTTCTCTTGTGGGTAACAGAAAAATGCTGGGCGCACAAAATTGGACCATCGCCGCACCGATTTTTTGGTCCGGCAAAAACCCCGCGCGCGATCTGACCCCTTCTGCAAGCACGCTACCGCCCTGCAAAGACTCGCTTCGCATAGGATCACTGCGATTGTCAGGGACCATTCTGGCCTGAAAAAAATGACCCAAGCCGACTCGATCCCGCAACCTTCGGAGGGGAATACAAATTGACTCGCGTCGTCAGCAGGGACGATGCGGGCTTTTTCAGCTTTTTCCGCAGGCAGGGCACCCCTTTTCTGCCAGGCCGCGGTAATTATTGAAATAGTTCTAGGTTAAAATTATACCATTCCCAGAGTCGCCGCGCGAAAAATAGGGCTATCCAGGCGGTACCACGTCCCGCCAGGCATCAAGGTGGCGCGACTTTCTCAGTCCGCAATCCACTCTTCGATTAGAGGTCAAATTAACGACGGTTGGCATAGCCTTGTCGGGTTTTCATCGATTTACAGCAAAATTTGATGCGTCCGGCGTCATGAAAGTTGGCTGCCCATTAATCCTGATTTGGAACCAGCCACCTTCTGCTTTAAAAATGAAGTCTCATTTGCAACGACCTTTCCGCCAAATCCTGAGGCAATTGGCATCTGCACGGGTTGTCGTGGCCGGAATTCGGAAAACGAGTTTCTGATTTTACTGATATCCGGGCAACTTCGCGGGCAGGTCTCCCTGATAACGACCGGCTTTTCGCCAGGCTGGTTGACCCGGTCGTATGCCGGCCAATGGCGCGGGCGTCCAGTGCCTAAACTTGATGAAACTTGCGGATGCCGTCATAGCAAAAGAATAAACCGCTAAACATGCTCAATTCCAACAGCTTGTTTTGAATATCGTAGCTACTTTGTTAGCTTTCTCTTCGTCAATGCAGTTGGGTGCGGCATGCGCCCAAAGTCGGCCCTAGACAAGATAGGGCTGATAGGCGCAACATGAATACCAGCAACATTATTCATAGAGCGCGATAAGGAATAGTTGTCCCGAAACGCGCCAAACCTCAAGAACGAAAAGACCAAAAGACCAGAAACTAAGGTCACATGAACACCTGCCCATACGAATGGGGGGTCAACGAGAGGGGTGGATGATGAAATTCAATTCTCAATGGGCGGCCGCGCTTCTTTCCGTTGCGGCGTGGGCTGCTGTGCCAAGTGCGGGTGCAGCACTTATCAACCGTGGCGACGGAATGATCTATGACACCGCCCTCAATGTCACATGGCTGTCCAATGCCGACCTAGCGGCGACGGACTCGTTCGGAGTCCTGGGCATTGCTTCCGGTGGGCAAATGACTTGGAGCACTGCTCAAGACTGGATTACGGCCATGAATGCCAGTGGGTACCTCGGATACAGCAATTGGCGCCAACCTACTACCCAACAGCCAGACTCAAGCTGCTCGGTCCAGTCAGGAGGCAACTCCTACGGTTCGAACTGCACGGGAAGCGAGATGGGAGAGTTGTTTTACAACGAACTGGGTGGAACGGCCGGGGCGAATATTACCGTCACGCACAATTCGAATCTCGGGCTTTTCCAGAACGTAAAGGATGATGTTTACTGGTCCGGGACAGAATACGCGCCGGGAACCTCCGCCTGGCAATTCAATTTTGCCAACGGCAATCAGTTCATAAACCAAGAATCCACGACTGGTTTCGGGTGGGCAGTCCGTTCCGGCGACGTTGCGGTAGTCCCGATACCGCAGGCCGAGTGGCTATTTGCAAGCGGCCTGCTTTGTTTGATGGCGGTAAGCCGTCGCAAAAAGGCATAATTGCCAGCAGGCAAAGCGCACAGCATTAACGTTATAGCCAGGCACTCGGGCGACAGCCCGACGGAAAGCTCGGGATCCGACTGTTTGGCGTATCCCAATTCCTTTACATGCTGCTATCTCGACGGACGCAGCAGTGTTGCCAAATAGCATGGAATCTACTCACACAGAAATTCCATGGAAAATTCTACTTGGTTGGCCGAAAGCGGCAGTCTTTGTTGCAGGCAGCATCTCGCCACAGCTAGCCGCCGCTTTCGGGACCCCTTAAATCCGTGCAACCCTCCTTGGCGAATTAGTCACATCGGCAGCAGTGCAATAGTAATCGCTGTCGCCGCCGAGTTCTTGGAGTAAATCGTTGCCACTGTGCCATATGGACAGCCTGCTGCCTCCTCTCGTTGCTTGTGCGGCCATGTCCGGGCCACGAGCCGCCCTCCGGCTGGATCAGAAATCATCAGAGGTCAATTTACACGCAATATGCTGATCGCTTACTGATTGCGCGCATGTCTATCTGCGATTATATTGAGGTCACCAAAAGCGATTGTCGCCGACTCTCGCCTTCTCGCATGGAACGCAAGAAGACACTGCCAATAATAAGTCGATCTTGGCGGAACAAATCCGACATCTGGGCGCCGCAGTGAATCCCCATTTACGCCTGCGTCACTGCTGTCGGTTCGCAAGCCACCGATCTGGCACACACCATCGGTATGGATAGATGAAAAGAACAAGTCAAACGCATGATTGTCAAATTGTTCTCGACCATGAAAAATGACATTGCCATGGAAGCACAACCCGAATCCGCTCAAAAATCACGCAGCATTAAAAGGCTTATTTCAGCGCTTGTTCTGGTTCCACCAGCCGTCTTTATCTGCTACGAGGGGCTTTCGTTCGTACAGGACAGCCTGTTCGGCGATGAATTGATCCTGGCACTGAAAGCTCAGTCCCGGCGTCGCCTGTGGGATCTGTTTTGGGCCGACTGGGCGCATGCACTGCCCGCACTCTATTTGGCGTGCCTACTGCTAATGGTACCTGCATATTTCGCGAGCGGCGCGCTTGGGCGGCGAAGACCGATTGTGACCGGTCTGATTGGTGCGCTATGTGGTGCTGTGGCAGGTTCATGGCTGCACGGAAGCTTCACGCTCGGGGCAGTCAGCGTCCCGCTCCTCACTGGACTCATCTCTTTTTCGGCCTTTGCTGTCATTGCCTCATCAGGCGCTGCGAGCAGGAGTTAGTTCATGCGATCTCTCGGAGTCTTTTTTTGTTTCTTTTTTTGGGCGGCCAGCGCCAACGCAACTGACTATTTCTGGATCATCGGTGGCGGTCCCACCCCAAACGATTCTCAAGCACAGATCGAGGCCAACGTTAGATGGGTGGTCACTGCCCTTCGAAGCCACACCCCAGGATCAGTATTGCACGTTTTCTTTGCTGGTGGGCCAAATGCCAAGGACGACGTATTATCATGGATTCCACGCAAAGACACGCCACGGAATCTTGTACCTTTGGCGCGGGTCTTCGGGCAAGCGGAGGCCAATGGCTATCGATTTCGTGATCCAGACGTCCCGTACGTTGAGAGCAGCACGGCGGCACCGATATTGGCGGCTCGCCTCAGCAGTGAGTTTCGCGCGCTAAGACCCGGCGATCATGCCTTCATCCTTTATGAAGGGCACGGTCTTGGCGTCCCCGGCCATCCATCAGAGAATACCTTGCGACTTTGGGGCGACACCCAGATGTCCGCCAAGACATTTGAGCAGCTGCTTAACAATATTAATCCCCAAGTTCCCGTTCAATTCGTTTTCACCCAGTGCTTTTCCGGTGGCTTCGAACGATTGATTCACCCGCAAGCTGAAAAAACGCAACAACTCACAACAGCTGACCGCTGCGGATTCATGGCCCAATCTGCCACGGAGGAAACCGAGGGTTGTTCAGCAAGCGTGAACACGGCTGACTATCGTGACTATACGACCTATTTCATGGCGGCCTTGTCCGGACGCACCCGTGACGGTAGCCAATTGCCGTTTAGCCCGGAAGTAAATAGCTCTGGCGTGGTAACCCCGTATGGGGCGCATTTGTACGCGTTGCGCGAAGCAAATAGCACTGACATGCCACGCTCCACGTCCGAAATGTATTTAACTCGCTGGCAACCCTGGTACTTTCGATGGTTCGATACCGGAGCACTGCCGAACAATGTTTACTCCAGGCTCGCTCGCGATGTCGCACGCCGTCTGGGATTACCTCCCGACGGACATGAGTTAATTCGCAAGCTTGATGCCCGAAGGAGCCAGGATGTCACGCAAATCGCGGCCTTGCGTGCCGAACGAACCGTTTTGCAAACCCAGATCAAATCGATACAGAATTCGCTGCGGCTCAGTATTGAGATGCGCTGGCCAAGAGTTGCGCAACCGTACACAAAGAATTTTGTCCGTTTCCTCAACCATGACCTGGCGGCGGCTCAACACTTCATCGTCTCTGACCCGCTTTATGCAAAGCTAGTGGAAAAGCAAGACCGACTTGACGCGCTGGATATTAAGGTCCTGGATCTACGTAGAGACCGCACACAAATGGACAAAATACGCCGCCTGCGCAATCTATCGCGTGTGTTGGCGGAATTCCAGCTGCACGCGTCCGGTCAGGCACGTGCCGCGTACAATCGGCTGCTGTCCTGCGAGAATCTTCCCCTCTGATTTATCCAAGATTACGAAACTTCGCAGCACACGCAGAGGATGCACATACCACGGAGAGCCCTGCACCCAAGGTTTGACCAGCCATTTAGAGGGCAAGGCGGACGGATGCCGCATTACCCCAGGTTGTCCAGCCGAGATGCAATGGCGACTTTGTTGGAATATGCTAACGTAGCATTCTACCCGGCACGATTGCGCGCGCTTGTATCTGCGCCAACCTATAAAGTCAATTAAGTCGGGCAGCTTGAAGCAGATATATTAAAAACATTGGGGAATCAAGGGGGCTCGACCTTGAACTTACGGCAATCTTCCGAATTATCAACGACTATCGATTTTTGTTTCAACAGTCGAGAATGGATCGGCCCAAAACTGTCGTAGCAGTGACTCAGTCACCTACATAGAGAGCGGGATGCAATGCAAGCGTCACCTCGCCGAACTCGGGCGGAGAATACCCCGTCCATTGAATGCTCGAGCAGACACAAACAATTCCGGGCCGGCGCCACAAAAATGGGCACCGCGCCAATACAAGCGCAAACCCATTTCCATGGATGATACTCGGGCTTTATTTGAGCATGATGCGGCATCCGGGAAGTCAGGTAATTTACCTGAGTAACTCTCGGACTGCTTGCGCAATGCGTACCGTCTGTCCACAGGTTTTTTGCTGCTCGGTGCCTTTCGGTCTGCAGTTGCGGTCGACGTCATGCGTCTCGGCACTTTGAGTAATGTTCAGTAAGACGCAGACTACCACTAGGAGCAGTTATGGAAATTGAAGTTGTCCGCGAACTTGAGCGGCTTGCGCAGCTGAAATCGGAATGGAACGCGGCGGTTGAATCCTCCGGATTTGACTCTATTTTTCAGACGCATGAATGGTTTTATGCGTGGGCAAAGAATTTTGCCCATAGCGACGCTCTCAACATAGTCGTAGCACGCAACAACGGGCAGATTTGCGGCATTATGCCGCTGATGCGCGAAAGGCGGGGCGCTGGTCCCTGGGCGATCACCGTTCTGCGTTCCATGTCAAATCTGCAATCCTACAAGTACGGGTTCGTTCTGCCGCGCGAGAATAGCGGTGAGATCCTTGAATCCATGCTCCGTCTTATGCGCGATGACAGTGATTGGGACCTGATGATTCTGGAGTACCTGCCGCATGACGGACAGCTGGCAGGCCTTTTTGGGCAACTTCAGCGCGACGGCATCATTGGTGCGCGCGACGAAATCCAGATGGAAAGTCCCTACGTTGCCATTGAGGGTACTTGGGACGAATACGCTGGCGCACGCGATAAGAAGGTCAGAAAGAACTGGGATTATTTCGAGCGTCGCCTCGAGAAAGAAGGATCAGTTCGTCTGGTCGAGGTTAGCGGAGGAGCAGATCTGGAAAATCGGGTTCGGCAGGCGTTTGAAATTGAAAAGGCAAGCTGGAAAGGAGAACATGGCAGTGCTATTGGCGCCTCATCATCCATATCCGCCTTCTACCTCGACCTTGCGAGCGCAATGAGCGAAAGAAACAATTTTCGGCTTTGCTTTCTCGAGCTGGACGGCAAGAGCATTGCATTCGATTACTGTCTTCCGTACAAACGCGCTTTCAACGTGCTCAAAACCGGCTATGATCCAGCCTATTCAAAAAACTCCCCCGGACGAGTTTTGCGGAAGACGGTTCTGCGCAGCCTTTTTCAGGATGGAAATTATTCCATCTACGATCTGCTTGGGGTGCGGGAATCATGGAAAGAGGAATGGACCGAAAAGGTGCAGCCATTGTCGCGCGTGCGCCTGTACAATCGCAAACCTGCGGCGCTTGCCAGCTACGCAGCTGCTCGGGCAATTGACCGCGCCAAGAATGTTTTGCGACGCCACCCGCGCATTTTTTCCGCCGTTAAGCGCCTACATATGAAATTGACCGGCTCGGGATCATAGCTCCCCTCTGCGAAAATTGCTTTCGCAGGCGACTCTGACATCAGCGCAGTCTTATTCGCTTGCCTTGTGCGCCTGCGGCAGCATGACATTTTGCTCGCCTTGCTGCGCCACCTCACCAGTCCGGAGACCGCAGCTGGCAAGGCTTTCATGGACCGTGCCAAAGCGAAATTCGCCGAGCAGGCGATCCAGCATCGATTCACACTTTTGCAAATTATTGTAGTGGCGAAATCGCGACAGCCAACTCGCCTCGATGCGTGGCTGATCAGGATCGATCTCCCATGGATGGAGATAAAATATGAACGGCATCTTTTCCCGACGATTGATACTGGCCAGCGCGGAGCGCGTCAAAGCGTAAGGAAATAGCCGGAAATACCCACCGCCCGAAACCGGCAGACGCAGAAATGCGAAATCCCTGGTGCTGAGCGGGAATTCAAGAAGACTTGCGCCGCCCGCAGTGCGCAAGACATGCGGCCTGCGCACTGCGTCACGAATGCCATAGCGGTCATGCCGGATCGGAAATATGCTTGAATCATACAGAAACCCCAGATCGGCCAGGATATCAAGCGCCCACAGGGATTTGGCAGTAATGGAGTAGCTTGCCGCCCGATAACCAATTACCGGCTTCTGGATTATATCTTCTAAAAGCTGCTTAGCAGTGTGTGTTTCCTCACGGAATTCTTCGGGAGTTTGGTTGTAGACCAGTTTGTGTGTGAGGCCGTGACAGGCAATTTCATGCCCTGCTTCGACGATACGGCGAACCACCCCAGGATAGTGACGAGCGACCCACCCGAGCACGAAGAACGTCGCCTTGGTCTCATGCTGCTCCAGCAGACGCAGCAGTCTTAGCGTGTTGTTTTCAACGCGGCACTCATAGTTTTCCCACTGCGCCGGATCAATGACTTTCGCAAAGGCGGAAACGTGGAAATAATCTTCGACATCCACTGTCATCGCGTTGACGATTCCTTCACCGCTCTGGGACTTCCTCGAAGTTACCGATATACCCTGCGAATTTCTTGACATACTGTTCATGTCTGCAAACCTTGTTCTCTCAACTTCGGTTACCCCACTAGCCGGGACGCAGTGGCACTGTCCGTTTGCATTGCAGCGTCGATCCACACACCGCCTCTGCGCCCGACCTCTCTATCCTAGCCGCACTGACGTGCAGCGGCAGCCTTCAATCTGCCAGCCGACCAGGAGCACCCCCGGCGTCACATCCAACGGGCTCTTCTAACGAGAACCTTTTCCGAAGAGAACTACCTGCACCGTCTGAAATAGGACAACCAGGTCAAGGAATAGGCTATGATTCTTCACATAATACAAATCGTACTGCAGTTTCTCGATCGCATCTTCCACGGAAGCGCCATATGAATAGCGGATCTGCGCCCAACCCGTAATACCCGGTTTGACATTGTGACGATACTTGAAGAAAGGAATCTTTTCCGACAGCTGTTCGACAAAATAGGGTCTTTCCGGTCGAGGACCGACAAAACTCATCTCGCCCTTCAGAACATTAAGAATTTGAGGCAACTCGTCGACGCGCAGCTTGCGAATGACCTGTCCAACGCGCGTGACGCGATCGTCATTTTGAGTTGCCCACTGCGGCGTGCCATCTTTCTCGGCATCGGTGCGCATGCTGCGGAACTTGAGCACTTCGAAAGGCAGGCCGCCCTGTCCAACCCGTTGCTGACGGTAAAAAACCGGTCCGCGACTATCAAGCTTAATAAGCAGTGCAGTGGTTATCATTACAGGTAGCGAGGCCACCAGCAACGCCATGCTGGCAGACACATCAAAGATGCGCTTTACGACGTCGCGCGTCACGCCTCTTTCGAATCCGTCGGAAAAAACCATCCAACTAGGATTCATCGTCTGAATCTGCACACAACCGGTCTCACGCTCGAAAAACGACGGCAGATCGATGATGTCAATTCCATTCAATTTGCATTTGAGAACATCATCCATCGGCAGGCCTCCCCCTCGCCTGTCTCTAACACCGACCACAATTTCATCGACGTTGTGCTGCTGCGCGATTGCGTAAATCGAATTGCGCTCTGCCGAGATAATCTTCTCCTTGGGAGCGAAATGGTGCTGCTCGCGCATGGCCAGGTAGCCAACCACGCGGAAACCCTGCCGCCCGTTCGCCGATTTCTCCAGCACATCGACCTTTGCCGCGCGTGTTCCGGTACCCAGTACCAGAACACGGCGCTTATAGCCCGTGTGTCCGGTCAGGGTAAAGAAGGCAGATCGCGTTACGGCAATTGCAACAAACGAGACGACAAACGCAATAGCAAATGCGCCGCGGCCCAGGAGCAGCTTGGGGATTGCGTAGAATACAAAGGCCATAGTAACGAGCCCCACGGCGAAGCTTGCCAAGAGTCGCCGGTAATGCCAGAAGTTCGTTTGATGTTCGCGCTGATACAAACCCATGGCAAGCATGATTCCAGACATGATTGCCGCAAATGCGATGGCGGTCGGGGTTATCTGCAATACGGCGCCTTTGTAGGCCGGCTCGCCCAGCACATCCCAAAATCGGATGACCATGCCGACATATAGCGACAGAAACAGTATTGCCACTTCAATTCCGCCCAACATCAACAATGATACGGGCATGTAATGCTTGAAAATACGGATCATTCAGCGCGCTCCCGGAAGCCGGCTCCGGCTTGCCAGAACACTCCATTTGGCCGCCGCTCAGTCATCGAAATGCGGCTCCCCCTCGCAGCAATGGAATCTGCAATACGCCGATTTGGCCACCCGCTGCGAACTACCAAGCCTACCCTTTAATCAAGCGCGAACAGCGATCAGATGGTTACATTTAGCACTTCGAAGCGGCATTGATTTTGGAATCCCTGCCAATGTATTGAATTACAGTATGTTCTTGTCCCGAGACCGCGACTATTCCTGTCGCTACGTCCATCATCTTTTTGGGCGGCCCACCCTAGCTTGCCGCATCTGGATTTTAGCACCAACCGATTGTTTGCGCGAACAAATTCGATCGCGATCCGCTAAATATTAGTTTGCACGGCTTATCACCGCCCAAATCTCGGAGGTAGACCACAACGGCAAGTGTCGATTTTAAATCTCTTGCCAGACGATAAATTTTTGCCTGGTCCATGGGCTTTACCCTGATGCAACTGCCAGTATTCCCCAATCGTCAGATGAAACTGAAACGGCAGGAATCATGCTGCGGAATTGGATCGACGGCTAATTGACTGGAATAACCATTTTCTAGGCTGTTGTACCTGAGCGCAAACTCCGGTCGCAGATAGGCCTTACCGACGCGTTCCACGCATGCCGCAAACTCCCGCTGGGTGACGATATCCACCGCAGTAATGTGGTAAACCCCTTTGAAGCCATCTTGATCCCCGTGGCGCACTGTGTCCGACGCGGATATGACCCGGCAGCCCCTGCGGAGCGAGGACCCTGAGAATGATGATCGCCAACGGGGAGGGTCGGGTCTTGGGCCAAACCCTGCGCTGCCCCCGGCAGGGCGCGCTCTCGCGCAGGTTGTAGAGATGGAGTGCGGAGATCATGGCAAGGCTTGCATAGCACGTGTCCCTCAAACGTTTCCCAGGCACGCCACGCGTTGAACTTGCGCGTAAAACTGGCTGGTACGGCCAGACCGTGTCCGGGGTATGAGTCATTTGTTCTCCCAGTGTCTGGCAATCAGGCACTCAGGTTGCTGGCAGGAGTGGCCATAGACGTCCCATAGGTAACGGCATAAGACCACGCACCGCTTCTTGAAAAGGCGCAGGGAACGCAAACGTTGGGAGCACCTCCTCAACGAAGGTGCGTCTGGCCAGTTGGTCACCGGGAACCGAGAAGCACACATCCGATGTGCCGGCCAAAACAATCCAGATTTGATCAACTGTCCTGCGCGAGGATAAATTCATGTCGATCACCATTCGCGCATGATCGAGCCAATCGCCCGCTCCACCCCCCTCTATGCCGTTGGAATACGCTAGGTTTTGATCGGGCATTCAACGTCCAATATCCTGCCGAACTCCATCGAGGCGGCAAATAATGCCGCCGCAGACCTTGCGCGGCCCAGGCTATCGCAACAGGTGCTTCCAACTAACGGCAGGCCCAAATCATTGCGTGCGTTGTTATCAACGCGCCCCTTTGTGAAACAGAATGACCTGCATGGTTTGGAACAGAACAACCAGGTCAAGAAAGAAACTGTGGTTCTTGACGTAGTAGAGATCATACTGCAGCTTTTCAATTGCGTCCTAGATCGGAAGAGC
>JAJXUF010000128.1 GCA_021783175.1 Pseudomonadota bacterium
CCTGGTGTGAACAGGTCTGCAGCGGCTGCATTGCCCAGCGTGAACGCTTCGCGCACCTCCGCTCCCACCTCGAATGCCTGCGGGCCGATTGCCGGCCCCAACCAAGCCATGAGAGTAGCGGGCGAAGCAGCCATCGCCTCAATGCCGCGCTCCACGACACCCGCAGCCAGTCCGCGCCATCCGGCATGCAATATGGCAACGCGCGTCCCCGATTCGTCGCACAAAAAAATCGGCAAACAATCGGCTGTCAGCACGCTGCAGACGACATCGGGCCGATCTGTAAAACTGCCATCCGCCTGGGTGTTGGGCGCCGCGCGCGCGGCGTCGACAACCGTCGTACCGTGTACCTGTGTAAGCCACACGGGCTCTGCGGGCAGTCGGAGCCGCTGGCGCAGGTGCCGGCGATTAAGCGCCACCGCACCCGGATCGTCTCCGACGTGATCGGCAAGATTGAAACTGGCGAACGGCGGCAGCGAGACTCCGCCGCTACGAAGCGTGGTAAGCGCCCGCACGTTTGGCGGTGCCGGCCAGCCCGCTATGATGTCTGCGACTGCATTATCCATTGTGACCGTGCTCCTGGCGGTGGGTCTTGGCATCCGTCTCAAGCGCTTTAACGAGCTCTTGCATATCTGCCGGCAGGGGGCTGGTCCAGGACATGGCCTTGCCGCTAACCGGGTGGATCAGGCCCAACCGCGCCGCATGCAGCGCCTGGCGCCGGAAACCGCGCAGCGCTGCGGCAAAGGACTCGCTGCTTGCCGCGGGGATATGCAGCCGACCGCCATACACCGGATCCCCGAGTATCGGGAAGTGCAAGTGCGCCATGTGCACGCGAATCTGGTGGGTACGCCCCGACTCGAGCTTGATTCGCAAGAGGCTATGAGCGCGGTAGCGCGCTTCGACGCGGTAGTGACTCACTGCAGCCTTACCGGCCGGGTTGACTGCCATACGCGTGCGGTGCACGCGGTGCCGACCGATTGGCGCATCGACAGTCCCTCCCGCCACCATGACTCCGCAAACAACTGCCAGATACTCGCGTTCAAGCGTGCGCTCGCGAAGCTGGTCAATCAGATGGCGTCGCGCGCGCTCGCTGCGCGCGACCACCAGCAATCCCGATGTTTCCTTGTCCAGGCGATGAACGATTCCGGCGCGCGCCAACTGGCCGAGCTCAGGGTCGAAACTGAGGAGCGCATTGAGCAGCGTCCCCTCCCAGTTGCCAGCCGCTGGATGCACCACGAGCCCCGCGGGTTTGTTGATCACCAGAAGGTGTTCGTCCTGAAAGACAACATCGAGGGGAATGGATTGAGCCTCCCAGGCCGCGGCAGGCTCACGCGGCACCGACACCGTCACCTCCTCCCCGCCCTGCACCTTATCGCGCGCCCTTGGCAATGCCGCATCAACCAGGACATTGCCCGAGCGTATCCATTTCTGAATCTGGGAGCGGGAAAAATCCGGCAGCAGACCGGCCAGGGTCTGATCCAGCCGCTGGCCGGCGTACTCCGGCGGGATGCTTACCGACACTATACTGTCGTTTGACAGGCTCATGACTGCGCCTTGCGCTTCTCGTTATGGGCGGTTCGCGGTATGCTTCGCACCCGTAACAGTTTAACCGGAATCCTGGAAGTCATGCCCGTGCGTCTCATCTTCGCCGTTCTGGCGCTTGTTCTCGTTGGCGCCTGCTCAACCCTGAAAACAGACCCGACGGCCAATTGGTCGGCTGAACGTTTTTACCGCGAAGGCAAGGCGGCCTTGGATCGGAAGACATACAATACTGCCATCAAGGATTTCGAAACACTGGAGGCCCGCTACCCGTACGGCATCTACGCTGAACAGGCGCAATTGGATGTGGCCTACGCCTACTATAAGGACAACCAGATGCCATCGGCGGTGGACGCCGCAAATCGCTTCATTCGTCTGCATCCGACCTACTCGCATGTCGATTACGCCTACTATCTCAAGGGACTGGCGAATTTCAATCGGCACCAAAGCATATTCGCAAGCCTTTTCGCCGATGAGGACATGACCGCGAGAGACACTAAGGACATGCGCGATTCCTACGAAACTTTCCGCGAACTGGTGGAGCGCTTTCCCAACAGCCGCTATGCTCCCGACAGTCGCAAGCGCATGGCCTATCTGATCAATTTTCTGGCCAAGAGCGAAATCAATATTGCCCGTTTCTATTTCAAGCGCAGAGCTTACGTCGCCGCCGTCAACCGCGCGAAATATGTCATCGACCACTATCAGCGTACGCAATCGGTTGAAGATGCGCTCGGCATCCAGGCGATGGCCTATAAGAAAATGGGAATGGAAGAGCTAATGAACGACAGCCTGCGCGTGCTGGAGAAGAACTTTCCCAACAGCCGCTATATCGGACAGGTCAAGGCGTTGTCAGCAGGCTGATCCGGGCTGGCGGGTGTACCGGCTCAGATCGCGTCCGGACCGGTCTCACCCGTGCGTATGCGCACCACCTGCTGGACTTCCGTGACGAATATCTTGCCATCGCCGATCTTGCCTGTTCTTGCCGCTGCAGTAATTGCCTCAATGGCACGCTCGGTCTGGTCTTGCTTCACCACCACCTCTATCTTGATTTTTGGCAGGAAGTCGACCACGTATTCGGCCCCACGATAGAGCTCGGTGTGACCCTTTTGCCGGCCGAAGCCCTTGACCTCGGTGACCGTCAGACCCGTGACTCCGACCTCGGAAAGCGCCTCACGCACGTCGTCGAGTTTGAAAGGCTTTATGATCGCTTCTATTTTCTTCATGTCGAACCTTGGCTGTGGAACGTGTACCGATGACATCAACATATCCGCGAGCGACTGGCATTGCAAGTGCCAGCCCCAGGCCCGACATCGCCCCGAGGACTAGATTTCCCGGTAACCGGAGGTAATCGGATAGCGCCGGTCGCGGCCGAAAGCCCGCCGCGTAATGCGCACCCCGGGTGCCGCCTGGCGCCTCTTATACTCGTTGCGGTCAACCATAGCCACTACGCGCGTGACTGTCGCGGCATCGAAACCAGCGGCAATAATCTCCTGCGGCGACTGATCATGCTCAATGTAGCGTTCGAGAATTGGGTCGAGCACGTTATAGGGCGGCAGGCTGTCGGAATCTCTCTGGTCGGGCGCCAATTCAGCTGACGGTGCGCGCTCAATGATCCTTCGCGGGATCACCGGCGCGATGCGGTTGCGATAGTCTGAAAGGGCGTACACGAGCGTCTTCGATACATCCTTGATAGCCGCGAATCCACCCGCCATGTCGCCGTACAGCGTGGCATAACCCACCGCCATTTCGCTCTTGTTTCCCGTGGTCAGCACCATGCGGCCAGTCTTGTTGGAAACCGCCATCAGGATGGTTCCGCGAATGCGCGCCTGTATGTTTTCCTCGGTAACGTCTGGCTCATGTCCGCGAAACTCCTCGCGCAGCATCGCTGTGAAGGCCTCGAACATGGGCTCTATGGGGATTACCGAATACCTGACACCCAAGGCCTGCGCCATTGCCCCAGCATCCTCGATGCTCATGCTTGAGGTATAGCGCGACGGCATCATAAATGCTTCGATGCGGTCCTTTCCGATGGCATCGGCTGCGATACACAACGTCAATGCTGAATCGATACCGCCGGATAGCCCTACGGCAACGCCGGGAAAGCGGTTCTTTTCGACATAGTCGCGCACCCCAAGCACCAGCGCGCGATAAACCTCTTCAACGAGCGAAAGTCCTGAACGCGGTTGCTGCTGCTGCGCCACAATTCGGCCTGCGCTGGCTTCGAATTCGACGGGAAACAACCCGGTTTCGAACGCCGGGCAACGCTGCGCGATGGCGCCGTCGGCATTGACAACGAACGAATCTCCGTCGAATACCAGTTCGTCCTGGCCTCCGACAAGATTGACATACACCACGGGCAGGCTGTTCTCCCGCGCCCGCTCGGCCATAATCTGCTCACGCTCTCGCCCCTTTTCCATGTGGTAGGGTGAGGCGTTGATGTTAACGATAAGTTGAGCGCCGGCCCGGGCCGCAAGCCGCACCGGTTCCGGCTCCCAGACATCCTCGCAGATGGCAAGCCCCACAGGTACCCCGCCTATATCGACAACGCAGGGTTCGGAACCGGCGGTGAAATAGCGTTTCTCATCGAACACACTGTAGTTCGGCAGCAGCTGCTTGTGATAAGTGGCAATGACGATCCCGTCCCGGATGAGCGAGACAGCATTGAATACCTTGCCCTCCAGTCTGCGCGGGTAACCAACGATCACATCAATGCCCCGTACCTCGCGGCACAATCGCTCTAGCCCCGCCATCACCTGGTCGTAGAGATGAAGACGCAGCAAGAGATCTTCCGGCGGATAACCGGTAAGCGTCAGTTCTGGAAAAACGATAACATCAGCGGCCAAGTCGTGCCGTGCTTGCTGCGCGGCCCGGATCACCCGCGTGGTATTCCCGGGCACGTCACCTACCAGCAGATTGAGCTGGCCGATTGCTAGCCGCAAACGCGATGCCATTCAGTCACCTGCTCTGCTGCAGCTAAAGGCGCTAATGCCGTCGCGCGAGACTGAAGCGCTGACCGCTGACTTGCCAAAGAATGATGAAGCTCGCATCGCACGCTGCATTTGCCTGATATCCGAACTGGAATGCGGTCGAAGAGTCCCGCCGTTTGGCCGGCTATTGTGGGGTAAAGCCCGGCATTTATCAAAACACGGTACAACAACTGCGCCGCAGGTATTACACTCCAGAAATGCGTTTGTCCGTGGCAGAAAGCATCAAGCAAGTTGCAGCGGAGCAATGGAACGGCCTTGTCAGCGACGGCAATCCTTTCTTGCGCCATGAATTTCTCTATGCGCTGGAACAAAGCGGTTGTGCCTCGCCCGCCACGGGCTGGCATGCTCGCCACCTGCTGCTGCGCGACGACGAGGCAGGTACGCTGGTCGGAGCCGTGCCGCTGTACCTCAAGAGCCACTCCTTCGGAGAATTTGTTTTCGACTGGGCCTGGGCGGAAGCGTATGCACGTGCCGGCCTGCGTTACTATCCTAAATTGGTCGCAATGACACCGTTTTCACCGGTGACCAGCGCACGTCTGCTTGTCGCTCCGCAGTGCGACCGGGCCACCGTAGGACAACTGCTGATAGCTGCCGCGCGCAAACTGGCAGATGAACTTGGCGCATCGTCCTTGCACTGGCTGTTCACCACGCCCGAAGACACTGCCCTGCTCGAAACTCAGGGAATGATGCGGCGCACAGGCTATCAATTCCACTGGCATAATCAGGGCTATAGCAGCTTCGACAACTTTCTCGCCGGCTTTTCCGCGCAGAAACGCAAGAAAATCAGACGCGAGCGCCAGCATGTGCGCGAGGCCGGCGTAACGATGCAGGTGTTGACCGGCGATGACATCAGTGCCGACCTGTGGGATCGCTTTTGTGAGTTCCACCATTCAACAATCCGCAAGCACGGCTCCAGCCCCTATTTGACACGGGAGTTCTTTCAGCTTCTCGGTCAAGGACTTGCAGCCAATATAGTCATGGTTCTGGCACGGCGCGGAGCTGACTACGTGGCGGCGGCGCTTAACCTGCGCGGCGGCGACACGCTTTACGGACGCTACTGGGGCGGCATTGACGGCATCAACAGTCTGCATTTCGAGACCTGTTATTACACGGCCATCGAATACTGCATCGAAACCGGCATCCAACGCTTTGAGGGTGGCGCCCAAGGGGAGCACAAGATTGCGCGCGGCTTCTTGCCGCGCGAAACCTACTCGGCTCACTGGTTGCGCCATCCGGAATTCGGGCGCGCAGTCGCCGATTTTTTAGTGCGCGAACGCAACAGTCTGGAATATTATCTCGATGAACTTAACGAACACACTCCGTTCAAAAAGGAAGATGGGGCTTGAAGCGTCGGCTGTTCTTCACTAGCCCGGAACAATGAGCGCTGTCCGCACCCATGATAATACCGAGAACCCGCAATTCCGTACCCAGCTTTCCACCCCCGGAAATGGCGTCGCCTGAGGGTTTGCTGGCGATTGGCGGCGACCTGCGAAGTGAGCGCCTGCTCGAGGCGTACAGACGCGGTATCTTTCCCTGGTATAGCGTGGGGCAACCGGTGCTTTGGTGGTCGCCGGATCCCCGAACGGTATTATTTCCGCAACGTTTCCGCATTTCCCGCAGCCTGGGCAAAACACTGCGTAACGCAGGTTTCAGCGTGACATTGGATCGCGCCTTTGAGGCGGTGATCGACGCATGCGCAGCACCCCGCCGCCATCGACCCGAGGCCGGCACCTGGATTACCGCAGAGATGAGGCGCGCCTACTGCCAGCTACACGAGGAAGGCTATGCGCACTCCGTCGAAACCTGGCGCGACGGCGATCTGGTCGGCGGGCTATACGGAGTGTCCTTGGGCGGCGCCTTTTTTGGGGAATCCATGTTCAGCGTTAAGACCGATGCCTCCAAGATAGCGCTCGCGCACTTAGTGCGACAGATAAGCGCCTGGGGCTTCAGTCTCATCGACTGCCAAGTCGCCTCCGCCCACCTGCTCAGTCTCGGCGCAGAGGAGATACCGCGCGTGGAGTTTCTGGCCCTGCTCAGAACGGCTCTGATGATGCCAGACCGAGTTGGCTCGTGGCGTTTAGATCCGGCATCGCCGGAGGTTGGTTAATGAGATGACCGCGAATCAGAAAAATCCGGATCTCTATTTATCGATGCCGCATCCATGCAGCTACCTTGCAGGGCGCTCCAGCACTATCGTTTTCGTTGACCCGCATCATGCGCTCAATGGCAATCTCTACGCCCGCTACGTGCACCAGGGATTCCGACGCAGTGGCGACCTTATCTACCGCCCTTACTGCCGCAATTGCGACGCCTGTATTGCCGTGCGCGTCCCGGTAGAACGCTTCACGCCAACGCGCGGACAACGCCGCATCTGGAAAAAAAATGCAGATATCCGCGTGATTGCAACACCGCCCGGCTTCAATGTGGAGCAGTTTTCGCTCTATCGCAGTTATCAAGCCGGGCGCCATGCGGGCTCTTCCATGGACGACCCGGATCCGCAGAAATACGTCGGCTTTCTGGTGAGCCAGCAGGTGGAAACTGTGTTCTATGAGTTGCGTGCGGCGGGCCCCATTGCGGCGGGCACTCCGCAAGCCGGGCACCTGCGCGATGAGCAGCTATTGGGGGTTGCCGTGGTGGACATCCTTCCGGACGCCCTATCCGCCGTTTATACCTTTTTCGACCCGACTATTCCGGCACGGGGTCTTGGCGTGTACGCAATTTTGTGGCAAATCGCCGAGGCACGACGCCGCGCATTACCCTGGGTTTACTTGGGTTACTGGATCGCAGAAAGCCCAAAAATGGCCTACAAGACAAATTTCCGGCCGCTGGAGGCGCTGCGCGGCGGGCGCTGGCTGCCCCTGGAGGGCGCGTCCTAACGGACACCGGAGGCCATCCCAGGCGGCGACACCGGATTTTTTAATTATATCGTCACAATACGCTGCTAGGCTGACACCCGTTGCGTGCGAGGCCGGCCCGCTGGGAGTGAAGCCCGGGTACGGCGCGCAAACGTACCCCTCCAACATCACAGGCCCGTTCCGCGAGCCGTCGCAGGGTCAAGGGGCCACAATGCTTAGCTTCCTCTTTCGCATCATCAGGGAATTCCGCCTTGAGCACGGATTCTATCCTAATACTTTGTATATAAACAACTTTCATTACCAGAATCTGAGATGCCAACTGCCCCAATTGGGGCGCGATGACCATCTCGCGAAGTTTCTGACCGTAGAGATCATCGTCAGTGAGTCAACAATTCACCCTCATGTCGCGTGGCTCGCGCAAGCTGCCCGGCAACGCGCTACCGGGTGACCACCAGCCCGCCATTTCGACACCGCCCGGACATGCCGCTACGCGGGGCGGGTCCGGTTCGTGCACAAACGCTTTACCATCATCGAGTCCTACGGCATGATACGGCGCCAGCAGGCGGGGCGGACGAACGCAGCCCCTTATCAACCGCGAGGAACAGTGTGGCACGAGAAGAAAATATTGAGATGGAAGGGACCATCGTTGAGACCCTCCCGAACACCCTTTTTCGGGTGAAGCTGGATAACGGACACGTGGTCACGGCCCACATATCTGGCAAGATGCGCAAGAACTACATCCGCATTCTCACCGGGGACAAGGTGACGGTTCAGCTGACACCTTACGACCTGTCGAAGGGGCGAATCGTTTTTCGCGCGCGCTGAACGCGCAGCGAGTTGTCGCTGCTCCCCCTTCCTCGGCCGTTGCATTGGCCGCAAACCCATCAATTCGCGAATCAGCCGAAATGCCGATCTCCGACAAGCAGCGCCTCTGGCAGGTGCAGCTTGATCGCACCCGATACTTCCAGTATTACGCCGGGTTTGGGTCGCACTGAGACCCAGAGAAGATTGAGGCGCACGTTAAGATCGGCAAACACGACTTCGGCAAATTGGCCAAGAACCGCCTGAATGCGCCCGAGAGTGTCCGCCAGCTGATGCGCCGGCTTGTCGCGCAGACCGGGAAACAGCATCATGAAGTCACTCAGCCTCTGCCCAAACTCATCGCGCGTGGGTACACGCTCGTAGAGCGGCTGATTGGATTCGAAAACCAAGACCCGATGCTGCGCGGTCGGCAGTTTCATGGCTCTACCCTAGTCAATGCACCTAGGCTTGGCAAGAGCGGCGAGACACCGCAACTCCCCGGACAAACGCTGTCCGGGGAGTTGAGGCGCCGTTTTCGGCGAGTTTCCCCTTGTTACGGTCGAATGACCGTGTACCCGGCTTGATTCAGCCGCACAATCTGCACGACTCCCTGAGGAACCGGGATGGACTCTGCGTCCAGCTTCGGCTTGTGACCCAGTTGCTTCGTCATGGCTGCCAAAGTGTTCTGGCAGGCGTCGAAGCGCACGCCATAAGTCGACAAACTCTGAATGCGGTCCCGGTTCTTGTTGTTGGCGAACAGCAGCTTGAGCCC
>JAJXUF010000129.1 GCA_021783175.1 Pseudomonadota bacterium
CGTGGCGGTGGTGCTGGTGGGGTCGCCTGCTGCGCCGGTGGCTACGTTCCTGAGGACGTAGGTTTGTTCGGTTTCGAGGTAGGGGCGGGTGGCGGCGTCGGCGGTGACGGACTTCGCCAGCAGGCCTTTGGTGTAGTAGCTGTCAGTACGGAAATCCTGCGCCACGGTGCGGTACACCGCATTGCCTGCGGTGATATCGCGCTGCTCTTCGACCACTTTGCCGTAGCCGTAGAAGTCGCGCTCTAGACGGTCGTACTTGCCGCCTTCGTATTTGAAGGTAGTAAGCATCGTGTCCACGCCGTCGCCGACATGGCCGTCAAACACCTTGACCTGGTTCATCACCCAGCGCGACTGCGGCTGGTCATAGGTGTTGCCGTCACGTTCGTACTCGATGTCGATCTTGGCACCCAGAGGACGCTGTACCGATTTAAGCAGGTTGGTGCGGCCGATGGGGTTGAGCGCAACATTCAGATTGCTATCCTTATCCGAGAACAGATGGTCGGCATATCCGTCGCCGTCTATGTCGCGGAAAGCGATTTCGGGCCGGCCCATGGACGTGGAGAAGTTAATTCCCGGATTGATCACAACTTTGATCGCGTAGAAGGCAAATCCAAATGTGAAGTAGCCGCCACCTCCCAGGGTGATGTGCTTGTCTACCGCAATTTTGTTGTGACCGCCCACCCAGGGTATCGGCGCGGCGTAACCTGCTCCGGTGTTCAACCGCACCTGAAGCGGATTACCGGCGATGACCTTGTCAGGCAAACCATCGCCATTGATATCGATATAGGTTTCGTCGCTGCGCGATGTGCCCGTACCTAGATTCAGGCCGCCAGCAATACTGTAATAAGTAAGGTTAAAGCCCAGATTGACGCCAACGTTATCGCTCTCGCCGTGGTTGATGATGCCCGAATTCCATGGCTCAGCAGCAGCGAAACCATAACCCAGATTCAATGCAGCGGTGCCATTCTGGAACACGCGGTCTGGCAAGCCATCGCCATTAATATCGATCAAATCGAAATCCGAATCGGACTTGCCGCTACCGATATTGCCGCCGAAACCGATGCTCGGCATATCTGTGTTTTGCTGGCCTGTCTGTGCGGGAGCGGTGCCCGAAGGTGTGACGTTGCCTTTACCGTTACCAATGGACACCGAAATGGTGCCGCCAGCGCCCAAGTTTGTGCTTTCATTGCTGTTGGCACGCGCCGAATCCAGTACACCACCGCGTTTGGCCGCCTCAAGGCCGCCCACCATGCGGGTGTACTGAACACCACCCTGGCCAACCACATCGGGGAAACGGTCGCCGTTCAAATCCATGAAATCGAGCAGGCTCTTGCTCTTGCCAGTGGTACCACCACCGCTGAAGGGACCAAAACCTACCGACGCAGAATCGTTGGTGGAACGCGACAACCGCGGAACAGCCGACGAACCCGCAAACATCGCCGAAGTCGGCACACGAATGTCGTCCAGACCCAAACGCGAAGCGCTCACCTCACCCGGCTTGACCCACGCCATATCGTCCAGACCACCCCACAGCTGTCCTTCAGACATCGGCAGATAGGGATACGCCTTGCTGGTGTTCGGATCGTAGGTTTCGTTCAGCACCAGCAGGGATTGGTTGATAGGTTGCGTGGCACGTGCATCGCTCCCGTTGTAACCTGCAGCGCCCCACCCGCGGTAGGGTTGCGGAAACAATTCTTCAGCGGCCGGCGCGTGAAGGGCTGCTGGCAAGATCACCGCACCCGTCTTGATTTCAAGCTGGCTGACTTGAGATATAAAGGCGCTTTGACGCGAGGTGACGTCGAAATATAACTGGTCGCCGGCCACCACGGGCACGTTGAAGTTAACGATGGTTTCTACGGGCGAACCTGTCCCTACGACGTTAATCGCCTGCTTGGCGAGCAAACCTCCAGGACGTTTCACCGTCAGCACAGCTGACGCCGTTTCTCCATTTGCCAACCCATTCAGCACAAGCTTGGCCTCAACCGGCAAGTTGCCCGTAGCCGTGGCAACATAGCTCGCTTGCGGCGCGGTCAGATTGTTAGCGGGATAAAGATCCACGCCATAGGGCGGATTCACCTTGACAACAAAGTTGCCCTGTTCGTCGGTAACGCCGTCGACGCCATCCGCAGCGGTGTAATAGGCCAACGGCTGGAATTGAATACTGGACACGTCAATGGGCGAATCGACCAGCACGCTCCACTTAAGCTCGTCCAGCTGGGTGACGGCGATATCCTGCGACAGGTCAACCGTTGTCACTTCCGTCGCCGCAAATACACGACGATAAACATCGGTGCCATTCTTTGTGATCAACAGGGTGACATCGTCTGTGGTGACCGCCGTTTTCTTCCACTGCCCAGCCAAGTGCAAGGTTCCGGTCAACGGCGCAGCAATCGATCCACTACGTCCCCCCAGAGTGAAGTCCTGAGCCGCTTGATAACGGTATGGTTTCAGGCCGTTGACGTCAGTGCGTGTCAGGTCGGCCCCCGTATAGGAAATCTCGGGATCCCAGGCCACTTGGTCATATGCGCCGTCAAACACTGACTGCACACGGAAATACACACGGTCACCGCGTTGCACCGGCACTGTGGCCAATCCTGTAGGCGCATGTGTGGTGTAATCATTGGCCGCAATGGCTTTGGACCAGAGCTCCGCGCCTTCCAACTGGATAGCCACACGTACGCCGTCGGCACCCGTGTACTCGGCCCTTTCCGGACTCACGTCCTGGATCAGGCGGACCGGTGCATTGATCTGCACCACCCCGTCATACGGTGCCACCCAGCGGCGGACCGAATCAAGCAGCGGAAATGCTGCGGCGCGCTCCGCTTCCAATGCGCTTGCATCTTCGAGCAGGCCGTCGGTATCAACTGCGCCGCTGCCAATTGCCACTGGCGTATCCAGACTGTTGGCGCTAAATGTGGGTACACCTGCCGCATTGACGTAGCCAAACAACGCCTGTCCGCCGCTAACCAGGTCGGTCAGGCCGTCCCCGTTGACATCGCTAAGGTAGGTGCCCGTTTGGGTCTCACTCCGGTTGCGATCAACCGCAACCACAACACCGAAGTAAGCTTCAATACCCAGTGTCGTCGAGGTAACCTTTTCCCGGTTCACCGCCGGCAAGCTTGGAAGCGCAACCGGCGAGCCAAAAGCATTCGTACCATGCGGTCCCGACAGGTTGGGCCGATAATAGAAGCCTCCCCCGCCCTTGAAAACCTTGTCCGCCAAGCTATCGCCGTTCATGTCGGCCATAGCCAAGAGTGCATCGCTATTGCTGCGGCTATACCCGATCTTCGGGCCAACTGTGGCCGACTTGCTTGACGTATCGGTACCGACGCCGATACCCACGTACAGGTGCGCACCTGCGCTTTTCCCTTTGGAGCCGCCCAGCGCGCTAGCGCCACCTTTACCGAACAGGCCAGCACTGACGTTGTCACTGCCAACCCCCCAGCTGTTCACCGCCTCAAAACCACGGTAGTTGCCTGCGGTATCGCGCGCTTCGTCAAAGTATTCAAAGGTGTGGCGGTTGAACTCAAGCCCATCTTCACCAAACTGCACCACGCGTTGCAGCAGGGTTTTGTGGAAGGCGCCCTCGGCATACTGGAACTCGTACGAGCGCACCGGCTGGCCGTTGAAGGTGACATTCACCTTGCGCAAACGGTCTGCGGTGACGCGCTTGAATGCGCCGCGTGCGTCGATCTGCTTGTCGGTACGCAGGGCTTCGCCCAGTTCGCGGTCACGCACAAACGTCACGGCATAGACGCCTTCCGTTGCGCCATGGCCAGTGTAAGTGATTTTCTTGAGATAGAGGTTGACGCCGGGCACAGTGCCGCCTGCGACGCCGGTGTCGCTGACGCGCTCGCAGTGATATTTGACGAAGTTGTCATTGGTGTCACGGGTTTCGCGCAAGGACCACAGGAAGACGTTGCCGCTGCCATCGGTCAGAGTCGAATTCGCTGTCGGCAGGTTGGTGACTGGATCGCCGCCGTAGGTGTAACGGGTGCCATTTTTGTCGAACACTTCCCACCAGTAGTTGTTGGGATGGGTGCCGTGGCGAACGATCTTGCGGAACTGGCCTTCGACCCGTGTGTGAAAGACCTTTTCGGCGGTTCGCGGCTGCAAATCGCCGCGATGCGCGACCGGGGTGAGCTGCTCGCCATTGAGCAGGTAGGTTTCTGTTTCCAGCGCGCTGTCATAGCGCGGCACACCCCACCGGGTATCGATGGTGATGGCCTGCATGGCAATATCCCAGCCCATGCCCATCCAGCCGTTGCCGCCCGACGAGTTGTACTGCACCGCGAGCTGGGGCTGCATGCCCTGGCGACCCGGCGGTACCTCAAGCGGATAGGCCAGACGCGCGTCCCCCATGTTGTTGGCCTGCGGCGGCTCGATCAAATTGATCTGCGATCCAGGATCGGCAGCCTTGATATCTTTGATGAGCGTTGGATTGAAGTTCACGCCCTGTGGATGATCCGGCACCGTGACGGTGGCATTGATCATGTCGGTGAAGTGATCCGTATAAGAGGTCAATGTCTGCGACTGCTTATCCACCGCCACGCGTTCGAGCGCTTTCCAGGAGCCCGACTGTGTGTCGAAATAGAACGTGCGCACATCATCTTCAGTCTGCCCCGGCGGGATCATCGCTTTGCTGTAAGGCAGGGTCACCTTGATTTTGTTCTTGAACTTCATCGGCGTGGGCGTGAAGCGGTAGCCGTGGCGCGGCCCCTTGGTCACGTTGGTCATGCCGGTGTCGAGTGTGGGCACCTCGGTATCCGGCAAGGGCGTGATACCGATATTGATTTCGCTGCCAACCGCATCGGCGGGTAGATCGAGCGAGGCGGCATCGTAGGCCAGTTTTTTCGCTTGGCCCGGAGACACGGCGAACTTGTAGGTCGGTAACAGGTTGCCGTCGGCGGATTCCACCGCCGGCTGGTAATTATTGAGCGTCACGGTGCTGACGACCGTAGCGCCATCCGGATAGACGGCGCGCAAATCGACCGACCACGGCTCGGCGTCGCCTGCAGAACCCAGGCCGACGTCATCCTTGGTGATGGTCAGATCGAATGAACCGTTGCTGGCCGGCACGGCCGCGGCGCCAGCGAATATCTGGGCTGCGCCGGAGGCGTTGGCGGCGGGTTGCAGGAAACCGCGAATATAGGCGGTGCGCCCGTAATACTGCCCCGCATCCGGGTAGGCAACGGTAAAGCGGGAAGCTGACGCCGGCCCGACCCCCGAACCGATCGCTTGCAACTCCTTGATTTCTGCGCTGCTGCCCTGCCCGCCTGTGAAAGCCAGCCGTACGCCATCAACCGACGCTGACGCAGGGATTACGATGCTGTTCCAGCCTGCCACCAGCTTGCGTGCATCGGCGACTGTGGCAACCGGCGCGCTCCACACGCCGCCCCGCAGAACCTCGACAGCAATCGAGCCCTTAAGCGTGTTAACCAGATACAGGGATACGCCGTCGAGCTGACTGGGCTTATCAAAACCAAGACTGACTGTAGGTACCTCGGCGCGTACGTTGCTGGAGGGATAAGGCGTCCAGCCGGTTGTCAGATTGCCGTCCAGGAGATTTTTGGTCGGGTTGCCCTCTTCCGGCTGATTGGAAGCGCTCGATGCAACATAGTTGGCACCGTTCTCAAGTTCGGCGACCAGATACACTTTGCGCACCGTGTAGCTGCTGGAAGCGCCGGAGGGCACGCTGAACGCGATACGGTTTTCGCCACGCTTGAACGCGGCGGGATCCAAAGGCTCGACTTGCGTTGTCCAATCGGTACCCGGCGGCAGGGTAAAACCGCCAAGCGGCGCCTGCCCGTTGACCGAGCGAACGACACTGACCCAATGCGACAAACCCAGCACCTCATACGCCAGATAGGCGCGCTTGAATTGAGCCGGATCGTGATTGAGCGTAAAGGCAAAAATGTTGTCGGCGGGATCGTCGGTCGTGCCGCCGATCACGCCCTGCTCGGGCGAGGCGGCAATCAGCCGACCCTGGCTAGGCGGCGTTGTGCCGCGCAGCGCGGACAGAAGCGACAGCCCGCCATTTACGTTGACGCGAGCGCCCTTACCCCAGATCTCGATGGCTTTGAGGCCGGTGGCGGTACTGCCCGCGACGGGCGTGAGCTGAAAGCGAAGTTTTGAAGTGGTGACAGGGGTGCTGACCGAAAAGGTAGACCAGGCTTCTGCCCGGTTTGCCAGATTCAGATTCTGCAAACCGCTTACGGCCTGCCAGCCACCGCTTACCTCGGCCTGAACCGAAACGGTATAGGGAGCCGCACCAAAAATTTTGATATCGCGAACTTCAGTCGCGGCCTCTAGCTGTGCCGTAATCTGCGAAGCGTCGTAAACGGTGTGTTCGGTAGTGGTATCGCGATCGAAGGCACGGGCCGCTGTTTGCTGTTCGAGTGCCTGAACTTCCGGCGGCAGTGTCGTTGCGCTGTCGACGAGTACCCCGATTGGACTGTGTTTGATGACATCAAGGGAGAGTGGATTCGCAACCGCCAAGGCGGCTAACGCAAAGCCCACCAACGAAATCAACGCGATTCCCGGACGCATGCCCAGACCACCCGTGTTTGGGTTCTTGTTGTTCATTGCTTCACTCCCTTATTGCAGCTGCTATGCAGACGCAACCTTAGTATTCAACACACGGCCTGAGCCTGTGCGCCGGCTGAATTATGTTCCAGTCCGTTCTCCACCTTTACCCAAATGCAGGCATAAGGCTAATAATTTTTTCACTTTATAGCATGAGAATAATTTTGGCCGCAAGCAAATAAAATTGCAGACTTGTCTTTAAGTAAAGTAATGATTAAGGAAGCCCTGAACAAGTCCCCTTCGTTTTAGAATTTCGTCATTCGTATTCGTGCCGCTTTCCCCATGAAACAACTCAGCCTTGCCGCTACCGATTTCGTCAAGAAGCCCAAGCAAACCCGACGCGAGAAGTTTCTGTGCGAGATGGAAATCGTCGTGCCCTGGACGCGTCTGCTGGCCGTCATCGACCCCGTCTATCCCAAAGCCGGCAACGGCCGCCGCCCCTACGAACTGCCCGTCATGCTGCGTATCCACTTCATGCAGCAGTGGTTCAACTATAGCGACGCCGCCATGGAAGAAGCCCTGCACGACATCCCCCTTCTGCGGCGCTTCGCCGGACTCGATGCAGGCACCGACACCCTGCCCGACGAAACCACCATCCTCAACTTCCGCCACCTGCTCCAGACCCACCGGCTATCCGCCCGGCTGTTTGCCGAAGTCAACGCCTTACTGGCCGAGAAAGGTCTGCTGCTCAGGGAGGGCACCACCGTCGACGCCACCCTGATCGCCGCGCCGCCCTCGACCAAGAACCAGGACGGCCAGCGCGACCCCGAGATGAGCCAGACCAAGAAGGGCAACCAGTGGTACTTTGGCATGAAGGCGCATATTGGCGTGGACGATCAAAGTGGACTGGTACACACCGTCGTCGGCACCACCGCCAAAGTCTCGGACATGTCGCAGTTCGGCGCCCTGCTGCATGGGGACGAGGCACGCATCAGCGCCGACCGGGGTTACGACTACCCGCAGATTCACGCACAGCTTGAAGAGAAGCTGATCGAAGACTGGGTGGCGAGGAAGGCGAAGCCGGGCAAGTCGCTGGATGCCTGGACGCGCGGACTGAATCATGCGATTGCCAGGCTGCGCGCGATTGGCGAGCATCCGTTCCGGATACTCAAGCGGCAGTTTGGTTATACGAAGGTGCGGTATCGCGGATTGGAAAAGAACACGGCGCAACTTGTGACGCTGTTTGCGCTGGGGAACCTGTATCAGGCCAGACGGGCGTTATTGGCGACAGGATAAATCCGCCTGCCGGCGGGCGAATTGCTCAATAAACGAGCAATTCGCGATGAAGCCGGCGAGGACGCGCACACAAGCGGCATGTCGGGAGGCCGAATTGCACGGTCGGTGGAATGCGAATTTGTAATGGGGACTTGTTCAGGGCTTCCTTAATGATGGGGGCATCCATTTACATACACCAACCAAGCCGCCGGTCGGTATCAAAAAGTATATTTCACATCACTTCTTCTTTGCAGCTTTCTTACCCGCAACGGCAGCCTTGAAACCAGCGCCGGCCGTAAAGCGCGGCACAGTTGTAGCAGCGATCTTCAGTTCCTTACCTGTTTGCGGATTGCGTCCAGTACGAGCGGCACGCTTGGAAGATTTGAAAGCGCCAAAACCAATGAGGGTCACAGAATCACCTTTCGCTACCGCTTTGACGACGGTGGCGAGGATGGCATCAAGCACCCTTCCGGCAGCAGCCTTGCTTATGTCTGCTTCGGCTGCCGTGGCTTCGATCAATTCAGTCTTATTCATGAACATCCCTTGGGTTGGTTGAGAAGAGTTGATGCTACCAGCGTTCAAGCATTCGTGGTCTGGCAGGCCAACAGTCAAAAGCCAGCAATAGCAATGTGGGGGGGCGCGTTTCGATCAGAACAAACAAGAGCCATCTAGAAGTCAAAGTATATGTAGTTCATGATAAGGTCAATTATCAAGAATGCTGTTTTTCTGATTCAACTCAAGGGCCTGTGACCTATATTTCCTGTTTCTTCTTGATTTCGGCCAGTTAGCCATGGAATCCACTCGCAAAATCGGGCGTCACCACCTCGCCTTCTACCGCAGCTGGCTGCAGGGACTCGACCTCAAGGTCGCAGCGGATCGGTATCTCGAATCCGGCCTTGATCAGCGCGTGGCCCGTTCCACGCTGGCCTGGATCCAGCAAACTCTGACGATGGCCGCCCGCCGGCACGGCCGACATGCGCTGGCCCGGCTGCTGCGTCTGCCGCTCGGCACCCTGCCCGAGGCAGTACGGTCGACGACCGCCCTCCCCTCGCTCGAAACCTTCCGCGAAGAAAACGACCCCGATCACTTCTATTCGGAGAAGGAACTGGCCGCGAT
>JAJXUF010000130.1 GCA_021783175.1 Pseudomonadota bacterium
TGAATTTTGACCAAGCCGCGCGCCACAAGGTTTTCGACTGCCTTGCGCACGGCCGTCCGACTGACATCGAAGCGGGTCATCAAGCTGTTTTCCGGTGGTAACTGGCTGCCGGGAGGCAGAATCGCCGCGACGATGTCTGAGGCAAGCGCCGTTTCGATCTGCACATACAGAGGGGAAGTGCTATCATGTCCTGTGTTCATATGACATTATGACGTCACGATGTCTATTTTGTCAAATAGCGCGCAAAATTTCTACTTTATGACAAAATCAGTGCGCTGTAAAAACGTAGGGAATGCTTATATTATCAGCAATTTTTAAAATTTAGCGCTGAAAAAAACGCTCCGAATCATGGAAAAAAATTAGACGCCGATTGACATCATGAGTGGAGCTGCCACGAAAAACAGCTCATCCCATGTTGGGGTCGTCTCAGACAGCGGACAATAAAGCACGATAAGACTACATGCGCTGAACATTCAATCGCCGCAGCACGGCCTTTTCTGCTTCCACCGCGAGGAACTTGCCAAACCCCAACGCGAGGATGAGCAACCAGGACGCTGCATCCAGCGCTGCAGTCTGAAATAACTGTTGCATCGGGGGCGCGTAGGTGAACAGGAGCTGGAAGCCGATCAACAGCACGCTCATCCAAAAGGCCACCTGGTTGCCAGTAAAAATATCTCTGGTGAAGGCGTGGGCGGTGAAGTGGCGCACGTTGAACAGGTAAACGAGTTCGCTGACGACCAGCATATTCACTGCCGCTGTGCGTGCCACCTTGATGCTGCTGCCGCGCGTGAGCTCCCATTCGAATATGGCAAAGGTCACCCCAATCATCAGCAAGCTGACGTAGGCGATGCGGAAGGCCAGTACCCGAGTGATCAAGGGTTCTGAGGGGCGGCGCGGCGGGCGGCGCATAACGCCCGGCTCGGCTGGCTCGAAGGCCAGCGCCAACGACAGCGTTACCGCTGTGACCGTGTTCACCCACAGAATCTGGCCGGCAGTGACCGGCAGCACCAGTCCGGCAAAGACCGCCAGGAGGATCACGCCAGCCTCGCCGCTACTGGTCGGAAGCATGAAGATGAGTGATTTTTTGATATTGTCGAATACGACGCGGCCCTCGCGCACGGCCCGTACGATGGTGGCGAAATTGTCATCGGTAAGTACCAGATCGGCGGCCTCACGGGCAGCATCCGACCCCCTTCGTCCCATGGTCACGCCGATGTTGGCGGCTTTGAGCGCCGGCGCGTCGTTGACACCATCGCCGGTCATGGCGACCAGTTCGCCCTGAGCCTGCAATGCTGCTACCAGACGCAGCTTGTGCTCGGGACTGGCGCGTGCGAATACATCAGTTTCGAGGCTGGCGCGCCCAAGGGCTACGGCATCCATCGTCTGAATTACTTCTCCTGTGAGAGTGTGATCAGCTCGTAACCCGAGTTGCCGTCCGATGGCCGCCGCAGTGGCAGCATGGTCACCCGTGATCATCTTGACGCGCAGTCCGGCGCGCTGACATTCAGCTACCGCCGCGATGACCTCCTCCCGTGGCGGATCAATAAGACCAGTCAGCCCCAGCAAGGTAAAGCGCTGGGTGATGTCGGTCATGGAAAGTGCCGTCGTCCCAGCAGGCATTTCGCAGCGCGCCAGCGCCAACACACGCTGTCCGGCACTTGCGGCGGCTTCCATGCTCGCTTCCCAGTCGCTGCGATCAAGTGGTTGACCGGTGGCATCTTGCACGCACAGATCGAGCACGCGCTCCGGTGCACCCTTGAGCAGCACGAAGGTGTGTCCTGCGTGATCGTGATGTAGCGTAGCCATGAAGCGGTGTGCCGACTCGAAAGGAATTTCATCAATCCGGGGCATTGCCGCAGCAGTTTCGAGAGGATCAAGTCTGGCCTTATGGGCAAGCGTCAGGAGAGCTCCTTCAGTGGGGTCTCCCACGAGCTGCCAGCCTGTTACTTCATTGTACTTAAGTTGGGCATCGTTGCACAGCAGGGCGCAACGGGCCAGCTCTTGCAGCGCGTCATCCTGCACAAAATCCACAGCCACACCGTCGCGATGGAAGCCGCCCTCGGGCGCATAGCCGGTGCCGCTTACTTCCAGAGTGTGGTTGGGTAGCATGACGCGCACGGCGGTCATTTCATTTTTGGTGAGTGTGCCGGTCTTGTCCGAACAGATCACAGTCACCGAGCCCAGCGTCTCCACGGCCGGTAACCGCCGAATGACCGCATTATTACGGGCCATGACGCGAGTGCCGATAGCCAGCACGATGGTCACGACAGCCGGCAATCCCTCGGGAATAGCCGCTACTGCCAATCCAACGACCGCCAGAAAGATGTCAAGAACCGGCATCTGGCGCATAAAACGCCCGTAAAGAAACGTGATCAGCCCCGCCACCAGAATGAACAGTGTGATCTGGCGGGTGAATTGATCGAGACTGCGGGTGAGCGGTGTGATCAGCGTCTGCACCTCGCCGACCAGCTTGCCGATGTGACCCATCTCGGTCGTTTCGCCCGTACCGACCACCACGCCATGCGCCTGACCGAAGCTGACCACCGTGCCGGCATAGGCCATGCCGGTACGATCACCGATAGACGCGTCCACATCCACCGGTTCTGTACCCTTGTCCACTGAAACCGACTCACCGGTGAGGGCGGCTTCATTGACGCGAAGGTTCTTTACGCGCACCAGACGCAGGTCGGCCGGTACACGGGCACCTGACTCCAGCAGCACGATATCACCCGGCACCAGTAGGGCGGCGTCGATCTCGTGTCGCTCACCTTCGCGCAGCACCGTGGCGTGACTGGCCAGCATAGCGCTTACCGCTTCCAGTGCTTTCTCCGCTTTGCCTTCCTGAATGAAACCGATCATGGCATTGATGAGCACCACACCTACGATTACCCCTGTATCCACGTAATCCTTAAGCCCAAACGTGATGGCACCGGCAACCAGCAGCACGTAGATCAATGGGTTGTGGAATTGCAGAGCCAAGCGCAGCCAGGGGCCGCGCCGCTTTGATGCCAGCAGGCTGTTATGACCATATTGCTCAAGACGCCGGGCTGCCTCCTCGCAGCTGAGACCAGAGCTGGCTGTGACGGATAATGTGTGCAACACCTCGCCCAATGGCTGGGCGTGCCAAGCAGGCAATTCATCGGATGCCAAGGGGCGTGCTGGGATCACCGTCTTTGCCTCAACTTCAGAGGGATTTCTCATCGCAGGAATCCCTCACAGATATTTGAATGCCAAAGCGGCAACCATGGTGGGTAATAAGGCAGCAAACAGCAAGCCCATCGGACTCACCGCTTCATCTTCAAAGTGTCTGCGCAAGATAGAAATACCGGCTGGATTGGGTGCGTTAGCGATGATGGTCAAACCACCGCCCGTCACGGCCCCGGCGACCAAAGCATACTTGAAGCCATCGGACAGACCTTCGACCAGCGAGCCGAGGTAGGTCAATGCTGCGTTGTCGGTGAAAGCCGTCAGGATGGCCGCTCCGAAGAACACTGCATCACTGCTCATGCTCGTCAGCACGGGCTGTAACCACCATTGCTGCTGGCCACCCAACACCACCAGTCCAGCCAGAAAAAAAGCGACCAACAGACCTTCACGCAGGATCAGGCGGTCTTGATGGCGTTGGTAAGCGTTGGCCACGCCGAGGAAGAAGAGGAAAAGGCCCATGAAGATCGCCGGGTGGTGTGCAAACACCACAACGCCCACGAGGAAGGTCAAATGAACGATGACCAGTGCAAGTGGCACCGGACCCGTGTCGTTGCTGGTGGTTACCAGCGGGAGACTGGCCAGCTCTTTGCGGAACAGCAGTGCCGTACCGAGGGCATTGATCACAACGGCGATGGCCGCCTTCCAGCCGAACGTGGTCATCATAAAACTGATATCCCATCCCCACTTGCCCGCGACCATCAGCACAGGCGGTGCCGCGAAGGGTGCCAGCGTACCGCCGATGGAGATATTTACGAACAGCACGCCAAGCGTGGCATATTTCAAGCGTGTTGAGATGCCTCGGGAGAAGAAACGGTCAGCCAAAATCAGGGCCGCCAAGGTCATCGCCGCAGGCTCGGTGATAAATGACCCCAGCAAGGGTATGAAAATCATCACAACGATGTAAACGCCCATGCTGCCAGGCAAGGGTACTGCGCGGGTGATCAGCCACACGCCGCTCATGGCCGTTTGCAGGATCGGGCGAGTGCCGGCGATCACCATGATGGCAAAGACGAACATCGGCTCGGTAAAGTTGCGCGAGTCGATGTAGTGAGTTGTCATGGATGCCCCGTCGATGATGAACATTGCCACGATCAGAATCATGGCCCAGAAGCCAAACACCACCTCCACTTCGCCCAGCAGGTGCCACACCCCGGCGTGGGTTGGTCGGGTGTGGGCCAGATGCTCAAAGAACCTGGTCGAGAAAGCGTGCAAGATGGCGACGCCAAACAGCGCTACGCCGATCAGTTCGGTGGTGGTCGGTGTCATACGTTCTCCTTGTTGTGTCAGGTTGAGGCATAGCCTAACAGCACGTCAGGAAGCAGGTTCCATTCTTGTCAGAATAGGGTTGGATATTAAATTGGTTAATCTATGCAATCAAGTGGAATAGTTTTTTACTCACACATTCCAATTTGGAGTCTTTTTGCACGACCAGCACATCGGCTACGTTTGCGTTAGCAACTTCGACCAGAACTTGGAACGTTAATTGGGCGGTGTTCCAGTTGTACAGGTGATCTTAATGACGTGTTTTGGGCGCGGTTTTAGTCGGTAAAATCTTTGACAGATGAGGTGGTTCTACGCTTGATGGGCCTTTTGCAACACCGCAATCAAGCGAACTTGCGTGAGGTAATGGAGTTTGTTGAGCACAAACGGCTGTATGGGCTTGGGTGCGGGTTAGTAGACATGGCGCTACTGGCATCCATACTCATTATGCCAGGCACTGAGTTGTGGACGTTTGACAAGCGCCTTGCGGACTTGGCTGGGCGTTTTGGCGTAGCTCATCTACCGATGCTGCATTAGGTGTCACTAAAATACCCATGGTGTGGCGTTGGAGAATGTTTGTTCGCAACATGTACCAGATAAGCCACTCCACCCACGTATACAGGCCAGCCGCGCAATGACGCTTCCAATCAACGGACGATGGCCAGCAGGCATAGGCAACGGGGGAAAGAACCAGCAAGACCAACATATTTACCGCTGTGATGTTGTGAATGCTGACAGGCAGGCTATGAATTGCGGCAACAGACACGAAGACAAGTCCCAGAAGAGGTGCAAGCGCGGTGGGGATAGCGTTTATACCACGTGATGTTTGTAAAGCTCACTGAACCTAATTTCATATGGTTTGGAATAATGTTGAATGAATTTGGTTTTGCGTTGGTCAAAATTCCAAAAATCAGGTGGCTCAGCTCATGCCAGAAAGTCCCAGGTAACATCGTTAAGATGAAAAGCGCGCGATTGCCAATTGACCGGGCAACAAAAGACCAGATCACAGTGACTATTGCGGCATAGAGGATGTAGTTTTTCCAAACAAGCATCCGGCCAAGAATCGAAAGAGAGATATTTCCATGAATTAATTAGCAAAAAATTATGCTTTGTGTTGGACTGCTCATGATCAGCAGTATATCACTGACATTGAGCCTTGATGAATACAGCAACGTCAAGCCATTTCTTTTGCAAGAGCTTGATCATCCTGACGGAATAACGCAAGGCGAAATTACCGGGCCAATTGCAGACAAATTTAGAACCACTACAAAATCCATGTCGCCGGTGATTGTCAATGTCACCACGCTAAAGCGTTTCAAGCAACCTGGATGCAACCGTTTGAATCTGAGCTTGCGACAAGACAATTACCGCATCCTCGAAAAAGAATTTGATGTCTATGCTGTCAAACGGCGCGCAAAATTTTCCACTTCATGACAAAACCAGCACGCTGTAAAACTCTTGGAATACTTATGTTATAAGGGGTTTTTGAAATTTAGCGCCGGAAAATGCGCGCTGAATCATGGAAAAAATTAGACGCTGATTGACAGGCAGTAAGCGCAGATACGAAAAAATAATGAAAAGTTCCAAGTACGAACTTCTGGGCCGGATGTAACGTCAATACCATAGGCACCAACCCTTGGCGCTTGTCGCAGAGTGGTCTGTATATCCCGCATTCCTGCGCGGATATGAAACCGGAAAGCCTCTCCTGGTGGGACGATGTTGGCTTTATCCTGAATGGGCGGCGTACCATCGTCTGGTGGCACCATCCGCGCCAGGTTTACTCAGATGCGCTTGATGCACAATCCTGGCTAGAAGCCTGTCGGACTTGAAGAATCGAAGCGAAGTGGTTCAAGCAGGCAAGCCGCAAAGCGGCTGCTCGCAAAATTCGGCTGGGCGAGGGCAGATTTTGCGAGCTTTCGCCCAAAGGCGAAATGCCTGCTTACCCCACTTGCTGGTTTTGCCGGTCAATAGTTGTTCTATTGACCAAAAAAGCGGTGAAATATGCACCGGCCAGACGGATTTGCAGCCGATTTTCTTTAAGTCCGACAGGCTCCTAGAAGCCGGAGATGGGCGGGCAGGGGGGCTCGAACAGTTCACTTTAAATCTATCCATAACTAACTTATACTGTTCATTATGGATAGGTATGTAGCGATAGGCGAAGCCTCTGTAGTGCTGGGCGTGTCGATTACGACGCTGCGGCGCTGGGAAGCTGAAGGCAAGTTGATACCGGAGCGCACAGCGGGGCGGCAGCGGCGGTATGACCTTGCCAAGCTCAAGCCTGAGTTGTTTCTCGGCGCCCCGCAAGACCGTAAAACCATCGCCTACGCTCGTGTCTCCAGCCACGATCAAAAAGACGATCTGGAACGGCAGAAACAGGTGTTGGAGTTGTATTGCGCCAAGCAAGGCTGGACATTTGAGGTGATTGCCGACCTCGGTTCCGGTATGAACTACAACAAAAAAGGCTTGAAACGGCTGCTGAACGAAATCATCGAAGGCCGCGTCGGGCGGCTGGTGGTCGCCCACAAAGACCGACTGCTGCGCTTCGGCGCGGAACTGGTGTTTGCGATTTGCGAAGCGAAAGACGTGGAGGTGCTCATCATCAACAAAGGCGTGGACACGACCTTCGAGGAAGACCTGGCGAAAGACGTGCTGGAGATCATCACGGTATTCTCGGCGCGACTCTACGGCAGCCGTAGCCGCAAGAACCAGAAACTGCTCGACGGCGTGAAGCAGGCCGTGGAGGCCGCCTCATGCTGATCGCCCACAAGATCGCGCTCGACCCGAACAACGTGCAGGCGACTTACTTTGCCCGTGCCTCCGGGACAGCGCGCTTTGCCTACAACTGGGCGCTTGCCGAATGGCAACGCCAGTACGAGGCGTGCAAAGCCGATGCGTCGCTGCCGAAGCCTTCGCAAATGGCGCTGCGCCGCCAACTCAACAGCATCAAGGACGAGCAGTTCCCGTGGATGAGGGGAGTCACCAAGAACGCGCCGCAGATGGCGATCATCCAGTTGGGCGCAGCCTTCAAGAACTTCTTCGCCGGTCGCGCCCAATTCCCGAAGTTCAGAAAGAAAGGTCTGCACGACCGATTCAGTCTGACCAACGATCAGTTCGGTGTCGATGGTTCACGCATCCGTATCCCCAATCTTGGCTGGGTGCGGATGCGTGAGACGTTGCGTTTCAACGGCAAGATCATGTCGGCCACGGTTTCCCGCGTGGCTGACCGCTGGTTTGTCAGCATCTCCGTCGATGCCCCGGATAGTCTGCCCCTGCCACATGCCGAAAACCAAGGCGCGGTGGGTGTGGATTTGGGCGTATCGGCACTGGCAACGCTCTCGACGGGGGAAAAAATCGTCGGTCCAAAGCCTCACAAGGCATTGCTCAAGCGGCAAAAGCGGTTGTCCCACAGTTTGTCGCGCAAGCACAAAGCGGCCAAAGTAAAACTGGGTTTAGGAGCCAATGCGCCTATCCCAAAAGGTGTGCGGCTGCCCGTATCGGAGAACGCGAAGAAGGCCAGAGCCAAGCTGTCCCGGCTCCATGCCCGTATCGCCAATATCCGGCAGGACGCCTTGCATAAGCTTACGTCCGACCTGACCCGGCGGTTTCATACCATCGGTATCGAGAATCTGAACGTGCGCGGAATGCTCAAGAATCGCCGTTTGGCCCGCTCCATCGCCGATATGAGCTTTTTCGAGTTCCGGCGGCAACTGGAATACAAGGCCGGGCGACGCGGTGGCATCGTGGTGGTGGCCGACCGTTGGTTTCCGTCGAGTAAGACCTGCTCGGTATGCGGAACGATTCAGGAAAAAATGCCGCTGGCAGTGCGTCAGTGGACGTGCCCGGATTGTGGAGCGATCCACGACCGGGATGTGAATGCGGCCAGGAATCTTCTGGCCCTTGGTTTGGCCGCCCTAAGCGGCTCTACGGCGAGTTCCGTCGTATGTGAAGCCTGTGGAGAGGAAGGCACTGGCTCGGGTCGCAAGACCGGAGTGAAACCGGCCTCGATGAAGCAGGAATCCAGCAGTAAAGCTATCTATGGATAGGTTTGCGTAGGTATGGACGAACGGCTTATTGTTCCAGCTACGTCAACCGTAAGCTTTTCTTGGTTTGGCAGCCAAGATGGCCCTGCAGGTTTTGCCTTGTACACCGTTCACGGGACGAATTTCCTCTGCAAGCTCTACC
>JAJXUF010000131.1 GCA_021783175.1 Pseudomonadota bacterium
GAACCCGGATGCCGGCGACGTCATTCCCCGATCGGGTGGTTGCCGGAAGGTGCGCTGGGTGCGTAAGGGCATGGGAAAGCGCAGCGGCGTGCGGGTTATCTACTTTAACCGATTGGCGAACGGGGAAGTCTGGCTACTCCTGATCTATGCAAAGAACGTTCAGGACAACATTCCCGGCCATATATTAAGACAGATCAAAGAGGAGATTGAAGATGCCTAAGTCGGAGAAAGAACTGCGTGCGCGCGATGCCAAGCGCAATCTCGGGCGGGAGCTGTTGCAATCGGTGCGCGAGATGAAAGCGGGTCGCCGCGGACGCGTTCGCAAAATCAAGGTGTCGCCCATTGTGGCGGCGCGGACCAAAGCTGGGTTGTCGCAGGCGCAATTCGCACAGTTGCTCGGCGTATCGGTACGGACACTCCAAGACTGGGAGCAGGGACGACGCGAGCCATCCGGGGCAGCGAAGACCCTAATTCGTATCGCTGCGAGTCGTCCCGAGGTGCTCCGCGATCCTGAAATATGGTCGCCTAGGGCAGTAGCATGAGGACTGTTCTGTGCTGCATTTCGGTACATATGGGCGCTCCTTAGCGCATAGTGAATCTATGTTAAATCAAGTAGTTAGATGCACTATGGCGCACGGAAAAGTATAAAATAGGCCCGCATACTGCTGAGGCCAGTGGTTCGAGCCGACCCATAGCCACCATAAAATCAATTACGTAGCTCAGCATGGACATGGCCCTCACACTGTTTGCTGTAACGGCGCTGTAAATTTTCCCGAAATCCGAGTTCCGTCCCGCTACCAAACCACCGCCGGTTCCCGGCCGCTGAGGAACTTCGCAGTACTGCCTATGAGTAACTGCTGCCTCCCTTGGCCGCGAAGAACCGCGATGAGATCGTTGAGTGGCAGCAGAAAAGCACTTCGTGGTAACACCTCCCGGCGGGAAATGGTTCGGCGTTATCGGTCTTGATGTGACTGTGTTAAGACCAACCCGACGCGGACTTGCCCGGCAGTGTCTCGATTGGACGGAGCGTCGCCATCACTTTACTGGACCGCTCGACGTTCAATTCATGACCGTGCTTCGCTCATTCGGCTGGCAGCAGCGCTCAAAAACCTCCTTGGCAATCCCGGTCACGCCGCCGGGGTGGGCCGGACTGAAGAAACATCTTGGGGTTGACGAGAGTTCGGTAATTTCCATGGCTGCGCATGATTGAAGGTGTCGATGCATGTTCCGAATGACAGCGACTTTGCGCCGCTACACTGCCACCGTTGTCATGTGATCGATGCGTTTCGCACACGGCTTGGATCGAAGCTGGACGGAAATTGCGGGAAGAAAAGCAAAAATGGACGCCTTACGGCGCATTCACGTGCATGCCGGTAGAGAAAGAGAAGACATTGGGTAGCTGCGACGGGGCAGGGCCGCGGCACTGCATGCGGACGTCAGGTGATTCAGGCTCGCCACTGTGGCGAGCCGCGTCATGCCGTTTACCACATCACCTTACTTGTCGGCAACCCCATCCCGCAGTTTCGGCAACAGGCGCAATAGCTCCTCGATTGCCATGTGATTGCAGGCCAGGCGCCGTAGCGCCGCCATCTCGTGCAACATTTTCCTGCGGCTCGCCGCCGGAAACCCCATCACCTGTTCGTTATTCCCGACGTCCTTTGTCACTCCCGAACGGGCGAATACGACTGCCCGCGAACCGATCGTGACGTGATCGGCCACGCCGCACTGTGAGGCCAGCGTGACATTTTCCTTTATAATGGTCGAACCACCGATGCCGACCTGGCCGCACAACATAGAGCGTGCACCGATCTGGACGTTGTGTGCTATATGCACCTGGTTGTCGATCTTTGTGCCCTCGCCTATGCGCGTCTCCTGCAGGGCGGCACGGTCGATGCAGGTGTTGGCGCCGATCTCCACGTTCGACTCGATCACCACAGTACCTACCTGCGGAAATTTCACATGCTCGCCGTTACGGAACTTGTAGCCAAAGCCGTCCGAACCTATGACGGCGCCAGCGTGAACTATGACGTCATTCCCGAGCCGCACGCCGTCGTAGATCACCACGTTCGGGTGCAGTACGCAGTTATCGCCGAGCGTGACGCCATCACCGATACGGCACCCGGCCTTGACCCAACAATTGCTGCCGATGGTTGTATTGCAACCGATGGACGCAAATGCTTCCACACTTGCGCCCTGGCCGATGACAGCCGATGGATCGATGTGCGCCTTGGTGCTCACGATACCGGAGTTCGACTTTTTCGGATAAAGTCGATGAAGACAGGCGATGAAGGCCAATTCCGGATCGTCGACCATCAGCAGACAGGTGTCGGAATTTACGGCATCGACCGGCGTTCCCTTATGCACAAGTACGGCGCTGGCTGTCGTGCTCCTCAGTTTGCACGCATACTTGCGGTTGCTGAGAAAGGTGAGCTGGTGCGCGCCTGCCTCCTCAATATTGGCTGCGGAATAGATAGCCTGGTCGGGGTTTTTGCCAAGGATGTCGGCGCCGCACATCTTCGCAAGCTCTTTGATCGTAATTGCCATGGGATATCCTAAATTGTGTTTAGCGACGGCCTGTCAGAAGTGGTCCCGGTTGTTTGCACAGCATTCCCCGATCTATACGTGGATTCAGGGGGGTTGGGACGATGCAGACTTGTTCACGGCAGCGGGCGTCGTTTACGATGAACGACCGACGCGGTAGGCGAGTCGGGGCGCACCACGCAATCATTCTACGCAACCTCCTGGAGAAAGCGCAACGTCACGTAAGGCACTAGTTGATGTACGCTTGGGTCAGGGTCGTTTTAGGAAAAAGCTAATGGGTTTTACCCCGTTTTCTCGGGCACATCACAAGAAGCCCATGCTTTTAACTCAACCGTCCGTGGAAGAGGGGTAGAACCCTTCTCCGTTTGCACCGGTTAGTAGCCAAATTGCACCAACTTGATATGTATACTGTACATACACTTTGTCAGTGCGCTTCCAATTCGACCCCAGAAAGGCCACCAGTAACATGAAGAAGTGCGAGGTGTCCTTCGCGGATGCAGAAGGCGTGTTTTACGACACCTTCGCGATCCACCAACTCGATCCCGACTCAGCAAATGAGCAACGGCTTATCGCCGTCGGTATGGGTAGCGCGGGGATAGTCCTGGCTGTTATTTATACGCTTCGTGGCGGGGAAATCCGGTTTATATCAATTCGCCGCGCTACGCGAAACGAGGTTAAAAAGTGCGAGAGCCGAATACGATTGTTCAAAAGGCAAACGAGGTGCGCTGGTATCCCCGAAGGGAAAGACGCGCATCACAATTTACCTTGATGACTCAGTACTTAATGAGTTTTGTGCCGGAGCAGACCCGGGGCGCTGAATATCAGACAATGATGAATGAGGCGCTGAAAGCATTCTTGGAAAGAAACCAGAAGCCAGCCACCGCTGCCATATTGCGCCAAATTATCCGAGAAGAGCTTCCACAGGCGTCGCGGCCAACACGTCGTCTCACCGGACGGGCAAAGACAGCGCGTCGGTGATCGCTAGAGAATTCTGAGCCCCGCAGCGCAAAAATGCGCGGACGAGAACCGGCGAACACCTGTCATAAATACACTACGGGCCCGGGGGTGTTAATGGGAGGGGTGCCGCCCCGCGGACTGCTTCCGAAGGCGTCGGTAAGTCGCCCGCGACGCTGAGCTGGCGGTTGCGTGACCTCCAATCTGTGCGGCAACCCCGCTGCACTTGTGCTGCATATTGGTTCCAATGGGTGCTCCTTAGCGCATAGTGAATCGATGTGAAATCATGCAGGTAGCTGCACTATGGCGCACGGAAAAGTATAAAATAGGCCCTCATATGCTGAGGTCGGTGGTTCGAGTCCACCCATAGCCACCAGTAATCAACAAGTTACAAATATCCCTGAAAACCACCCAGCCTATCTTGGGACACTTTGTTCCAATACGAAGCGCCGGGCGGAATCCGCTGGACCCAAATTCGCCTTTGCGCAAACGTTAGATACTCCGAGCCCCCTCCAAAGACTATCGCTCGCTGCACCGTTAAGACTCAGTTTAGGCACCAAATTAGTTAAGCGGGATCCGCAAAAATGATCCCGCCATTCGCAGCGTTGTCCAAGGTTGGCGGCGTCCTTGCACTCCAATGGCGCGTGACACACCTGTGTCATGAAACCCTTTTCATAGCCACGAAGCGGTGGCTGGCGACGCGCCAGTAGGTCTAGACTAGTCTGGACGGACGGCCTCCTCTGTCTACCGTCCGGCGTTGGCGTGCAGCGCCGCGGTCGCGCGGCGCTGCGTAATAGCCAGTTCGTTATCGTTTTACCCAAGGAGATACAAGGATGAACCAGACTGCCGCAGTGATGCCGTTTACCCTTCCGCACTACGCACAAAGCCTCGTGCACTTCGATACCGAGCGTCGTGCACTCTGGCAATACCTCAATCCCGCTCCACGAGCGGTATTCACCCCAACCCTGCTGGGCGAAATGCTGGACGTCCAGGTACGCACCCGGGCTCACCTGGATGCCTGCGCACAAGGTGAGCCGGAAATTCAATACCTGGTAATTGCCTCGGCTGTACCGGGCGTATTCTCCCTTGGCGGCGATCTCGATCTCTTCGCGCAGCTCATCCGCAGCCGCAACCGAGACAATTTGGTTGCCTACGGACGCCGTTGCGTGGAAATCGTATTTAACTACTCAATCCATATCGGCAGCCCGCAGCTGACGACCATCTCGCTCGTGCAAGGCAGCTCTCTTGGCGGAGGATTTGAGGCGGCACTGTCGACCAACGTGCTGGTGGCCGAGCGCAGTGCGAGCTTCGGTCTGCCCGAGATTATTTTCAACCTTTTTCCCGGCATGGGTGCTTTTAGTTTCCTCGCCCGGCGTCTCGACATGGCGCGCGCCGAGCGCTTCCTGACCGGCGGTCGGCAATACAGCGCCGGCGAGCTCTACGAGATGGGCGTGGTGGACGTCCTCGCCGAGGATGGCCAAGGGGTGCACGCGGTCAATGCTTTCATCCGCCGTCATAGCCGTTCGCGCCATGGGCTCATGGCGATTCAGCGGGTGCGTGATCGGCTCGCCCCATTGACAATCCAAGAGCTGGACGACGTGGTGATCATCTGGGTCGATGCCGCGTTGCAACTCACGGAGCGCGACCTGCGCACCATGAGACGTCTCGTGGCCGCGCAAAGTCGATTGGCGAAGCGCACTGAGATTGCCGAGGACGAGGCGCGACCCACAAACTGCAACATGGACCGGATGCGGGTGTTACGTGAGCAGACCTGGTGTGCATCTGATGCGTTTGTCGGACCGGACAGGACGGAGACTCAGGCAACGCCGGCATTGCTGGACTGACAGGTTACACCCTGGAAGGGCGTGGTCGATGCGGAAGAGTGGCACACGGAGGTGCCAGCGGGATGCCAAAGACAACTTTTATATAGACACCCCGATCCTCTTGCGCGATCCATTCAGGCCGGATCGGCACGTTCGGGCGCGCTGGCACCCGGGATCAGCTCCCGCAGGGCCCGGCTGGCCGTAACGAATTGTTCGTGCAATTCGCTGACAAGCGCCGCACCTGCGCGCCGGAACTCGAGCACGCCGGCGATTTCCGCACGCCGGCAGGCGGCGATGAGCTGCAAGGCGCCTACGTTCGCGGCATTGCCCTTCATTGCATGGATGTGTTCGACAAATCCCGAGTGATTACGCGTTGCAACATCGTCGGTGAGGCGCGCCAGCAGCGCCTCGCTTTCGGATTCGAAGGCGTCGATCACGGCGGCGAACCGAACCGGATCGCGGCAAAGCCGATCGAGTTCGGTCAGCACGGAAACATCCAAAACGGAGTTTTCGTCCGCCGCCGCGTCGGTGCCGGCCGGAATCGGCAGTGTGTGCACGTCGCGATCCTGGATGATCCTGTCGAGCGTCGACAGGAGCGTCTCAGCAGTCACGGGCTTGGTCAGAAAGGCGTCTGCACCGGCATCCGCGCTGTCCATCTTGGCGTCGACGGTGGCATCTGCAGTCAGCATTACGATTGGCACACGCGTACGGCCAGTCATCAACCGATAGCGGCGTAATAAGTCGACGCCGTCGAGTCCCGGCATGTGCAGATCGATCACCGCGGCCTTGTAGCCGCCGGTAACGAGCTTATCGAGCGCCGCCTCGCCGTCACCCGCCACGTCCACCGCGAAACCGGCAGCCTCAAGGATATGCTCGAGGATCAGGCAATTGGTGCGATTGTCGTCGGCGATCAGGATGCGGCGGGCACTCTTGCCCTCTCGTCCCCATGCCCACGGTTCGACGCGCACCACGCGCGACGGTGCGTCGACCCGCGCATCGTAATGCGGCGAGGCACGGACCACGTTGGCCAGTGCCTGCGGCTGCGGGCTTCTCGGCAAGCTGCCTGCATAGCCCCACTCGCACATGCGCTCGATATCATGAACAGCCTCTGTCACAAGATAGACCGGCGTCTGCGCGGCAATCGCCTTATCCACTAACGCCACGGTCCGGCGCGTTGGCGCCGATGGAAACGCGAGCATCTCGTCCAGCAATACAGCCTGCCAGGGATTACCGAGGCGGATGCCGCGCGCCAGCGCGGTCACGGCCTCCGCGGTAGAGGCAACAACCGTGACGGTACCCTCGCCGCCATCTGCCGCAGCGACTGCGACGCTTTGTGCCAACGCCGTATCGGCCGACACCAGCAGCAAGCGCGCATTGGTGAGCGCATTATCTGCTTCCGGACCGGTCTGGCGCTGGAAGGGCAGCTCAAACCAGAACACCGTGCCGCGTCCCTTGATGCTTGACACCGCGATGCGCCCACCCATGAGCTCGACAAGATGCCGGGCAATGGTGGTGCCGAGCCCGGTACCGCCGAAGCGCCGGGTGGTGCCACTGTCTTCCTGCGTGAAGCTTTCCCAGATGCGCTCCAGCGACTCGGGCGCGATGCCGATGCCGGTATCACGGATCTCGAAGCGCAGGCGCACGTTGCGATGCTCGGCTGCGACCGGCTCGACTTGCAGGGCTACGTAGCCGGACTCGGTGAATTTGACGGCGTTCGACAGCAAGTTGAGCAGGATCTCCCGCACATGGTGCGGGTCGCCGATTAGCCGACAGGGCGCCTGCGGCGACACCCGCAACAGCAGGCGCAATGATTTCCCCCGCGCAGCGGGACCCAGCATGCGTAGCGCGCTGCGTAGCACCTCGTGCAGCTCGAAGTCGGTTTGTTCGATTACCAACTTTCCGGCTTCGATGCGGGCAAAATCGAGTACGCTGTCAATCTGGCGCAGCGACACACTTACCGATTCCTGGATCACGCCGAGCAGCTCGCGCTCCTCGTTCGACAATCGGGTGCTGTTGCGAAGCAGGTCGGCCGTACCGAGGATGCCGTTGAGCGGCGTGCGCAGTTCATGGCTCATGCGCGCCAGAAACTTGCTCTTCGCGGCGCTCGCCTCTTCGGCGCGTTTGCGTGCACGGTGCAGGTGGTGGATGAGGTGCGCAGCGTACGATGGTAACACCACCAGTGCCACCGTCACGCCGCCAGCCAGCATTCCGTGGTGCTGCCAGAACGCGCTGGTCAGGATCACCACTGCGAACCCGGAAACGGAAAGCGCCGTGCTGACACCCATGGCGGCCAGGCCGAAACGGAACCCATTGCCGAGCGTGACCCACAGGTAGAGGAGAAAGAGCGCGGCGCCCGCCTCGCCGGTGTTGGCCATAAGGTAGGTGATGGTCGCGACATCGCCAATGTTGGCGGCGAAGCGGCGATAAGGAGGCGAGCCTGTGCCGCGCCGCGCGGCCACGGCCAAGGCGAGGGAGAACGCTAGAAACGTTGCCAGAAACAAAAGCCAGCTTGGCGGCCCGTCGCTCAGGTCAAGCGGCCAGTGCCCGAGTACGAAGTAAGCCAGCAGGATTACAACGACGACCACCCGTACGATCGTCTGTCCCTGTTCGCGTCCCAAGATGTCATTGCGCTGGATGGCGATCCGGCGCAAGAATCCTTCTAATATAGACATGAACGAACGGGCCATACGATACCTCCGGAGCAGCCTGGCATGGATTCCGGCATTGTCGGATTCTTCCACTAATATATACTATTAATAGCGTACGCGTTTCCAGCCCAACTGGTTATCCTCTTGCAAAATCCAGGATATCCGGGCGCCGCGGCTCAACCCTCACCTCACATGGAGAAACGTGATGCTGATACTGACCCGACGCATTGGTGAAACACTGAAAATCGGCGACACGATCGACATCACGGTTCTTGGTGTGAAGGGCAATCAGGTCCGTATCGGCGTGAACGCGCCGAGGGACGTGCCAGTGCATCGTGAAGAAATCTATGCGCGTATCAAGGAAGAGGAGCGTCAGCAGAACAACTTCCCGCGGGCTACCGGATCGGACACCGAGCGGGATTAGGCCGGCACTCCGATCAGAGTCCGCCTTGTCGGGGCGGAGCGCTCGACGCCAATTTGCAGGCTTTTTGGGCGCTGTACCCGAATCTGTACCTCATGTTGAGCACGGGCTGTGCCCGGATATATCAATATTGGCTTGGTCTGGCGGCGCGAGGTAGTCGCGTCTCGTGGAACTCCCCCCCCCCCCCGACCCCCCCCCCCCCCCCCCCCCCCCCCCACCCCCCCGGGCGCGGGGCCTCGTCGGTGCGGTACGG